>JBEBYB010000011.1:0-52690 GCA_040391295.1 Phenylobacterium sp. | reverse complement strand
GGGCATGGCTGGCGGCTGTCGATTCTTCGACCATGGCCGCATTCTGCTGCGTGACCTGATCCATTTGATTAACGGCGCCGTTGACTTCAGCCAGGCCCGTCGCCTGCTCCAGGGCGCTGGCGGCGATTTCACCGACCAGGCTGTCGATCTCCGCCACCCGGCCGACAATGCGCTGGAGGGCGTCGCCGGTCTCGCCGACCAGATGCACGCCCTGGCCGACCTGCTGGGTGGAGGACGAGATCAAGGTCTTGATTTCCTTGGCGGCTTCGGCCGATCGCTGAGCCAGGGCCCGCACTTCGGAGGCGACGACGGCGAAGCCGCGGCCGGCGTCGCCGGCCCGGGCGGCCTCGACTCCGGCGTTCAGCGCCAGCAGGTTTGTCTGGAAAGCGATTTCGTCGATCACCCCGATGATCTGGCTGATTTGTTGCGCCGATTCTTCGATTTCGCTCATCGCCGCGACCGCTTGCCGCACGACTTCACCGCTTGTCTGGGCGTCGCCGCGGGCGGCGAGCACGACTTGAGCGCAGGTCTTGGCCCCGGCGGCGGTCCTGTTGACCGTCGCGGTGATCTCGTCGAGCGCGGCGGCGGTCTCTTCCAGGCTGGCGGCCTGTTGCTCGGTGCGGCGCGACAGGTCGTCGGCGGCGGTCGAAATCTCGCCGGCGCCGTTACGGATGCCGCCGACATTGCCGATCACCACGCTCATGGCGTCCTGGAGCTGGCCCATGGCGGCGTTGAAGTCGTTCTGCAGCTTCACGTAGTCGGCCGGGAAGTCGCGGGTGATGCGATGAGTGAGATCGCCCTGGCTCAGGCGTTCCAGACCCTCGGCCAGACCCTGAACGACGTCGGCCTGTTCCTGGACGGCGGCGGCGCGGCTCGCCTCGTTGCGGGCGCGTTCGGCCTCGGTGGCGGCGGCCTGCTCGGCGGCCTGCTTCTCAAGGCGCAGTTTGTCGATGCCGGCTTCCTTGAAGACCGAGACCGCCTCGGCCATCTGGCCGACCTCGTCCTTGCGGCCCATGGCGGGGATGACGGCGGTGAAGTCGCCCTGGGCCAGGCGACGCATGGCCGCGGTCATGGCGTTCACCGGCCCGGCGATCATACGGGTGAGCAGCATGCCCAGACCGATGGCGATCATCACCGCTAGCGCCAGACCGACGACCAGCGAGGCGTAGGCGTTGCGTGTCGACGTGATTTGCAGCTGCTGAAGCTTGTCCATCTGCGCCAACTCAGCCGTGAGGATGGCGTCCATCGCGTCCTCGACCGGCGAGATCACCTGATCGGCCAGGCCGTCCGGCCCGACCATGGCCACGGCTTGCGGCAGGGTGGCGGGATCGGCGCTGAGGCGAATGCCGGCCTCGACCACCTCGGCGTGCCAGCGGTCGGCCCCCTCGGCCGCCACGTCGAGCTTGGCGAGCAGGTCCGGAGAACCGTCGATCAGGGGGCGCACCGTATCGAGGCGCTGCTTGAAGTTCGCCCGGTGCCGGTCGACGCGCTCGATGTAGTAGTCGTCCTGGGTCAGCAGATAGCCGCGGTAGCTGTTCTCCTGGCGGGTCAGGTAGAACTTCGCCTCGTTGAGGGCGACCAGGGTCTCGCGGCCCCCCTTGATCTCCAGGCGGGCGTTATCGAGGACCCGCAGGTTCACGAGCATAGCGCCCCCCATGCCGGCCATGGTCAGGGTGACGGCGGTGAAGCCGATCGCCAGCTTGCGAGATATCTTCAGGTTATCGAACAGCACTGCTCTTCCTCAGTTTTTTAGCGCGTCGCGCCGCGCGGGTCATGACCTGCGCTGACGCGGCATGGCGCTACATTCAGTAACGCCTCATGGAAAACTCTCTCGTCCGGGTTATCGAGTTCTCTTTCACTCGATTGATCTGAATTTACGGACGATCGACTTCCAACAGCTTCGGTTTTGGTTTTTTGATTTCTTGGCGCCGGGGAGTTGCATCGAGCCTTGCCCCCTCCAGCGCGTGTGGTGTCGGTAGCGGCGGGCTCTTGAAGAAAACGTTACCGCGTTCGGCGATCGATGCCGGTTTTCCAGCAAAAGCGGGAGGTTGGGGGTCTGGTGCGACAATCTGGCACGCGAGGGCCGCCTGGCGCCGCGCCGCCGGATTCAGCGGACGTCGCCGCCGGCGCTGTAGTTACGGGAGATTGGACAACCGGCGTTTCATGTTGGTGTAAAGTTCAATCTGAGAATAAATCCAAAGATGGGTATGTCGTCGGCGGCCTTGGTCTTCCAGGGTGACGGGCGCGCTTCCGCCGGGTCACACTTGCGGCGGGCGACCTGGAATGCTCGCCTAGGCGCAACGATTGGCGGGAGAACACCGATGGACTTGAGGCTCACGCCCGAGATGGAAGCGTTTCGCGACGAGGTGCGGGCCTTTCTCGACACCCATCACGATCACTATGCGGGCGAGGCCAGCGCACGGCCGCGCGAGGCGGCCCTGCAATGGCAGCGGCTGCTGATCGACAACGGCTACGCCGCGCGCACCATCCCCAAGGCCTATGGCGGCTACGGCGCCGAGCCGGACATCCTGAAGACCCGGATCATCGCCGAGGAGTTCACCCGCGTCGGCGCCCCGCGCGGCTTCGCCAATCAGGGCATCTCGATGCTGGTCCCGACCCTGCTGGAAGTGGGCTCGGAAGAACAGAAGACCCGATGGATCGGTCCGACCCTGCGCGGCGAGGTCGTCTGGTGCCAGGGCTATTCCGAACCCGGCGCCGGATCGGACCTGGCCTCGCTTCAGACCAAGGCGGTCGAGGACGGCGATGACTTCGTCATCTCGGGTTCGAAAATTTGGACCAGCACCGCGGCCCAGGCCGACATGATCTTCTGCCTGGTGCGGACCGAGCCAGACGCCGCTAAGCATGACGGAATTTCCTACATCCTGTTCCCGATGACCACCCCGGGGATCGAGGTGCGGCCGCTGAAGACCATGACCGGGTCGGCGGAGTTCAATGAAGTATTCTTCACCGACGTCCGGGTGCCGCAGAGCGGGGTGGTCGGCGGGCGCGGACGGGGCTGGTTCGTCGCGAATGCGACGCTCAAGCACGAGCGCGGCATGCTGGGCGATCCCAACGCCACCGAGGCGCGGATGCATTCGCTGATCGAGCTGATGAAAACCGAGAGCGTCGACGGTGAACGGCTGATCGACAACCCGGTGATGTGCGACCGGCTGATGCAGCTCCAGGCGCGGGTGATGGCCCAGAAGTTCAACGGCCTGCGCCTGCTGACCGCCTCGATGACCGGCGAGCCGGCCGGCATGGCCGGGCTGGTGGTCAAACTTCAGGGCTGCGAGCTCAACCACCAGATCGCGGCCCTGGCCATCGACGCCCTGGGCGAACTCGGCGTGCTCTACGAGGACGGCCCGCACCTGCGCGCCAAGGGCAGCTGGCAGTGGAACTACATGTTCGACCTTGGCCTGATCATCGGCGGCGGCACGGCCCAGATCCAGAAGAACATCATCGCCGAGCGGGGCCTGGCCCTGCCGCGCGAACCAAAGCTTGCGAGCGTCTGACATGGATTTCTCCATCACTCCCGACCAGCGCCTGATGCAGGACAGCCTGGTCCGCACCCTGGCCGCCGTGAGTTCCCTGGACCGGGTGCGTAGCTTCGCCGGCGACCCCGCCGACAAGGGCGCCGATATCCATTCGGCCCTGGCCGACTTCGGCCTGGCCGGCATCGTCATTCCCGAAGAGTTCGGCGGGCTGGGCCTGAGGCTGCTGGACGCCGCCCTGGCCGCCGAGGCCCTGGGCAGGTCGGTGTCGCCAGGTCCGTTCCTGGGCGCCTATGTGCTGGCGCCGCTGGCCCTGCGGCTGGCGGGATCAAAAGCCCAGCAGTCGGAATGGCTGCCCAAGATCGCCTCGGGCGAGATCATCGCCGGCGTCGCCATCGCCGAACAGGTGGCCGGCGCGCGCGACGGCGCGGGTGTCACGGCCTCGGGCGGCAAGCTGAGCGGCAAGGCGCTGTTCGTCACCGACGCCCTGATCGCCGACATCTTCATCGTCGCCGACCGGGCCGGCGATCTGCATCTGGTGCGCGGCGACGCCGCGGGCCTGACCCGCTCGGCCATGCCCACCATCGACCAGACGCGGCCGCTGGGCGAGGTCGGGTTCGAGGGCGTGACGGCCGAGCGGCTGGAGGGCGGGGCCCACGCGCTGGACTCGCTGCGCGACGCCGGCTGGACGCTGCTGGCCGCCGATACTCTGGGCGCCGCCCAGGTGATGATCGAGAAGGCGGTCGACTACGCCAAGGAGCGCCGTCAGTTCGGCCGCGTCATCGGCTCGTTCCAGGCGGTGAAGCACATGTGCGCCGAGATGGCGGCCGAACTGGAGCCTTGCCGCGCGCTGGTCTGGTACGCGGCCTACGCCTTCGACGATGCGCCGGGCGAGGCCTCGCTGACCGCCGCCCACGCCAAGGCTCACCTGTCGGAAGTCGGCCGGTTCATCGCCCGCACCTCGACCGAGGTGCATGGCGGCATGGGGATCACCGACCTGCTGGGCCTGCACTTCTGGTTCAAGCGCATCGGCTTGAACCGCCAGATGCTGGGCGGGCCAGAGCGGGTTCGCCGCCTGGCGGCGCAGATCCAGGGCCTGACCGCTTGAGGTCTGGGGCCGGGGCTTGCGCCTGGCGGTCAGGGGGCTAGCGTTCCTTCGGGCAATCGGAAGTTCCATGGCTGCGCCGCTGAGCATCCTGATCCGGGCGTGGTCGACGGAGCGTGATGCCTGCAACCTTGCAAACTGGATGGCCCGATGACCTGCACTCACGAGGCGTTCCTGAAAGTGGTGACCCCGTCAGCCGATGGCTGCGAGGACTGCCTGGAGATCGGATCGGGGTGGGTCCATCTGCGGCTCTGCCGGACCTGCGGCCATGTCGGCTGCTGCGACGACTCGCCCAACCGGCACGCCACCCGCCACTTCAAGGCCACCGGCCATCCGCTGATCGAGACCTATGATCCGCCGGACGGGTGGGGCTGGTGTTATGTCGATGAGGTGATGCTCGACCTTGAAGGCGATACGACGCCGCACCCGGCAGGTTGGCGGTACTAGTCGCCAAGCCCCTCCGACGGCGCCATGAGAGCGGCAGGGGATATTGGATGCACGACGGACGGGACGAAATCGCGGCGCTCAACAACGCCGAGTGGTGCGCCGCGATCTGGCGCTCGCACGGCCTGCCGGTCGAGAGGGCCCACGGTCTGTGGTTCTGCCCGCGTCCGACCCCGCAATACTATCCCAACGTCGTTACGGTGGAACTGGGGGCGGACCCGCTCGTCCAAGCCCGCTTCATCACCGACCTGCGGCGGGCCGATCCCGACCTGGACCTCAGCGTGAAGGACAGTTTCGCCGGCCTCGAACTAGAGGCTGCGGGGCTCAAGCCGCTGTTTGAGGCGCGCTGGCTCTGGCGGGCCGCGCAGTCAGCGCTGGCCGGTGACGAAACCTTGGCTTGGCGGAAAATTGCGGACGAGCCTGGCCTCGCCGCCTGGGAGCGCGCTTGGCGCGGCGAGGACCAGAACCCTGAGCGCACTTTCCGTCGCGAACTGTTGGCTGATCGGCGGGCGACCATCCTGGGCGGGTTCGACGCGACCGAGACTCTGAGCTCTGGCGGCATCGCCTATGACGCGGCCGGGGTGCTCGGCGTGACCAATATCTTTGGATCGCGCTGGCCGTTCCTGAACGCGCTTGATGCGTCGGCGCCGGGCCGGCCTGTCGTGGCCTATGAGGCCGGCGGCGATCTGGCCTCGGCTGAACGCAATGGCTTTGCGAGGCTCGGCGCCTTGCGGGTTTGGGTGCGCGCCTAGGGTTCTCCTCAGGCGGCGGTCAGGGCGGCCCGCTCGTCGGGATGGACCATGGCGTGCAACTCGGGGCGCTTGGCGATGTAGGCCTTGAAGAACGTGCAGTGCGGACGAACCAGCAGGTTCTGCGCCTTGGCGTAGGCCAGGCCGGTCTCGACGAGGCGTTTGCCAACGCCTTGGCCGGCGAAGGCTTCCGGCACGACGGTGTGCGGAAAGATGATGCTGTCGCCTTTCACGCGGTACTCGGCGAAAGCGACGGCGTCGCCCAGGCGGATTTCGAATTGGCTATCGGTACGGACGACGTCAGGCGGGGCAGTCATGGGCGCTCCTCTTCGTCCACATCATGCGCTGACGTTCCTGTCGTCGCCAATGGGTCTCAGGCGCCAGATCGATCTTTCGGCCCACCTCCCGCCGCCCCCGCACCGCACCGATCCCCAGCGCCGTCAGGCTCTGCTGCACCTGATCGGGTAGGCGCCGATCAGGTAGCTTGCTTCGCTATCTGCTCGGCATAGCCCTGAATCAAGCCGTCGAACGCCTCGAAGGGCGGGAAGGCTTCGTAGCTGTGGGGAGCTCCGGTGGCGGCCCAGGGCAACTTTTCGCTGGTGAAGGTCTCGATGAACGGCGTGAACCAGCTGGCGTCGTCCAGCATGGTCGGTCGCAGGTTCACGAAGAAGTCCACGCCTTCGGGCCGGGTGAACATCCAACTCATGCAGTGCGGGCAGAAGTAGTGGCGGGTCGCGCCGTGCAGGCCGCCGATCACCGGCTCGCCCTGGATGACTTCGAACCCGTCGCTGGGGATCGCGGCGCTGAGCGAATAGGCGCTGGCGCTCATCTTCTGGCAGCCGGCGCAGTGGCAGGCCATGGTCACGAGCGGCGGCGCGCTGATCTTCAACCGCACCTGTCCGCAGCGGCATCCGCCCTCCCAGGGCAGGCTCGGCTGGCTCATCTCTTGATCCCCTTTCGCGGTCGTCGATGACCGGAAATCTAGACGAACCAGCCGCCGCGCGCCTCGACATTCGAGACGTCTAGGGCCTCACCTCGAACACCATGTTGAACGGCGTCTCGGTGGCCCTGCGGAAGCGGGTGAAGCCTGCGTCCTGCGTCACCTTTTTCAGCCGCGCCTCGCCGGCCTGGGCGCCGAGGCCAAGGCCGACCTCCTGGCTGAGCGAGGCCGGGGTGCAGATCATGGTCGAGGCCGAATAGAACAGCCGGCCGACCGGGTTCAGGTTGTCGGCCAGATCGTCATTGGCGTAGGGCTCGACCAGCATCCAGGAGCCGCCGGGCGTCAGGTGCTCGCGGATATGTTTGGCCGCGCCGACCGGGTCGCCCATGTCGTGCAGGGCGTCGAAGATGGCGATCATGTCGTAGTCGCCGCCGTCGAAGTCCTTGGCCGAGGCCACGGCGAACTCCACGCGATCCTCCACGCCGGCTTCCTTGGCCGCCTCCCGCGCGCGTTCAATCGAGGCGGGGTGATAGTCGAAGCCGTAGAAGTGCGAGTTGGGATAGGCCTGGGCCATCAGCACCGTCGAGGCGCCATGGCCGCAGCCGACATCGGCGACGCGCGCGCCGGCGCGCAGCCGGTCCTCGACGCCATCCATGGCCGGGATCCAGGCGCTGGTGAGATTGGCGTTGTAACCGGGGCGGAAGAACCGCTCGGTGCCGCGGAACAGGCAGGCGTCGTGTTCGTGCCAACCCATGCCCTTGCCGGTTTTGAAGACCGCCGTGACCTTCGGTTCGTCGCGGAACATGGCGGCCAGCAGTTCGAACCCGCCGGCCATGAAAGCCGAACCGCCTTCGTCGGCGAAGACCGCCGACTGTTCGGGGTTCATGGAAAACAGGCCGGTGGCGCGGTCGTAGTCGATGTATTCGGCGGCGGCCTGGGCCGAGAGCCATTCGCGGACGTAGCGCTCGGAGGTGCCGGTGGCGGCGGCCAGCTGGCCAGGCGTGGCGGCCCCGATCTCGGTCAGGGCTTTGTAGAGGCCGAGCTTGTCGCCCACGATGACCAGGGCGGCGGAGACGGCCGCGCCCATGTCGCCGACCATTTTGCCTTGGAAGGCCTCGAGTTTAGATTGATCCACTTGCACCATGCCCTCCTTTGGCTGGGGCGTGCGCCGGATCTCAGCGTTATTTCACTCCTGGGCCAGCGGCGGAACGTACAAGGCCGTGCAATTGCGCGGGTTGGACGACGCGTGATTGTGCTTAGCTACGGACGCGGTCGAGGTCGGGGACGGCCCAGACCAGGTGGTCGATCTGCGCCATCAGGAGGCGCGCCGCCGGAACGGGATCACCACGTCGTCGTGCCGGATGGAGCAAGGCGTCGGCGCGGCCTCGACTGGCGGGAGCCGGAGGACGAAACCGTGCATCTCCAGCGCTTGGGCGACGAGGCAGGCCGCGGCGGGGAACGGTGCGCGCGGCTGGTCGGCCAGCAGCCAGGCGAGGTGGGCTTCCATCCGGGCATAGTCCTCCGCCTGGGCGGCGGCGAACAGGGCCAGGATCGATTTCTCGTCGCGGGTCAGTCGGTAGGAGCCGGGCGCGGCCAGCGTCACCTTGCGCCGACCGCTCTGGCCCAACTCGCGCACAAAGACCGCGAGGGCGGTCAGGGCCTGGACGCCCATCGGCCCGCAGGACTCCTCGAACTGGCGGCGGATGAGCGGGCAGTCTCCGGCCCCGAAGGCCGTGGCCCGGAACGCCCAAAGCAGCATGTGCTCTCCTTGCAGCAGGTCGCAGAGTTGGGCCGGGGCGATGTCGTCGGGCTGTGGCATGGGCTGCGCGCTCCTCAGACTCGAAGCTTATTGCTACTAAGAATGATTCGCAATTATAGTTTTGGCCTTTGTCGCCCGAGTGATCGCCGAGATGGGACGGCGGTCCTCATCAGTCAGCTTCGCTGGGCAGGGTATCGCGTGTGGCGATGGCCGGTTCGCCCCATCCCCTCGGATCGTCATCCCCGGTCGCGTATGCGTACCGGGGATCCACACCAGCCTTTCCGGTCATGCTCGGCGGTTATGGATGGCCGGGACCGAGGGGCGTGACGGTGCGGGCTTTGGAGCCGAGGTGGAAGGTCAGGCGGCGGCGGAGTGGCGGATGGGCTCTGGGGCGAAGCTCTCTTCGTCCCAAAGCGAGTCCCATTCGGCCCAGCGATGGGCGGCGTCGCGCAGGCGGGCGTCGTCGCGGACGGTGATCACCTGGCCCTCGCGCTCATCCCAGACCACGGTCAGGTCGGCGAGCCGGGCGGCCGCGCCGTCGAGCTTCCCTTGAGCCTGGAGTTCCTCGATCATCTCGGCGCTGAGGCGCAGCTTCAGGCGATCGCCGGCCATGCGGACCGCGACGTCGGCGTGGGTGATGACCTGGTCGATCATCTGCGTCGTCGCCGGCGCCATCGGGCGGCGGGCGTCGAACAGGAACAGCGGTTCCTGGTAGGCGCGGCGGAAGCGGGTCACTCGGTTCGTGGAGGGCATTGGGAGCTCCTTTCGTCTCGGCATGATCTTGATAGAATGCCGATGCGTCAGAATCGGACGCATGTTTGCAGGGTGAACAAATGAGGCACGAAAAGGCGGCGCGGCTGCTGGAACTGGCCCGGATGCTGGCGGCCTCGGCCGAGGGGCTGACCCTTGATGAGATGGCCGAGAGGATGGGGGTCGGCCGGCGCACGGTCGAGCGTATGCGCGACGCCGCGCGTGAGGCGTTCCCGCAGATGGAGGAGGTGGATGATCCGCCGACCCGCCGCTTCCGTATCCCCTCGGGGCTGGACGGCATTTTTCAGGCTCCGAGCGCCGATGAGTTCGCCGCCCTGCGCGCGGCGGCCGAGCAGTTCAAGGCGGCGGGGGCCAGGACGCGCGCGGGGGCGCTGCAGTCGCTCGAGCAAAAGGTCCTCTCGGCCATTCGCGCGGGTGCGCGCCGCAAGCTCGCGCCCGACATGGAGGCCCTGTTGGAGGCCGAGACCATGGCGATCCACGCAGGGCCGCGTCCCTTCGAGGACGACGAGATCCTGGGCGCGGTGCGCGAGGCCATTAAGTCGTTGAGACGATTGCGGTTCCGCTACGAGGGCGGGTCATCGCCCGGCCGGGTGCGGGAGATCACGCCCTTCGGCCTGTTGTTCGGGCGTTCGAACTATCTGGTCGGGGCCGAGGGCGAGTCGGTCGAGCCACGCACCTGGCGGCTGGACCGGGTGCGGGATATCGCGGTGTCGGAGACGCCTGGAACCCGGCCCGAGGACTTCTCGCTGCAGGCCTTCATGCATCGCAGCTTCGGCATCTATCAAGACGAGGTCGAGGAGGTGGCGCTGCGGGTCCTGCCGCATGGCGCGGAGGAGGCGTTGGGCTGGCGTTTCCACCCGACCCAGAGCGTCGAGGCGCAGGAGGACGGCAGCGTGCTGGTGCGGTTCACGGCCGGCGGCATGCGCGAACTGGCCTGGCATCTGTTCACTTGGGGCGACAAGGTGCGGATTCTGGCGCCGGAGCGCCTTAGGACGATGATGCGCGAAGAACTGGCCGTGGCGCTGGCGGCGCACGGGCAGGCTTAGCGGCCGTGCTCTCACCGCTCATCCCGGCGAAGGCCGGGAGCCGGATCTCATAAGTCGCGGCTGTTTGGATCAGCTTTGAGCCTGTAGAACCCGCGTCTGAGCACCCCATCTGGGTCCCGGCTTTCGCCGGGATGAGCGGAGTTTGAAAATGAGCGAGACCGACGGCTTCGTGCTGAACCAGACCATGCTGCGGATCAAGGATCCGGAGAAGACCGTGGCTTTCTATCGCGACGTGCTGGGGATGACCCTGCTGGATCGCTACGACTTCGAGGCCGGCAAGTTCTCGCTCTACTTCATGGGCTATCCGGGCGGCGAAATCCCTAGCGATCCGGCAGAGCGGGTGAAGTGGGTGTTCGAGCAGCCGGCGCTGCTGGAGTTCACCCACAATTGGGGAACCGAGAGCGATCCCGACTTCGCCTATCACAACGGCAATTCCGATCCGCGCGGCTTTGGCCATATCGGCCTGTCGGTGCCGGACGTCGCCACCGCCTGCGCCCGGTTCGAGGTCCTGGGCGTCGAGTTCGTGAAGCGGCCGAACGAGGGGGCGATGAAGGGCTTGGCCTTCATCAAGGACCCGGACGGCTATTGGATCGAGATCGTGTCGGGGCCCAACCTGCGCGACATCATCACCGTGGTGCGCGGCTAAGGCCGCGACCGAATGGCGGGTTTCCGCGTTCATAGAGCCTAGATCGTCGTCGCAGCAGCCGGAGTGGTCCATTGCCAGACGCTGTCCTGAAGGCGCGGCCTGACGGCCTGGTCGGAAGCGAGCAGGCGGTCGTCCTGCCGATCATGGCGCCGCGGCTGCAGGGCGAGCTTTCCGCCAAGGGTTCGGCGGACCTGGCCCTGTGGGGCGAGGGCGATCTGGGGCGGCTGCGGTTCACCGGCTTGGACGGGCCGTATGTCTACGGCCCCAACAGCCTGAGCGCGGCGGCCGGCGCCGTTCACGTCGCCCAGGAGGCGCCGGTGATGGTGATCTGCGGGGCGACCTATCGCGGCTTCACGCCCGCCAAGCACTGCGCCAGCTGGGATCGCACGGCCCACCCGAAAAGCCATGTGAAGCGCGAGAAGACCCGGCGGCGGATCGACCTGCCCTGGGCTACGGTGCTGATCGAGCAGCGTGGGCCGGACCTGGTCGTCGCGGCGGGCACCGACATCGGCGAGGCCGAGCGCGCCCTGCGCTTTTCGGTGGAGACGATCATCGGCGAAGCGGCGGCCTATGTCGGCCATTGCGACCGGATGCCGGAGGCCGATCCGGTGCTGCGCAGCATGGTGATGCAGGGAACCCACGCGGCGCTCTCCAGCGTCCGGCGCGACGAGCGCGGACGCTTCGACGGCCTGGCGGCGGGGCTGCATTATTCGGCCCCGGCCCGGACCTATTACCGCGACGGCTATTGGACGCTGCAACTGTTGCTGGATGCGGCGCCGGCCATGGTCCACGAACAGATCGAGGTCCTGGCCTCGGGCGTCCAGGCCGACGGCGAGGCGCCCAGCGGCGTGATCGTCTCCGGCCCCGAACAAGCCCGCGCCTGGGAGCATCTGCGGACCACGGCCATCGGCATGGACTGGATCCACACTCGTTCGATCGATTGGTGGAGCGACCACTTCGACAGCCCGCTGTTCTTCATCCTGGCCATTCGCGACTACGTGCGGGTCACCGGCGACCTCGAGCCGGCCGAGCGCCATTGGCCGCTGGTGAAGGCGATCTTTGGTCGCTACCGCGCCTTCACCCAGACTCATCTGCCGGTGAAACCGCGTCACGACCGCGACTGGGCCGACAATGTCTATCGCGGCGGTTATGTCGCCTATGACCTGGGGCTTTGGGTGGGCGCGCTGGACGCCATCGCCAAGTTGGGCGCGCGCCTTGATCCCTCGCTTGGCGAGGAGGCGAAGGCCTTGGCCGAGACCGCCCGCGCGGCCATCGGGACCGAGCTGTGGCGCAAGGACGGGTGGTACGCCGACTATGTCGCGCCCGAGGGCTTGGAGGATGTCGAGCCGATCCTCGAGGACCACCTGACCTTGGACAGTCTCACCCTGCTGCGTCATGACGCGGTGCCGGAAGCCCGGGCGCTGCAGGTGCTGGAGGCGGTGCGCCGGCGGCTGGAGACCCGGCACAATACCGACCAGTCCTATGGCGACTGGGGGATGATGTGCGTCTACCCGCCGTTCAAGCACAGCGCCGACACCCATTCGAAATCGTCCTTCGCCTATCGCTATCACAACGGCTCCGACTGGCCGTGGCTGGACGGGGTCTATGCCGAGGAACGGCTGCGGCGCGGCTTGCCGGGCTGGCGCTATCCGATGGTGCGGTGGTGGGAGATCTGCCTGGAAAAGGGCTGGATGGGCGCGGTCGAATACTTCTCCCCGCCCTGGGGCCGGGGATCGCTGCTGCAAGGTTGGTCGGGCCTGCCGGCCGCCGTGGCGCTGAAGTATCGCGACGTGGTGCTGAAGGGCGATCTGGATTGATCAATCAGCAGATGCTCCCCCGCTGGGGGAGCTGTCAGCGAAGCTGACTGAGGGGGACTAAGACGCTAGCGCCTGGCGGATCGTCGCCATTGCGTCGTCCACCTCTTCAAGCACCAGCGACGCTGAGATTCGCAGCGTCCTCACCCCTTGTTCGCTCAACCACGCATCACGCCGTTCGTCGCGCGCGGGATGGTTTCCGGTCCCATGGCTATAGCCGTCGATCTCCACGCAGTGCTTTTCGGCGTGGCAGTAGAAATCCAGGACATACGACCCGAGTGGGTGCTGCCGTCGAAAATGCAGCCCGTCGAGCCGGCGGCCTTTCAGCGCCTTCCACAGCAACACTTCGGGCAAGGTCATCTTCCCACGCAAGGCTCTCGCAAAAACTCGCGTGCGGTCCGGCGCCTCCATGCCCCCTCCGTCTCGACACTATGTGTCGATCCACCTCCCCCAGCGGGGGAGGATCTAAGGATGGGTAGCAATTCGGCGCAACCCGCTCAGCGATCCACGGCCAGGGTGAAGTACTCGCGGTCGAACAGGCGGTAGTAGAGCCAGGCCGGGACGCGGTCATAGTAGGGCTGGACGTCGGCGATGATCTTGGCCTGGGACTTGTGGACGTCCAGCAGCCGCCGCTTGGTCTTGGCCTGGCGGGCGATCGGGAAGGCCAGGGTGGCGGGCGGCAGTCCGCGCGCCGGGTCGGTCGGATAGTTGTCGCGGAACGCCTGGACCAGCTTGAGCGCCAGGGAGACCAGGGCCTTGGGCAGGGTCGCCTGATAGAGCTTGGTCACCGAGGGCGCACCTTCATCGACCACTTCGCGCACCCAGCGGCCGGTCTGGACGTGGTCCGGATGGCCGTAGAAGCCGACCTGTTCGTCGAAGCTGACGATGACGCCGGGCTGGAAACGCTCGATCAGGCCGGCGATCGCCGCCTTGGCCGCGGCGGGGTCGGTGGCGGCGAGGCCGCTGTCGGGGAAGTCCAGCACCTCGACGTGGTGGGCGCCGAGCAGGGCGCCGGCCGTCTTGGCTTCCTCGCGGCGGACCTTCGCCAGTTCATCGCGGGAATAGCCGGTGTCGCGGGCGGCCTCGCCGGCGGTGAGGTAGACGAGGGTCAGATCAGCGCCGGCGGCGGTCAGGGCCGACAGGGTTCCGGCGCTGGTGATCTCGTCGTCGGGATGGGCCCAGATCGCCATGATCTTGCGGGGCGCGCCGGACGCGAACAGGTCGCGGCGGATTGGAACCTTCATGTCGTTGAGCCGCGCCCGCGCCAGGATGAAGGCGACCAGCAGCAGATCGGCGATGACGAAGAAGCCGATGATCAGCGGAAGCACCGCACCACCTCGCCGACCCAGGCCTTGAGCGCGTCCTTCTTGTCCAGCGGCGTGGCGCCGTGACGGACCAGGATCAGGTCGAGGTCGGGGACCAGCACAGTGTACTGACCGTCATAGCCGTTGGCCGAGAACGAGCCGGGGCCGGCGATGTCCAGCCACCAGTGCGCGCCGTAGCGGCCCTCGGTGACACTGGGCTGCTGGAAGGTCGGCGTGCGGGCGTAGTCGACCCAGCCGGGGGGCAGCAATTGGCGGCCTTCCCAGACGCCGCCGCGCAGATAGAGCAGGCCGAAGCGGGCGAAATCCGGGGCGGTGGCGAAGCAGTAGGACGAGCCGATGAAGGTGCCGGCCGCGTCGAACTTGGGGATCGGGCTCTGCATGCCGAGCGGCCCGAACAGGCGCTCCCACATGAAGCTCTCGAGGTCGCCGTCCGCCGCCTGGCCGGCGAGCCTGGCGACGATATTGGTCGTGCCGCTGGCGTAGGACCAGAAGCTGCCGGGCGCATGTTCCAGCGGTTGGCCCGCGGCGTAGCCGGCGACGTCGCCGCGGCTGGCGCCCAGCATCTCGATGACGTCGGAGGTGTGGCCCGGGACATAGTCCTCGATGAACTTCAGGCCGCTCGACATACGCAGTAGTTGGTCCAGCGTGATGGCGGCGCGGGGATCGCCGGGGGCGCTCCATTCGGGCGCGGCGGCGGGGGCGTGGATGTCCAGCTTGCCGTCGCCGACCAGCAGGCCGACCAGGGCCTGGGTGATGGACTTGGCCTTCGACCACGACGGGTAGGTAGAGTGCGGGCCGAAGCCCTCGCCGTAGCGTTCGAAGATCAGTCGGCCGCCCTGGAATAGGGCCAGGGCATGGGTGGCGCCGACGTCCTCGCCCTCGAAGGCTTGGGCGAGCAGGGCGTCGAAGCCGGCGCGGTCGAAGCCCGCCGGCAGGTCGCCCTGCGGCCAGGCCTCCGTCGGCCACGGGACATCGGCGGGTTGGGCGGGCAGGGGCATGAGGCTCATGCCCGGAGAGTGGCGGGAAGCAGAGACCTTGTCATCCGCCTTAGTCGCCATCCTCCGGTCGTCTGAAAGACGATCCGGGGGCCGTCCATACATGACGAAGGGCGTTAGGCCGGGGCCACCTGCTTCACGCGGCCCGATGTCGCGGCCCAGAGGATCGCGCCGGCGACGGCCACGACCATCGACGCCGAGGTCAAGGCCGGGGCGCCGTAGTTGGTCAGCATCGCACCGCCGAGTCCGCCGCCAAGACCCTGGCCGAAGGAGGCCGCCGATCCGTTGAGGGCCAGCGCCATGGCGGCCGCGGTCGGCAGCGCCTCGATCAGCCGAGTTTGGATGACCGGCATGATCGAGAACAGCGCCGTCGCGCCGATCAAGATCGCCAGGCAGACGATGGCGTAGGTGGGAGCGCCAGCCGGCGCGCCGCCCAACAGCTCGATCTCGTGCAGGCCGGCCGCGAGCGCGAGGGCCAGGAAGCCGAGCGCGACCGACACCCCGCCCTTGCCGCGGTCGGCGCTGCGTCCGCCGATCCACAGGCCGATGAAGCTGCCGACACCGATCATCAGTTGGAAAGCCCCGACGCCGGCGCCGGTGACGCCGGTCTGCAGGCGGATGATCGGGGCGACGTAGGTCGAGATGGTCATGTTGGCCCCGAAGGCCAGGAAGGTCGCGGCCCAGAGCGGCGCGGCGACGCCGATGGCCAGCTTGCCGCCCTTGATCGGAGCCGGCGCCTCGACGCGGGGGATGAAGACGGCGACGGCCGCGAAGGCGATCACCGAGAGCAGGGCCGACAGCGCGAAGGTGGAGCGCCAGCCGAAGGCCGCGCCCACGACGCTGCCCAGCGGGATGCCGAGCAGGAAGGCGATCGTCATGCCGCCCATCACCGTGGCCATAGCCGATCCGCGCCGTTCGGGCGGGACCAGGCTGGCGGCCATGGTCGAGGCGGCGGGGCCCGCCAGGGCGGCGATGCCGCCGAGGATGGCGCGCAGCACCAGCAGTTGGCTGAAATTGGCCGCGAACATGCAGAGCAGGCTGAAGACGATGGCGGCGCCGAGCGCGGTGAGCAGCACGCCCTTACGCTCCCGGCGGCCCAGCAGCATGGCCAGCGGCGGGCCGGCGAGGGCCGAGGTCAGCACATAGGCGGTCTGGAGCTGCCCCACCGCGCCGGTGGAGACGCCAAGGTCGACGGCCATGGATTCCAGCAAGCCTGCGAAAATGAAGGCGCTTGATCCGAATGAGAACGTTGAAAGGGCTAAAACAAAAATGCGTGGGTTCATGCGGCCTGAGCTTCGGTGTCAACTTGACCCAAGTCGACTGAGTTCTTCTCTTCGCCGCGTGAGAGAAGCCAATAGGTCACCGGCGTGGCGACACGGCTGAGCAGGGTCGAGGTGACCAGGCCGCCGATAATGGCGATGGCCAGCGGCGAGTAGAGGCCCGAGCCCTCAAAGGCCAACGGCAGCAGGCCGCCGATGGCGGTGACCGAGGTCAGCAGCACCGGCAGGAAGCGAACCTCGCCGGCCCTTTCGATCGCCTGGCGCAGGGCCATGCCGTCCTTGCGGAGCTGCTCGGTGAAATCGACCAGCAGGATCGAGTTTTTGATCTCGATGCCGATGAGGGCGATCAGGCCGATGGTGGCGGTGAAGGACAGCGAATTGCCGGTCAGCCAGAGCGCGGCGACCGCGCCGAACAGGCCGAGCGGAATGACCCCGGCCACCACCAGGGCGGTGCGGAACTTGCCGAACTCCAGCACCAGTATGGCCAAGATGCCGAAGATCGCGATGAGGATCGCCGCGCCGAGGCCCGCGAAACTCTGCGACTGCGCCTCGGCCTGGCCGCCCATCGACAGGCGGTAGCCGGCCGGCATCGGTAATTCCTCGGCGAGCCGGGCCTGGACGTCGGCGGTGACTTTCGAGGTGAGGTGGCCGGTTTGGACGTGCGAGGTGACGGTCACGGTCCGCTGGCGGTCATAGCGGGTGATGCGCGCCGGGCTCGACTGGAAGCGCGGCGTGGCGACGGCGGCGAGCGGGGTCGACTGGCCGTTCTGGGTCGGGACATAGACTTGGGCGAGGGTCGAAAGCTCGTTGCGGCCCTCCATCGGCAAGCGCACCCGCACGGGATAGTCGTCGCCGTCGGGATCGCGGTAGCGGGCGGTGTCTTCACCCGACAGGGCGAGACGCGCGATGCGTCGCGCGCCGCCGGCCGGCACGCCCAGGGCGGCGGCCTTGGCCTCGTCGACGCCGAGATCGATGTCGGTGCGGTCGAGACGCAGCGGGTTATCGATGTCGCGGGCGCCGGGGGTGGTCTTCAGGATATGCCCGGCGCGGGCGGCCAGGGTCTTGAGGACGCCGAGATCCTCGCCGGTGATGCGGATGGCGATGGGCGCCTCGATCGGCGGGCCGTTCTCAAAGGTCACGACGCTGATTCGCGCGCCGGGATAGCGGGCGAAGTCGGCGCGCAGCTTGTCGAGGACGACCTCGCTCTTGCCGGGCTCCCAGGCCTTCAGGGCGGCGAAGACCTCGGCATAGTTGGTCTGGGTCTCGTGTTGCTGCTGGTTGTAGAAGATCTGCGGGTTGCCGCGACCGAGGTTGGACGAGGCCCACTGGACCTGCGGGACGCTGGCCAGGCGTTTTTCGACATAGCGCAGGGCCTGGTCGGTCTTGGCCAGGGCCGTGCCGTCGGCGGTCTCGATGCGGACCAGGAACTGCGGCGTATCGGCGGCCGGGAACAGACTCGATCCGATCGCGCCCAGCATGGGGATCGTGGTGGCGCAGATCGCCGCAATGATCGCGAAGGCGGCCCACGGCCTGGTCAGAGCCCGGTGCAGGACCGGGGTGTAGAAGCGGTGGATCGCGCCGTTCAGCGCCTGGAGGATGGCGTTGCCCTCCGGGTCCTCGTGCCGCGACAGCATGCGGCTGGCCAGGAACGGAATGATGGTCAGGGCTACGACCAGCGAGGCGCCGACCGTGCAGAGCACCGTCACCGGCAGCGAGCGGATATAGGCGCCCGATCCGCCGGGCAGGGCGAGCAGCGGCAGGAAGGCGAACATCAAGGTGGCGGTGCAGCCGATGACCGCCATGGTGATCTGACGCGTGCCGTTGATGGCGGCGTCGATCCGGCTGGCGCCCTGGCGCAAATGGCGGGCGATATTCTCGGTGACGACGATGGAGTCGTCGACCACCAGGCCCAGGCTGAGCACGAAGCCGGCGATGGCGAGTTGGTTCACGGTGAAGCCCAGCGCCTGCAACAGAGCCAGACCGATCAGCAGCGACAGCGGGATCGACAGCATCACCACCCCGGCGGCGCGGAAGCCGAGCGGCAGCAGGGTGACCATGACGATGGCCAGCGCCAGGCCGAAATCGCGGAACAGATGCGACAGCCGGTGCTCGACGTTGTCGGCCTGGACGAAGCCGCGCTCGAGTTTCACGCCGGCGGGCAAGATCTTCTCGAAATCGGCAAGGGCGGCTTCCACGCCCTTGGTGACCTTGGCGACGTCGGCGCCGTCCTTCTGGGTGACGGTGACGAAGACCGCGCGCTGACCGTTGAAGCGGGCCAGGTGGCTGGCCTCCTGCTCGGCCCAGGTGACGGTGGCGACGTCGCGGACGCGCACCACCTGGCCGTCGAGCGCGCGGACCGGGGTGTCGGCGACGGTCGCCAGGTCGCGGAAGGCGCCGCCGGCCTTGACGTTGAAGCGCCGATCGCCGGCGTGGGCCGCGCCGATGGGCGTCTCGGCGCCGGCCGCGCGCAGGGCGTCGGCGACGGCGGTGGGGGGAAGCTGCAAGGCCGCCAGCCGCGGCAGGTCCAGGGCGACACGCACCTCGGAGGTCGGCGCGCCCCAGTAGCGGGCCTCGCGCACGCCCGGCGCGCGATCCAGGCGTTCGCGCAGGTTGTCGGCCAGCTTCTCGAGCCGGCGCATCGGCAGGTGGTCGCTGACCAGGGCGACCTGGACGATGGCGACCTCGGTGGTGCGCGCGCGGCGGACCTCCAGGCGGGTGAGGCCGGCCGGCAGGTTGGGGCGCAGGGCGTTCACTTCGCGCACGACCTCGTCGTACTTGCGCTCGGTGTTGACGCTCCAGTCGAACTCGACGCTGACCACGGCCGCGCCGTCGAGGCTGGTGGAGGTGATCTTGGTGACGTCGTCCAGACCGTCGAGCGCGTCCTCGATCGGATCGGCGACCAACTGCTCCATCTCGGCCGGCTCGGCGCCCGGCAGCACGGCCTGAACGATGACGACGGGAATCGGGAAGTGGGGGTCCTCGGAGCGCGGCGTGGTCATCAGGGCGTTGACGCCCAGCATGATCAGCAGGGCGAAGGCGACCAGCGTGAACTGCCAGTTGCGAACCGCGAAGGCGGCGATGTCGAATTTCACCGGGCCGCTCCGGCGCCCGCCATGTCCAGCCGCGTGGGATCGACGACCTGGACCTTCTCGCCGTCGTCGACGAAGCCGGCCCCGGCGGTGATCACGCGCGTCTGAGGCGCAAGGCCGGTGATCAGGGCGTCGTCGCCGTCGAAGCCGCCGAAGGTGACCGGGCGGCGGCGGGCCACGTCGTTCTCGACCACCAGCACGAAGGCCTGCTTGCCCTTGGCTTCCAGGATCGCCTCGGCCGGGACGCGCGACATGGTGGGCGCGGTCGAGGCGGCGACCGCGATTTCCGCCGTCGCGACTTGGCCCGAACGCAGGGGATGGACGCCGATCAGTTCGATCTCCACGTCCACGGCGCCGGTCTGGGGCCCGGCCCGCTCACCTACCCGGGCGACACGTCCGGGCACGACGGCGGGGAGGCCGTCGATACGCACGCTGACGCTCTGGCCGACGCGGACGCGGGACACGTCGCGATCGGCCAGGGGCGCGCGCAGGGTGAGCGGGCTGGTTTCGTCGGCGATGCGCAGCACCGCCTGTCCCGGTTGAACGACTTCGCCGGCCTGGGCGGTGCGTTGCAGCACCACGCCGCTGGCGGGGGAGACCAGACGCGCCCAACGGCGGTCGAAGGCCGCGGCCCCGGCCCCGGCTTCGGCGGCGCGGAGCGCGCTCTTGCGGTCGTCCAGGCGTTGGCGCGAGACGAATCCCTTCTCGAACAGGGTCTGGTCGCGGGCCAGGTCGCGGCGCGCGCGCTCGACCTCGACCCCGGCCCGGACTTCGGCGGCGGCGACCCCGGCTGGGTCGAGGGTGGCCAGGACCTGGCCGGCGCGGACCACGTCGCCGTCATCGACGTCCAGCGCGGTGATCACGCCGGGGATGCGGAAGGACAGCGTCATCTCGCGCCGGCGTTCCAGCGGGCCGGTGGCGATCAGGGTCGAGCTGTCGGCGGGGGCGCGGACCAGGACAGCCTCGACCGAGGCCGGAGGCGGCGCCTGCGCGATCTTCTCGGCTTTGCCGCAAGCGGCGGTGGCGACCAAGCTGATGGCCGCCACCGCACCGGCGCGAACGAGGCGTGGTCTCTGAAAACGCCCAATACGCACCGGTGTCTCCGTGACCGATCAATGATAAGTGATCAGTGATCGATAATGTGGGATTGTCAAGCGGATGACGCTCATGACAGGCATACGGGAATGAATACGCCCAGCTCACGCTCCCCCCGAAAGGCCAAGGGCCAAGGGGCCGAGCGGCGCGAGGAGATCCTCGCCGCCGCGCTGAAACTGTTCACGGAATTCGGACTCTACGCGGTCTCGACGCGGCAGATCGCCCAGGCGGTCGGGATCTCGCAGCCGACGCTCTACGCCTACTTCCCGACCAAGGACGACATCGGCCGCGAGCTGCATGGCCGCGCCTTCGCCCTGTTGGCGCAGAGTCTGGCGGCCGGCGATCGGGGGCCGATCGTGTCGCCCGAATGCCTGATGGAAATGCTGCGGATCTATGTCGACTTCGGTCTGAAGCACCCGGAGATGTACCGGATCGCCTTCATGTCCGAGAGCGTCCAGATCAAGGCGTGGTGGAAGCCTCAGGACCTGACCCTGTCACCGGAAACCCAGTCGACCTACGGCGTGCTGCACCGGGAATTGGCGGATTTGCAGGCGCGGGGCCTGACGGTGGATGTCGACCCGTCCGCCTTGACCCAAAGCGTGTGGGCCAGCATGCATGGGCTGGTCTCGCTGCTGATCGCCAAGCCCGGCTTCCCGTGGGTGGAGCGCGAACTGCTGATCTCCAGCCATCTCAAGCTGATGGCGCGCGGCGTGTGGCGCGGCTGATCAGCACTCGACCACGTTGACGGCGAGGCCGCCCAGCGAGGTCTCTTTGTAGATCTCGCTCATGTCCTCGCCGGTGCGTTTCATGGTGGCGATCACCTTGTCCAGCGAGACGGTGTGCTGGCCGTCGCCCAGCAGAGCCAGGCGCGAGGCGTCGATCGCCTTCACCGCCCCCATGGCGTTGCGCTCGATGCAGGGGATCTGGACCAGGCCGCCGATCGGATCGCAGGTGAGGCCCAGATTGTGCTCCATGCCGATCTCGGCGGCGTTCTCGATCTGCTGGTTGGTGCCGCCGAGCGCCGCCGTCAGGCCCGCCGCGGCCATCGAGCAGGCCACGCCCACCTCGCCCTGGCAACCGACCTCGGCGCCCGAGATCGAGGCGTTGCGCTTGTAGAGCGAGCCGATGGCGGCGGCGGTCAGCAGGAAGGTCCGCCGGCCCTCCGCATCGCCGCGATAGAAGCGGTCGTAGTAGCGCAGCACCGCCGGCAGCAGGCCCGCCGCGCCATTGGTCGGCGCGGTGACCACCCGGCCGCCGGCCGCGTTCTCTTCATTGACCGCCAGGGCCCAGAGATTGACCCAGTCCAGGGCGGCGAGCGGATCGGAGATGTTGCGTTCGACCTTGCTCATCAAGTCGGTCAGGATCTGGCGGGCGCGGCGGCGGACGTTCAGTCCGCCCGGCAGGCAGCCCTCCTGGCGCACGCCGCGGTCGATGCAAGCCTCCATGGCCGCGAAGATGGCGTCGAGGCCGGTGTTCACTTCGTCGGGACTGCGGGCGGCGGTCTCGTTGGCGAACATCAGCTCGGCGATGGTCAGGCCGGCGGTTTGCGCCTGGTAAAGGAGCTCGGCGCCCGAGGCGAACGGATAGGGCAGGGATGGGCCGCGGACCGGCGCGGCGTTGGCGGAAATTTCGTCCTCATCGACGACAAATCCGCCGCCGACGGAGAAGTAGAGCCGCTCGGCGAGCAGGGCGTCATCGGCGAAGGCCCGGAAGACCAGCGCGTTTGGGTGCTGCGGCGCGCGGGTGCGGCCTTCCCAGAGAATGTCTCGCGTCTCGTCGAAGGCGATCTGCGGACCCTCGAGGCCAAGTTTAAGCCGGCCCGAAGCGCGGATCGCCGACAGGGCGGCGTCGGCGGCGTCCGGATCGATGGTGGCGGGCGCGAAGCCGGCGAGGCCGAGGATGACGGCGCGATCGGTGGCGTGACCGCGGCCGGTCAGGGCCAGCGAGGCGTAGAGCGCGATCTCCACGCGCGTGGCCTGCGCCAGCAGCCCCCGGTCGGCCAGCCGCTTCAGGAAGCGCGCGCCGGCGGTCATCGGACCCATGGTGTGGGAGCTGGACGGCCCCACCCCCAATTTGAACAGATCGAACGCGCTAGCCATGGATTGTTGGTACGTCATTGCGCCAACCGCGCCAAGTCGGGGCATGTGCTGTCTCCCACCAAGCGAACACGTGACGCTGGGGAGCGTTTTGGCTAGGCCTTGGGGATGAGTAAGCCTTTGAGTTCGCGGCTAGGGTGGTGGGGGACTTGATCGCCGCCCATATCGCCGGCCCAGTATCCAAGCTCATTCATAGGAATCGATTCATGCGAAAGTTCGTCCTGCCCGCCGCCCTGCTGGCTTTGGCGGCGGCCACCCCGGCCAGCGCCCAGATCAAGCGGATCGGCGCCCCGACCTCGCCCATTCTTCAGGCGGCGGTGGTGCCGGCGGGGACCGACGTCATGTATGTCAGCGGCATCACGCCGCCGGCCCTGAACGCCGGCGCCCCGGCCGGGACGGCGCCTGAGTTCGGCGACACCAAGACCCAGACCATCGGGGTGCTGAAGCGCATCGAGGCCATCCTGGCCGCCGAGGGCCTGACCCATGGCGACGTCTTCATGATGCGGGTGCTGCTGGTCGGCGATCCGGCCAAGGGCGGCAAGATGGATTTCGCCGGCATGATGGAGGGCTATAGCCAGTTCTACGGAACGCCCGCCCAACCGAACAAGACCGCGCGCATCACCAGCCAGGTCGCCGGCCTGGTCGCGCCCGGCATGATGGTCGAGATCGAGGTCCAGGCCGCCAAGCCGAAGACCTGACCTGACGCTTTGCGGTGGCGCCCGGCGGCGAAACCCCTTCATCTGACGGCAGCGATTTCAGATGAGGGGCGCCAATGGGTCCGCCGACCGACTTTCAACCGCCGATGACGCCCGCCCTGGTGGTGCGGCGCGCGGCCTTGGAGCAGAATCTCGCCGCCATGCAGGGGCTGTGCGACGCCGCCGGCGTGAAGCTGCGGGCGCACGGCAAGATGCACAAATGCTCGACCTTGGGCCGCCTTCAGGTGGAGCTCGGGGCCGTGGGCCTGTGCTGCCAGACGGTGGGCGAAGCCGAGGCCTTCGCCGCCGCTGGGATCGCCGACCTGCTGATCACCTCGCCGCCCGGCGCCTGGGGCGCGGCGCGGATCGCGGCCATCGCCAAGGCCGGGGTGCGTATCGCTGTCGTGGCCGACGACGAGATTCAGATCGCCCGGCTGGCCAAGGCGGCGACGGAGGCCAGCGTCACCGTGGGGCTGGTCGTCGATATCGACCTTGGCACTCATCGCACCGGCGTGCCGCCCGAGCAGGTCGTGGCGCTGGCGAAGATCGCGGCCGGTTCGCCGGGCTTGGAGTATCGCGGCATCCAGGCCTATCTCGGCCATCTGCAACACATGTCTGACTTGGGTCAGCGCCGCTCGGCCTGCGCGGTGACGCGCCAGCGGCTCGGCGCCCTGGTCGGCGAACTCACCGAGGCGGGGTTGAAGCCCGGCGTCGTCACCGGCGGCGGCACCGGCACCTATAGCGAAGACCTGGCCTCGGGCGTGTTCACCGAACTGCAGGCCGGCTCCTACGCGTTCATGGATGTCGAGTACGAGGACTGCGGCGCGCCGGACGGCCAAGCCTGGGCGTTTTCCCAGGCCCTGTTCCTGGCGGCCAGCGTGGTCTCGGCCCGGCACAAGACCCACGTGGTCTGCGACCTGGGCCTGAAAGCCCACTCCGTCGACGGTCCGCCCGCGCGGGTCGCCTTTGGCGCGCCGGCCGGGGCGAAGTGGCGGCCGATGGGAGACGAGCACGGGGCGATTTTTCACCCCGACATGATGGGCGTGCTGCGGGCGGCGGGCGCCGATCCGCTGGCCTTCGCCGCCGCGATCTCCCAGGCCGACGAGGACGCCGCCATCGCCTGGCCGGCCGACGCGCCCAAGGTCGGCGACATCGTCTGGCTGCAGCCGGGCCACATCGATCCGACCATCAACCTCTATCACGCGATGTACGTCGTCGGCGAGGCCGGCGAGGTCGAGGTCTGGCCGATCGACGCCCGGCGCACGGCGCTCTGAGCCCGCGAGGGGTTTTCCTTACCGGCCCCACGGCGTAGGTGAGGGGGACCATCCGCCAGCCCACGAGGACGCCATGAAGACCCGCGCCGCCGTCGCTTTCGAAGCCAAGAAGCCGCTCGAGATCGTGGAGGTGGACCTGGAAGGCCCCAAGGCCTTCGAGGTGCTGGTCGAGATCAAGGCTACGGGCATCTGCCATACCGACGCCTACACCCTGGACGGACTGGACTCCGAGGGCCTGTTCCCCTCGATCCTGGGCCATGAGGGCGCCGGGATCGTGCTGGAGGTCGGCCCCGGCGTGACCAGCGTCAAGCCGGGCGATCACGTGATCCCGCTCTACACGCCCGAATGCCGCCAGTGCAAAAGCTGCCTGTCGCGCAAGACCAACCTCTGCACCGCCATCCGTGGCACCCAGGGCAAGGGCCTGATGCCGGACGGCACCAGCCGCTTCTCTTATAAGGGTCAGACGATCCACCACTATATGGGCTGCTCGACCTTCGCGAACCACACGGTCCTGCCGGAGATCGCGGTCGCCAAGATCCGTGACGACGCCCCCTTCGACAAGGCCTGCTACATCGGTTGCGGCGTGACGACCGGCGTCGGCGCGGTGGTCAACACCGCCAAGGTCGAGCCGGGCGCCAACTGCGTGGTCTTCGGCCTCGGCGGCATCGGCCTCAACGTGATCCAGGGCCTGAAGATGGTCGGCGCCGACATGATCATCGGCGTCGACATCAATCCGGACCGCGAGGCCTGGGGCCGTAAGTTCGGCATGACTCACTTCGTGAACCCCAAGGACATTGGCGGCGCCGACGTCGTCGCCCATCTGGTCGCCCTGACCGACGGCGGCGCCGACTACACCTTCGACTGCACCGGCAACACCACGGTCATGCGCCAGGCGCTGGAAGCCTGCCATCGCGGCTGGGGCGAGAGCGTCGTGATCGGCGTGGCCGAGGCGGGCAAGGAAATCTCCACCCGCCCCTTCCAACTGGTCACCGGCCGGGTCTGGAAAGGTTCAGCCTTCGGCGGCGCCCGCGGCCGCACCGACGTCCCGACCATCGTCGACTGGTACATGGACGGAAAGATCCAGATCGACCCGATGATCACCCACGTCATGCCGCTCGAAGACATCAACAAGGCCTTCGACCTGATGCACGCGGGCGAGAGCATCCGAAGCGTGGTGGTGTTCTAGGGGGGCGTAAAGAGCAGGGGAGAGAGGCCTCGATTGGAGTCATAGCGATCCGCTTCACCGGCGAGATGCGAACTGGTGACGCCGGCGCCGTATCCGGCGATCTTCCCTACGTCTTCCTTTCGCCACTGGTCATGGCGGTATCTCTCTTCTCCGTATTCTGCTTTTGCCCGTTTCTGTTGTTTTGAAAGCTTCGCCCACTCGCCGAACTTGGCCTCAACGATGTGGCCCGCTGCTGTTATGTGATCTGCGATAGTTCGCCCCCCACCTTTCAGTGCGATTTCCTTGCCTATCGCTGCCGGCATTTCCAACCTCGCTAGGGTTTTAGCTAGAGAGAGCGTCTCTCCTAGGTCTCCCTTCTGTTTGGGCGTGAACGCGTTGACTCTCTTGATAGAGGCGAGCTCGACTTTGTTTGCTGCAATCGAGCCCGCTATCATCCGATCTCTTACCTTCTTTTCGGAAGGGAGTTCTCCGTTCAACAAATCCTGAACTATGGGCGTAACCGCTGCTTCAACTACGGCACCAACTCTTGGTCCGGCTGGGAAGGTCGCTAGTGCGCCTGCCCCTCCGCCAATAGTTGCTCCTGCTAGGTCGCCAGCCGTGGCTGGTCGCTGGGAGATCTTGGAGCCAGCCAACTCTATGGCGGCATTGGCGCCGCCTGCGACGCCGGCTGTGGTGGCGTACTCAACCGGCTTAACGTTGAGTCTTGGTGCTGACGCCGGGCGTGGGCGCGCGCGCGTCGCCGTCCGCAAGCCACTACTGGTGACGGTTCTGCCAATAGCCAGCGGCGCGCCCACAGCAAGTAGGCTTCCAATGGCGGCGTTCGCGCCAACCGATGCCGCGAACGGATGAGCCTTTGCCTGTTGGGCAGACAGAATCTGCTGTAGCGCCAAATTGTCAGCAAGCCGCTCAAGGGCGTTCACGCCGCGACCCCGCCCCAGTGCGGTTTGCGTGAACGCGATCAACTTGTCGTCCTGACCAAAGAACACCGCGTTCTGATAACTTTTTAGGGCGGCGGCGGTGGTCGCACCCAGCTGATTAAGCACATTCCTAGGCGGTCGCCCCTGAGGCATCCACAATCTCCTGATCCTGAAATGACGTTGATCGGCCCGGTCATGTTGACGGCGGCTAAGTGCTTATATGTAACTCATGGTGGCAAATCTGACTAGAACAAAATGAGAACATTATAGTCGCCTCAAGGGGGAGAGAGCATGTGGCTGCTGGTCTACATTCCGGCTGTGATGGGAATCCTGCGGTATCGGCGCCTGAGCTATTGGCGCTGGGTCGGAGCGATCTTCATTTGGCAGTCGGCCGCGATGTTCCTGTTCGCGGCGTTCGGATCGCTTGAAGAGCCGGAGCGGGATGGACTGATCATCCGCGCCGTTCGCCAGGCGACCGACGACGGGCCGATGGTGGCCCTGGTCGGGGTGGCCTTCCTGATCGTCTTCTGGGGTGGGATCATCTACTTCGTGCGGCGGCTCTACGGAGACGCCAAGACGCCCGCCTTGGGTTTGGCTTCCGTCAAACCTGCGACGAAGACTCGCAAAGGGCTGGAGCTTCTTGGGCTTACCGCCGTCATGGGCTGGCTGCTCTATTCGAACATCAATGCGATGAACGCTTCATCGCCGCGAGACGACGCCTCCGACCTTACGATCGAAGCCGCTATCGATCAGGAAGTGGCTGCAGTGAAAGCTGCGGCGCCTATAAAAATCGATGAGTTCACGACGATGACGGACGCCCAGCGCGAGGGGCGCACGCTGGTCCTCGACTACCGCTTCTCGCCTGCGGATCCGGTTTCACGTGAGCATCTCGAACAAACAATTCGCACGGGCCTCTTGGCTCAGGCGTGCGCAGACGAACTTCTTCAGGAGTTGCTGCGGACGGGTGCTTCAGCCCGCTATCGCTACAGCCTGCGGAATGAGGAGCCGGTCGTTCTGGATCTGACGACGGAGATTTGTCAGTCGGTTCCAACCGGGGTCGCCGCGGCCGTTCCCCAGAACGGTTTGTCTAACGGCCGTTAGAACACCGTCGATTTCCGGAGCCCCACGGCCTCTAAAAGAACTCGTCCAGCAGCCGGTAGAACTCGCACGCCCTCTCGTCGATTTCGGCCAGCGGGTAGTGCTCGCGCAGCAGCGCAGGGGCGTCGATGTGGGGGTGGTTGCGCTTGGCTGAGCGCAGGAAGATCGCCAGGTCCTGATATCGGTCGGCGAGGCCGAAGCGGCCGAGGTCCAGCAGGGTCACGGCCTGGCCCGGCGACCAGATGAAGTTGGGCAGGCTGGCGTCGCCGTGGGTGAGGACGAGGTCTTCCGACGTGGGTGCGGTGGCGCGGGCGTGGGCCAGGGCCTGGGGCGCGGTCCAGCCGGCGCGCTCGGCGTCGAAGTCGTCCTCGTCGACGAGGCCCGCTTCGACCCGCGCCTGGGCGCCTAAAAATCTCGCGGCGAGCGTCCGGTCGAACGGGCAGCCGGCGGGTGGCAAGGCGTGCAGGGCGGCCAGGCTCTCGATGGTGGCGATCAGGGCGGATCGCGCCTGGTCTTCGACGACGTGGGACACTGGTGTCCCGCTTACCGCTTCGCTCACTAGGCCGTAGCCGGCTTCGCAAGGTCCGGCCCAGAGGATGGCCGGCGTCCTGGCCCGCTCGCCCAGCCAGCGCATCACGTCGATTTCCTGGCGGAGCAGGGCGATATTGGGCGGCCGTTCGGCGGGGGCGAGCTTGACGACCAGCGCGCCGACCTGGGCGACCAGATCGCCGGACTGGCCATGGCTGATGAGGTGGATCGCGCCCGTATCGGCGGGGAGCCCGCCGATGGCCAGAACCTTGCGGACGGCCTCCTCGGCGGCGGACGGGGTGGCGAGATCAAGCGACATGGCCCGGAACCTAGCAGCGCCTTGGCTTCCGCGCAGGGCTGTTTCGAGCCGGCGGTCAGAGGTTCTTCTGCAAGTAGATGCTGAGAGGGTTCGGCAGGTTTTCGCCGAAGCACTCGCCGTCTTCAAAGCCTGCCGAGCGATAGAGGCTGATAGCCTCGGGCTGCAAGATCCCGGCCTCAAGCTTCAGGGCGCTGCATCCGCGCGCCCGAGCTTCCGCCTCCAGGGTTTCGACGAGGCGCCGACCCAGGCCGCGGCCTCGGAACTCCGGCCGCAGATAGAAGCGCTTCAACTCGCCATAGGCGCCGTGAACGATCAGGGCGCCGCAGCCTGCGAGCTGGCTCTGCACGCGGGCCGTGAAGAACACCAGGTCCTGCCGGCCCAGGTCGATCTTGCCCGGCTTGCGATCCTCGTTAGCATAGAGCCGGTCGAAGTGGGCGTCGCGTTCGGCTAGCAGGCCGAGGATTTCCGGGGTATCCGGCTGCTCGGCCCTCAGCACCACAGCCTCGATCATCGACCTGCTCCCGCCTCGATCAGCCCGCCGCCAGCCGCGCCAAACTCACGCCTTCGCTGACCTGATCACCGACCGACACCGAGATCGACTCGACCTCGCCGTCGAAGGGGGCGGTCAGGGCGTGTTCCATCTTCATGGCTTCTAGGGTCAGCAGGGCCTGGCCGCGGGTGACCTTGTCGCCGATGGAGACCGCGACCGCGACCACCTTGCCCGGCATCGGGGCGCGGATGGCGCCGTCGCCGCCGCTGGCGTGGGCGGCGTCCTTGATCGGCGGGCGGGGCGTCAAGACGAAGGTCTCGCCGGCGTCGAAGACCACGACCTCGCCGTCCTGCGTGATGAGCACGTCGCCGGGGATCTCTTCGGACGACAGCGGGGCGTCGAAACCTTCGTCGCCCAGATAGAGCCGCATGGTCGCCGCGCGTGGGGCGTTGAGACGGAAGCCGGTCAGGTCGCGCCAGGGCGTGGCGTCGGGCTCGGTCTCGTCGTCCAGAGTCAGGGCCATGGCGGCGGCGGCGAGCGCGGCTTGCGAGGGGGCCGGGCGCGGGGCCAGGGCCTCGATACGGGTCTCGATGAAGCTGGTGTCGACGTCGCCGGCGATGAAGTCGGGGTGGTCCAGGCAGCGGGTCAGGAAGCCGGCGTTGGTCTTCACCGGCCAGACCTCGACCTGACTGCACGCTTCGGCCAACAGGTCCGACGCGCCCTCGCGGGTGGCGGCGTGAGCGATCAGCTTGGCGATCATCGGGTCGTAGAAGGGCGAGACCTCGCCGCCCTCGAGGACGCCGGTGTCGATGCGGATCAGGTCCTCTGGAAGCTGGAAGTGCTCCAGGGTTCCGATCGAGGGCAGGAAGCCGCCGGCCGGGTTCTCGGCATAGAGCCGGGCCTCGATGGCGTGGCCGGTGAGGGTGATCTGGTCCTGGGTCAGGGGCAGCGGCTCGCCGGAGGCTACGCGGATCTGCCACTCGACCAGATCGAGGCCGGTGACGGCCTCGGTGACCGGGTGCTCGACCTGCAGCCGGGTGTTCATTTCCATGAACCAGATGCAGTCAGGCTTCAGGCCCTCGCTGGCGTCGGCGATGAACTCGACGGTGCCGGCGCCGACATAGCCGACCGCCTTGGCGGCCTTGACGGCGGCCTGCGTCACGGCGGCGCGGGCGGCCTCGCTCATGCCCGGCGCCGGGGCTTCCTCGATGACCTTCTGGTGGCGGCGCTGCAGCGAGCAGTCGCGCTCATAGAGGTGGACGACGTTGCCGTGGCTGTCGCCGAACACCTGCACCTCGATATGCCGGGGGCGGGTGACATAGGTCTCCAGCAGCACGCGGTCGTCGCCGAACGAGGCGGCCGCCTCGCGCTTGCAGGAGGTAAGGGCGGCGGCGAAATCCTCGCCCCGTTCGACCTCGCGCATACCCTTGCCGCCGCCGCCGGCCACCGCCTTGATCAGGACGGGGTAGCCGATCTTGTCGGCTTCGCTTTGCAGGCGCTCGGGGCTCTGGTCTTCGCCGAGATAGCCCGGCGTCACCGGCACATGGGCCGCGGCCATCAGCGACTTCGCCGCGTCCTTCAGGCCCATGGCGCGGATCGCGGCGGGCGGCGGGCCGATCCAGATCAGGCCGGCGGCCATCACCGCCTCGGCGAATTCGGCGTTCTCCGACAGGAAGCCGTAGCCAGGGTGGATCGCCTCGGCCCCGGTCGCCAGCGCCGCCTCGATGATGGTCTCGCCGACCAGGTAGCTTTCGCGCGCCGGCGCCGGTCCGATCAGTACGGCCTGATCGGCCATCTGTACGTGCGGGGCCTCGGCGTCGGGCTCGGAATAGATCGCCACGGTGGCGATCCCCATGGCCTGTGCGGTGCGGAAGACGCGGCAGGCGATCTCGCCACGGTTGGCGACCAGAATGCTCTTGATCATGGTCACATCCGGAAGACGCCGAACCGGGTGTCCGGTATCGGGGCGTTGAGGGCCGCGGAGATGGAGAGGCCGAGCACGTCTCGGGTTTGGGCCGGATCGATGATGCCGTCGTCCCAGAGCCGGGCGGTGGCGAAATAGGGCGAGCCCTCGTCCTCGTACTTGGCGCGGATCGGAGCCTTGAAGGCCTCCTCCTCGGCCGGCGTCCACTTGTCGGCGTCACGGTGGACGGTGGCCAGCACGCTGGCGGCCTGCTCGCCGCCCATCACCGAGATGCGGCTGTTGGGCCAGGTCCACAGGAAGCGGGGGGAGTAGGCGCGGCCGCACATTCCGTAGTTGCCCGCGCCGAAGGAGCCGCCGATCAGGACGGTGAACTTCGGGACCTCGGCGCTGGCGACGGCGGTGACCAGCTTGGCGCCGTCCTTGGCGATGCCGCCGGCCTCGTACTTGCCGCCGACCATGAAGCCGGAGATGTTCTGCAGGAAGACCAGCGGGATCTTCCGCTTGCAGGCCAGCTCGATGAAGTGCGCCCCCTTCAGCGCGCTCTCGGAGAACAGCACCCCGTTGTTGGCCAGGATCGCCACCGGATGGCCCCAGATGCGGGCGAAACCGCAGACCAGGGTCGTGCCGTAGAGCGCCTTGAACTCATCGAAGTCCGAGCCGTCGACGATGCGAGCGATCACCTCGCGCACGTCATAGGGCGCGCGCACGTCGGTGGGCACGACGCCGTAGAGCTCCTCGGGGTCGTAGGCGGGCGGACGCGGCAGGGCCATGTCCATCTCCACCTGCTTGACGGTGTTCAGGTTGGCGACGATGGAGCGCACGATGGTCAGGGCGTGCTCGTCGTCCTCGGCCACATAGTCGACCACGCCGGAGCGCCGGCCGTGGGTGTCGGCGCCGCCCAGTTCCTCGGCGGTGATGATCTCGCCGGTCGCCGCCTTCACCAGCGGCGGGCCGCCGAGGAAGATGGTGCCCTGGCCGCGCACGATCACGGTCTCGTCCGACATGGCCGGCACATAGGCGCCGCCGGCGGTGCAGGAGCCCATGACGCAGGCGATCTGCGCGATGCCCTGCGCGCTCATCCGGGCCTGATTGTAGAAGATGCGGCCGAAGTGGTCGCGGTCGGGGAAGACCTCGGCCTGGTGCGGCAGGTTCGCCCCGCCGCTGTCGACCAGATAGACGCAGGGCAGGTGGTTCTGCACCGCCACTTCCTGGGCCCGCAGGTGCTTCTTCACCGTGGTCGGGAAATAGGCCCCGCCCTTCACCGTGGCGTCATTGGCGAGGATCATCACCTCGCGGCCGGAGACCCGGCCGATGCCGGTGATCAGGCCTGCGCCGGGGGCTTCGTCCTTATACAGACCATGGGCGGCCAGCGGGGCCACCTCCAGGAACGGCGAGCCGGGATCGAGCAACCGTTCGACCCGCTGGCGCGGCAGCAGCTTGCCGCGCGCCGCGTGGCGATGGCGGGCGTGTTCAGGGCCGCCGAGCGCCGCGTGCGCGGCACGCTCGCGCAATTGCTGCACCAGCGCCCGGTTGTGGGTGTCGTTGGTCGCGAAGGCGGGGCTCGCCTTGTCGATGGCGGTGGCGAGTTTGGTCATGCGCCCAGCAGTTCCCGGCCGATGAGGAAGCGACGGATCTCGTTGGTGCCCGCGCCGATGTCGTAGAGCTTGGCGTCGCGCACCAGGCGTTCCACCGGGAACTCCTTGGTATAGCCGGCGCCGCCCAGGGCCTGGACGGCCTCCAGACTGACCTTCACCGCGTTCTCCGACGCCAGCAGGATCGCGCCCGCCGCATCGAAGCGGGTGGTGAGGCCGGCGTCGCAGGCCTTGGCGACGGCGTAGACGTAGGTCCGGGCCGAGCTCAGGGCGACGTACATGTCGGCGATCTTACCCTGCATCAGCTGGAAAGAGCCGATCGGCTTGCCGAACTGCTTGCGCTCGCGGACATAGGGCAGGACCACGTCGAGGCAGGCCTGCATGATGCCCAGCGGCCCGCCCGCCAGCACCGCGCGCTCATAGTCGAGACCGCTCATCAGCACCCCGGCGCCGCCGTTCAGCGGGCCGAGCACGTTCTCTTCCGGCACCTCGCAATCCTCAAACACCAGTTCGGCGGTGTCGGAGCCGCGCATGCCCATCTTGTCCAGCTTGGGCGAGACGGAAAAGCCCTTCATGCCCTTCTCGATCAGGAAGGCGGTGACGCCGCGGCTGCCCTCGTCCGGCGAGGTCTTGGCGTAGACCACCAGGGTGTCGGCGTGCGGTGCGTTGGTGATCCAGAATTTGGTTCCGTTCAGCACATAGCGGTCGCCGCGGTGCTGGGCGTGGGCGCGCATGGAGATCACGTCCGAGCCGGAGCCGACCTCGCTCATGGCCAGCGAGCCGACGTGCTCGCCGCTGATCAGCTTGGGCAGGTACTGGCGCTTCTGCTCAGGGCTGCCCCAGCGGCGGATCTGGTTCACGCAAAGGTTGGAGTGGGCGCCGTAGGAAAGGCCGACCGAGGCCGAGGCGCGGGAGACCTCCTCCATCGCCACCACGTGTTCCAGGTAGCCGAGGCCGAGGCCGCCGAACTCCTCCTCGACCGTGATGCCGTGCAGGCCAAGCTCGCCCATCTGGGGCCACAGCTCGCGCGGGAAGGTGTTGGTCGCGTCGATCTGGGCGGCGATGGGGGCGATGCGATCGGCGGCGAAGCGCGCGGTGGTCTCGCGGATCGCGTCGGCGGTCTCGCCGAGGCCGAACTGGAAGCTGGGGCCGGACATGTTCGATCTGCCTTCTTGGAGGGCGTCTTTGGACAACCTCGCAAAACTAGCCGCCCGTGAACAATCCACAAAATTGAATGATGATGATCAATATGATAGATGACGCCTATCATGGATCGCTACCTGCTCCGCTATTTCCTGGCCATCGTGGAGACCGGGAACTTCAGCCGGGCGGCGGCGCGGGAGAACGTGGCGCAGCCGACGCTGTCGGCAGGGATCGCCAAGCTGGAAGGCCAGCTCCAGGCCCGGCTGTTCGACCGCACCAATCGGCGGGTTCACCTGACCCAGGCCGGCAGCCGGTTCCTGGTCCATGCTCGCCGCATCGAGCACGAGTTCAACCTCGCCCAGGCCTCGGTGTCGGGCGCGGCCCAGAGCGAGCTCCTGCGGGTGGCGGTGCTCTCGACCATCCCCACAGCCTTGCTGGAGCAGGCGCTGACCCAGCGCGCCGCCGGTGATGAACGACTGGAGTTGCTGGAAGGCTCGGAACGCGAGGTGATCAGCCTGCTGGACCGTGGCCGCGCCGACGTCGCCCTGACCATCCTGCGCCCCTCCACCGAGAAGTTCGCCAGCGAGCGGTTGTTCGAGGAGGGGTATGGCCTGGCGCTACCGTCCACTCACCGTCTGGCCGAGGCCGCTTCGCTGCGCGGCGAGGAACTGGCCGACGAGGTGATGATGGTGCGGCGTCACTGCGAGGTGTTGGCGCAAACCAGTCGCTACTTCACCGACCGCAATGTCCGCCCGGCCTTCAGCTATCGCGGCGTGAACGATGACCGGGTGATGGCGATGGTGCGAGCGGGGCTCGGGATCACCGTCATGCCTGACAGCTATCGCGAGGCCGGGGTGGCGCGGGTGAAGCTGGAGGGCTTCACGCCGCGCCGGATCGTCGGTCTCTGCTACGCCGGCCCGGCCGCCCGCTACCGCACCAGCGGCTTCGTGCAGGCGGCGCGGGAACTGGCGCCCGCCTAGTCCTTGCGGAACTTCAGCGGGCCTTGGGCGGTGGTGACCACCAGGGCGCCGTCAGGGGTGAAGCTGTAGGTGGAGGCGGTTTCGAGCGACCCCAGGAACCTGCCTTCCTGGTCCATCAGGGCCGGGGCGCAGGCCATCATGGTCGAGCCCATTTTTCCGAGCGTCAGCGCTGAGCCCTTGACCGACCAGCTGCCGAAGAAGCGATTGCAGCCGCCTGAGCCCGAGGCCTGGCCGTCCGGCCCGAGCGTCAGGGTCACATGGGAGCTGTCGATGATCCCGCCGCCGAGCAGGTCCTCCAGCCTCCATTCGGGGCCGGCGATCTGACCGCCGCCGGAGGGCGGCGTGGTGGTGGCGCAGGCGGTGGTCATCAGGGCGACGAGGCTAAGCGCGGCAAGCGTGCGCATCAGTTCCACCGCGAGCAGAGGACGTCGGCCAGATAGATGCGTCCGCCAACGGTTTCGGCGGCGCTGTTGCGGACGGCGGCATAGCCCACCGAGCGACAGAAGTTTTCGGCTTCACGGGTGACGCACGCCGCCGAGCCGCCCTGGCTGTTGCAGGCGTCGATGCGGCGACCGCGCGACGCCGGCGCCGGGAAGAATTCGGCGGCCATGCCGCGCAGCGATGGGCCGTTCGCGCCTTGGCTGGGGACGCTCGGCAGCGGAACCGGGCTGGGGCCAGGACCTGGATTCGCCGGGCCGCCGTGCGCCGGACGGATCGAGCCGATCCGAGTAACGCCGAGTTGGCTGGCGAGGTTGCTGCTGCTGCCGGTCACAACGGTGCAACGTCCCATGAAGTGGCGCTGCTCGCAGACTTCCCAGGAACTGCCGCCGCCCATGCGGATGCTGCGCGGCTGCCAACTCGCCTGGAGCACCGGGGTTTCGCGGGTGATCGTCAGGCTGCGGCCCATGAAGTTGGTGGCCGAGAATATCTGGGCGTTCGGAGCCATGCGGTCCTGGGCCGCCGCCGGCGCTGATGCGCCCAGCAGAAGGACCGACGCGAGTATTAGCCGAGACAGCATTGGAATCTCCGGAAGGATGCGAGGCCGAAGCCTACAATGTTCAAGCGGCGCCACAGTTCCCGCAAGAGTTGAGGGAAGCTGTGCCGTGGCGCGCATTCAGACTTTCAGGGCTGAAATGAGCGCGGTCATGTAGCGGGCGTCGGGACCATAGGCGGCGACCTTGGCGGCCAGCGCCTCGGAGAGCGTCTGCGCCGGCGCATAGCCCAGCTTCGCCCAGAAGCTCCAGGCGCCTTGAACCGCGATCAGGTCGCCGCGGACGAGGCCGAGCTTCGAGGCGGAGTCGGCGGCGCAGCGGACCAGGTCTTGGGCGAGCCGCAGGCCGCGGGCCTGCGGCGCGCAGGCCAGGTCATGGATGAACCAGTTGTCGCCGGCCGGCGGCGGGGCCAGCGGCTGGCCGATGGGCGGTGGGCTGCCAGCCGGCCAAGGATGGCTGAGGATATAGGCCAGCAGTTCGCCGTCCCGGAACGCGCCCCAGCAGCAGGTGGGGGCGATCGTCAGGCGGCTGCCCAACACGTCCTGGGTCTCCCGATACAGCGGGTCGAACACGCTGTTCTGGATGGCGGTCACCGCCGGCAGATCGCGTTCGCTCAGCGGTCGGAATTCGGGAGCAGTCATATCAGCCTCGCTTCGCGGGCATGGCGACGGCCATGCCCGCGTTGGTGGGCGTGTAAAGCACCCCGCCGATGAACGGGACCTAGACGGGGCGGTCCCCAATGACGGTGACGCGTTCCATCCGCCGCACCGCCGGGAAATAATCGGACGCCGCATAGTGCTGGCTGGAGCGATTGTCCCAGAAGGCGATGGCGTTTTTGCTCCACCGGAACCGGCACTGATATTCCGGAATCGCCGCCTGGGCGTAGAGGTGGGCCAGCAGGGCGTCGGACTCATCCTTGTCCATGCCGACGATGTGCTGGGTGAAGGCGGTGTTGACGTAGATCGCTTTCCGGCCGGTCTCTGGATGGGTCCGGACCACCGGGTGTTCCATCATCGGATAGGCCCGGTTGAACTCCTCGATCTCGGCCGGGGTCTTGCCCCGCTTGATCAGGCCTTTGCGGAAATGGGCGAAGTCGTGGATGGCGACCTTGCCCTCGATCCTGGCCTTCACCTCGTCGGAGAGGCCGTCATAGGCGGCGTACATGTCGGAAAACAGCGTGTCGCCGCCGACCGGCGGGACGTCGAGCGCTCGCAGGACCGAGCCTAGCGATGGGGTTTCGCGCCAGGTGACGTCTGAATGCCAGACGTTCTCGCGGCCCTTGCTCTTGTCGTCATGGGTGATGGCCAGGACTTCGGGATAGCCCGGCTTCGAAGGGGCGAAGGGATGGATTTCGAGGTCGCCGAAGCTGCGGGCGAAGGCCAGGTGCTGCTCGGTGGTGATGTCCTGATCGCGGAAGAAGATCACCTTCCAGTCCAGCAGGGCTTGGCGCAAATCGGTGAGCGTGGGCTGATCCAGCGGCCTGGAGAGATCGAGACCGGAGATCTCGACCCCGATGGTCGGCGTCAACGGCGCCAGGGCGAGCGACCCGGCTTTGAACTCACGGACGAGTTGGTTCATCGATTGTCCTCCCTTGTTCTTGAGCGGTATGGAGCCTGCTTGTGAAGCGATGCGCAAGCACGAGAGGTCTGGGTCGATGAACGTCGAAATTCTTCAGCAGCATCGGGTTCATGGCGGAACCTTGAGCTATTGCCGTCACGCCAGCGCCGCGACCGGGACACCGATGCGGTTCAGCGTCTTCGTGCCGGAGGCTGACGGCCCGGTTCCGTACCTGATCTGGCTGTCGGGCCTGACCTGCACTGAAGACAATTTCACGACCAAGGCCGGAGCCTATGCCGCCGCGGCGCGCGCTGGCGTCGCCATTGTCGCGCCCGACACCAGCCCGCGTGGCGAGGGCGTGGCCGATGACGGCGCCTATGATCTGGGGCAGGGCGCGGGCTTCTATGTCGACGCGGTGCAAGCGCCCTGGGCGGCGCACTTCCAGATGGAGAGCTATATCGCCGCCGACCTGATCGCGGCGGTGGAGAGCGCCTTCCCGCTCGACCCGGCGCGGCGCGGGGTGTTCGGCCACTCGATGGGCGGGCACGGGGCGCTGACCCTGACGCTTCGCCATCCGGACCTGTTCAAGACCGTTTCGGCCTTCTCTCCGATCTGCTCGCCGACGCAGTGCGCCTGGGGTCGGAAGGCCTTCGCCGCCTATCTCGGTCCCGACGAGGCGGCCTGGCGCGAGCATGACGCGGCGCTGCTGATCGCGGCGGGCCGCGCGCGGGTCTCCGAGATCCTGGTCGATCAGGGAACGGCGGACAACTTCCTGGCCGACCAGCTCAAGCCTGAACTGCTTGCGGCGGCCTGCGAGAGCGCGGGCGTGGGCCTGACCCTGCGGATGCAGGAGGGCTACGACCACTCGTACTTCTTCATCTCAAGCTTCGTCGCCGACCATGTGGCCTGGCACGCCGAGCGGCTTTGACGCCTTAGCCGTGCCGGGCGAACACCTGGGTGCGGCCCTTGGCGTCGAGCAGCAGCAAGGTTTCGTAGGCTTCGGTCTTGCCGCCGGGGACTTCCATACCGGGCGAACCGATGGGCATGCCGGGCACCGTGAGGCCCAGCGCCTTGGGGTGTTCGGCGAGCAGGCGAACCACGTCCTTCGGCGGGACGTGGCCTTCCACCACATAACCGCCGATCAAGCCGGTGTGGCACGAGGACAGCCGGAACGGTACGCCGTGCCGGGCGCGGATCGGGGCCAGGTCTTCGACCTCGACGACCTTGGGGCTGAATCCGGCCCGGACCATGTGGGTGATCCAGCCCTTGCAGCAGCCGCAATAGGGCGTCTTGTAGACCGTGATGCTGCGCGGCGCGGCGGCCTGGGCCGAGCCCGCGGCGATCAGGGCGGTGGTGAGGCCCAGAAGCAAGTCCCGGCGGGGAAGGGCGGCGTGGGCGGTCATGCTGGGCGTCCGGTTGCGGCGTTCAAGAAAGATACGCAGCGGGCGACGTCATCCCTCAGTTGAGAGTTTGGCCTCAGTTGAGGGTTTGGCCGTTGCGTGGCGTATATCAGGTGGGACGTTCTCGGAGTTTTCGATGAGTCAGACACTGGACGACCTGATCGCCGGCCTTCGGGCCCAGGGACCAGATCGCGATCTCAGCCAAGTCGAACCGGCGGTGTGGCGCGCGATCGCTGATGACCCGCGACGCGGGGCCTTGGGCGTGTTCATTCCCCTGCGGACGGCGGCGGTCGCCATGTCGCTGATTGTCGGCGTCGCGGTGGGTGGAGCGTCCGCCGCGGTTGCGGCCGCCAAGCCCGTCGAGACCTCGGCCTTCGCCGTCAACATCCACCTGGCGCCTTCGACCCTGCTGGGCGGTGGCCGTTGAAGGGGTTGCGCGGACTTCTGCTGACCCTGGTCCTGGTCGCGTTGGCGGCGGGTCTGGGCGCGTGGGGCGGGGCCAGATACGTGCTGCGGGCCGAACAGGAGCCGTCGCTGCACGCTTTCCTGCACGACAAGCTGAACCTCAGTTCCGACCAGAAGGCCAAGCTGGATGGTCTGGAAAGCCAGTTCGCGGTCCGGCGGAGCGCCCGAGAAGCCGAACTGCGCCTGGCCAACGCCGAGTTGGCGGCCGCCATCGAGGCCAAGCACGAGAATTCTCCAGAAGTGCAGACCGCCATTGAGCATTTCCACGATGTGATGGGCGAGCTCCAGAAGGAGACCATCGTCCACATCCTGGATATGCGGGCGATCCTGACCCCCAACCAGGCCGCGATCTTCGATAAGCGCGTGTCAGAGGCTCTGACCGAAGAGACGAAGTGAACGGCCCGGACGACGCGACCGACGCCGAGCTCACATCGCGGGCTCTGGCCGGAGAGGACCGCGCCTTCACCCTGCTCATGCGGCGTCATAAGGACGGCCTCTATCGTTTCGTGCGCCGCTATGTCGGCGACGCTGACGCGGCCTATGAGGTGGTGCAGGAGAGTTTCGTCGCCGTCTGGAACAATCTGGCCCGCTATGACGGGGCGCGGCCGTTCGGCAGCTGGTTGCGGACCATCGCCCTGAACAAGTGTCGCGACCGGGGGCGGCGCGAAAGCGTGCGCCGTCTGGTGTTCGGAACCCGGACCCTGGAGAGCGAGGCGGTCCTGGCCCAGGCCGACCAGGATCCCGACGCAGAGGCGACCTTGATCGGGCGCCAGCGCCAGGCCGCTCTCGACCGGGCGATCGCCGCCCTGCCGGCCAAGCTGAAGGAGCCGCTGATCCTGACCTGCTTCGAGGACCTTTCGCATCAAGCGGCCGGCGAACTGCTGGGCGTGTCGGCCAAGACCATCGAAACACGGGTCTATCGGGCGCGCCGGAAACTGAGCGAGGCGCTCGGCTTGAACGAAATCGACCCGGTGGTCTGAGGGACACGCGCGGCGCGTGCGTATCTATCGTATGCCGCGTCTTGACCCTCCCACGGTGGGAAGCCTCATTCCTTCCCGATCATGACCTTGCGCATTTGTACCGGCCGCCCGACGCGGCCCTCTTTCCTGCCTACGAGGACCGTCTGACATGAGGGATTTCGATCGACGCCAGCTGCTGCGCGGCGCGTCCATGATCGGCGGAGGTATGGCGGTCAGCGCCATGCTGCCGAGCTGGGCGCAGAGCGCCACGCCGGGCCTGGTCTCGACCCTGCCGACCGTCTCGGGCGAGAACATCGCCCTGACCATCGCCCACACGCCCTTCAAGGTGGATGGCCGCGTGGGCCATGCGGTGACCACCAACGGTACGGTGCCTGGCCCCTTGGTGCGGCTGAAGGAGGGTCAGAACGTGCGGCTGGCGGTAACCAACCGCCTGGACGAGGACACCTCGATCCACTGGCACGGCCTGCTGCTGCCGTTCCAGATGGACGGCGTGCCCGGCGTCAGCTTCCCCGGGATCAAGCCCGGCGAGACCTTCAACTACGAGTTCAAGGTCCGTCAGAACGGCACCTATTGGTATCACAGCCACTCCGGGCTGCAGGAGCAGATGGGCCACTACGGCCCCATCGTCATCGACCCGGCCGGCGCTGATCCGGTGGCCTATGACCGCGAGCATGTCGTCGTGCTGTCGGACTACAGCTTCATGCATCCGCACACGATGATGCGGAAGCTGAAGGCCCACGCCGGCTATTTCAACATGCAGAAGCAGACGGTCGGCGGCCTGCTCGCGGGCAAGGACCAGCCGCTGAAAGACCGCGTCGAGTGGTCGAAGATGCGGATGGACCCGACCGACGTCCTCGACGTCACCGGCTCGACCTACACCTTCCTGATCAACGGCCATGGGCCGAACGACAACTGGACTGGCCTGTTCAAGCCCGGCGAGCGCGTGCGGCTGCGGTTCGTCAACGCCGGCGCCATGACCATCTTCAACGTCCGCATCCCGGGCCTGAAGCTCAGCGTCGTCCAGGCCGACGGCCAGAACGTGCGGCCGGTCACGGTCGGTGAGTTCCAGATCTCGCCGGCCGAGACCTACGACGTCATCGTCCAGCCGACTGAAGATCAAGCCTACACCCTGGTGGCCGAGGCCGCCGACCGCTCGGGCATGGGCCGCGCCACCCTGGCGCCGCGTCCGGGCATGGTCGCCGCCGTGCCGCCGCTGCGTGAGCGCCCGCTGCTGAACATGCGCGACATGGGCATGGACATGTCCGGCATGGCCGGCATGGACCATGGCGACATGGACCACAGCGCGATGATGCTCGATCCGCGCAACGCGCCGCAGGTCAAGACCGGCCCCGGCGTGCAGATGATCTCGCCGATGCCGGTCGATCGCACCGGCGATCCGGGCCAGGGGCTGGAGAACGTCGACCACAAGGTGCTGGTCTATACCGACCTCGCCTCGCTGGATCCGAACCCAGATCCAAGGCCGCCGTCGCGCGAGATGGAGATCCATCTCACCGGCAACATGGAACGCTTCATGTGGTCGTTCGACGGCGAGAAATACAGCGAACTGAAGGCCCCCATTCCGTTCCGCTTCAACGAGCGGGTCCGGGTGGTGCTGGTCAACGACTCGATGATGGCTCACCCCATCCACCTGCACGGTCACTTCTTCGAGGTGGTGACCGGCAAGCCGGGCCACAACCCACGCAAGCACACGGTCAATGTGCTGCCGGGCGGCAAGGTCGCCTTTGATCTGACGGCGGACGAGCCGGGGGATTGGGCGTTCCACTGCCACCTGCTGTTCCACATGCACGCCGGCATGTTCAACGTCGTCACTGTGCGGCCGCTCGACGGAGGCGCCGCATGAACCGGTTGATGCTGATCGGCCTGGCGCCGCTCGTCCTTTCCACCCCTGCCTTGGCGCAGGTCGATCACTCCCAGCACGGCGCGCCCGCGCCCGATCCGCACGCGGGGCATGTGATGCCCGTCCCCGCGGCGCCGGCTGATCCTCATGCCGGGCACGACATGTCAGCCATGTCCGCCGCGGCCGACGACGTCGTGATCGGGACCGAGCCGGCGCCCCCCGCCCCGACCGACCGGGCCGCTGAACGCTTCTACAGCCCCGAGGCCATGGCCGCCGCCCGCGCCCAGCTCGCCGTCGAGCACGGCGGGAGCACGGCCTGGAAGGTCATGCTTTCGACCGCCGAAATCCGCCCCCAGTCGGGCGATGACGGCTATGGCTGGGAGGGCGAGGCCTGGTACGGCGGCGACGAGCATCGCCTCGTTCTGAAGTCGGCCGGCGAGGGCGTCCTTGGCGGCGACCTGCACAGCGCCGAACTCCAGGCGCTCTATTCGCGCCCGATCGGCCCCTATTTCGACTGGCAGATCGGGGTGCGCCATGATTTCGAGCCTGGCCCCTCGCGCACCTATGCGACGCTCGGCTTCGAAGGCCTCGCGCCCTACTGGTTCGAGCTGGAAGGCGCGGCGTTCCTCTCCGAGAAGGGCGATCTGTCCGCCCGCCTGGAAGGCTCCTACGACTTCCGCCTGACGCAAAAACTCATCCTCGAACCGCGCGCCGAACTGAGCCTCGCCGCGCAGAAGGTTCGCGAGCTTGGCATCGGCGCGGGGGTCACCGACGCCGAGGTGGGCCTGCGTCTGCGCTACGAATTCCGGCGCGAGTTCGGCCCCTATATCGGGGTCATGCACGAGCGGAAGTTCGGCGAGACCGCCGACCTGGCCCGCGAGGCAGGCGAGGATCGCGACAGCACCACCTTCGTCGTCGGCGTGCGGGCCTGGTTCTAGCGCCCGTCGTTCACCGTCGATTTTTCCGCGGCTTGAGCCGCGCCTATCTCTGGAGACTGCAATGAAGACCATCGTCCTGGCGCTCGCCGCCTCGTTCGCCCTGACCACCGCCGCCGCCGCCCAGCACGCCGGGCATGGGGATCACTCGGCCCATGCCGCGGCGCCGGTCGCCGGCACGGTCGAAGGGGTCGGCGTCGTGAAGAAGGTCGACGCGAAGGCCGGCACGGTCACGCTCCACCATGATCCGATCAAGGCCCTGAACTGGCCGGCCATGACCATGCCGTTCAAGGTCTCCGACAAGGCGTTGCTCGGCCAGATGAAGGTCGGCGCGAAGATCCGCTTCCAACTCGACGGTCAAGTGATCGTCGGCGTCCGCCCCTTCTAGTCGTCTAGCCTGGCGGCGGCGCGAGGCTCGCCCGCCGCCGGGGTCTCTTGCGAAACCGCTCCCTCGGCGACGACATGTCGCGACAAAGTGAGGGGTCGCGTCAGTCCGTGCGTATCCCTATCAAACGACCACCTCGAGAGATGGTCGGACGGGTTTGGGTGAGCGGAGGGCTTTCCAGGAACTTTAAGTAATAATTGTCTTTCATCGGGTTATCGCCCCGGCGATCGGCGAATGATTCCAGCCAAAATTGAGTCTAATTTTCGATTTTGAACGAAGGGTGGCGAGAAGAGTTCGGCAACTGACTCGCGGTTGGATTGAAATATTCGAATCCACACTCGCCTACATCGCGATCTGATCTGCACATTGAACGATCAATCAGGCGATTTTTCGTCTCGATGGGTATGAATATTTGAAGAAGCTAAAATAACGACGATCTGGTTTTGTCCGAGGCAAAAGATGGAATCCTGACCTCGCATTATCGCTAAAACGCGAGAGTTTTGATCTGAATACGAATGTTTAAAGGTATTTTATGCCGCCTAACGGCGGTCTCATATGTATATACATGTCTTGACGCCCAGGGGGCTGGGCACAAGACAGTTCGATGAATGAGGGGCGCGGCCTGGGTGGGCCGAGCTGTGGTTTCTAGGGACTGAGGGGGTCGGCATGCGCCGTATTTCAAAGAATCTGCTGTTCGCCAGCGCACTGCTGACGACGGCCATGGTGGGCGGCCAGGCTTTCGCCCAGAGCGCTGAGCGCGATGTCGAGGAAGTGGTCGTCACCGGCAGCCGCATCAAGCGGGTGGACATCAGCGGCGTCGGACCGGCGACCGTGGTCAACCAGGAGCAGATCGCCAACACCGGCATCACCAATGTCGAAGCCCTGCTGCAGCGCCTCCCGGCCTCGGCCGGCGCCGCCGGCGGCCAGACGAGCGCCTATTGGACCGGTAACGGCTACGGCACGGCGCAGGTGAACCTGCGCGGCCTGGGCATCAACCGCACCCTGACCCTGATCAACGGCCGCCGCGTCGTGAACGGCGGCACCGGCGCCAACAGCGCCCCCGACCTCAACATGATCCCGACGGCGATCATCGGCCGGATGGACATCCTGAAGGACGGCGCCTCGGCCATCTACGGCGCCGACGCCGTGGCCGGCGTGGTCAACATCGTCACCATCAAGAACTTCGAAGGCCTCAAGGTCTCCGGCAAGTACGGGATCACCGACGAAAACGACGGCGCCGAATACGCCGTCGACCTGCTGTGGGGCATGCGCGGCGACCGCGGCAGCGTGACCGCGGCCCTGACCTATCAGAAGTCCGAAGCCGTCAACCTGGCCAGCCGCGCGCCCTGCGGGCTTGGCGAGTCCGGCGGGCAACTGGTCTGCTCCTACAGCGGCAACACCCTGGGCGGCCGCGCGCGGCTGGCCGACGGCCGGATCGTCAATTTCAGCCAGACGGCGGGCCCCGACGGCCAGTTCTTCGAGCCCTATAACGGCGCCAAGCACGGCTTCAACTCGAACCCGTTCCTGAACGCGGTCTCGCCCATCGAGCGGGTCAGCACCGCCTTCCTGGCCGACTACGACCTGACCGACGACGTCAGTCTGTTCGGCGAGTTCTTCTTCACCCACCGCAAGAGCAACCAGCTGGCCACGCCCGGCGGGTTGACCCATCGTCCGACCAATCCGGACGGCACGCCCGACCCGCTGCGCGACTTCACCATCAAGGGTTCGAACCCGAACAACCCGACCGGCCAGGACCTGGTCCTGCTGGCGCGCCGGATCGGCGAGAGCGGCCCGCGCAAGTTCTTCCAGGAAACCGACACCTATCGCCTGGTGGCCGGCGCCCGCGGCAAGGTGGTCGGCGACTGGACCTGGGAAGCGGCGGTGAACTGGGGCCGGAACACCGGCATCGACGCCATGACCAACATCGCCAATCTGGAGCGCGTGCAGAAGACGCTGAACTGCGTGCCTGGCGCGCCCTGCGGCGACTATCTGGGCGAAGGCAGCCTGTCCAAGGAGGTGCTGGACTACATCCTCTACACCTCGCGCGACACTGGCGGTAACGAGCAGCGCAGCGTGACGCTCGACTTCGCGGGCACCATGTTCGAGCTGCCGGCCGGTCCGGTGGGCGCGGCGGCGGGCCTGCTCTATCGTGAGGAAAAGGGCTGGCGTGACCCCGACGCCCTGACGGTCCTGGGCATCGGCAACACCAACCAGCAGGAGTCGATCTCCGGCAAGATGCAGGCCAAGGAAGCCTATCTCGAGGTCTCGGCCCCCCTGCTGGCCGACCTGCCGGTGATGAAGCTCTTGGTCGCCGATGCGGCTGTCCGCTACTCCGACTACGACCTGTTCGGCGACAACCTGACCTACAAGGGCAGCCTGAACTGGACGGTGATCGACGGCCTGCGTCTGCGCGCCACCTACGGCACCGGCTTCCGCGTTCCCAGCGTGCCGGAACTGTTCGGCGGCGTCGCCGAAGGCAACCTGACGACCACTGATCCGTGCAGCGGCTACAGCGCCAGCGGTAACGCGACCCTGGTCGCCAACTGCAAGGCCTCGGGCGTTCCCGCCGGCTTCCAGCAGCTCGGCAACACCATCCTGACCACCAATGGCGGCAACTCGAACCTTGATCCCGAGAAGGCCGAGACCCTGACCCTGGGCGTGGTCTTCACGCCGCCGCAACTCAACGGCCTGTCGGTCACGATCGACTATTTCGACATCAAGATCACCGATGCGATCCGTTCGATCCCCGGCTCCACCAAGCTGGCGGTCTGCTACGCTTCGGCCGGCCTGACCCATCCGTTCTGCGGTCCGTCCAACTACACCCGCAGCCCGCTGACGGGCGAGGTCAACTTCCTCTCCTCCATTCCGGTGAACACCGGGAAGGAAGAGATGAAGGGCGTCGACATCGGCATCCACTACGACTTCGACCTGGGCCCGACGCGCGCCAGCTTCGACTGGAACACGACCTATCTCGGCGAGTACCTGATCACCGCCTATGACGGCGCTGAGCCGATCCAGTTCGACGGTCGGATCGGCGGCGGCAACGGCGGCTTCCCGAAGTGGCGTTCGAACGCCAGCTTCTCGGTCACCGACGAGGCCTGGACCGGCACCTATTCGGTGCAGATGATCGGCAAGGCGATCGACTTCAACGCGGGGCCGCAAGACATCGGCTACCAGTCGCCGCGGGTGTTCTATCACAACGCCCAGGTCGCCTATCGCTTCGCCAAGCAGGCCGACATCGCGTTCGGGGTCGACAACATCTTCGACCGCAAGGCGCCGTTCATCCAGAGCTACACGGACGGCAACACCGACACCATGACCTACGACCTGCTCGGTCGTCGTGGCTACGTGCGGCTGACCTACCAGTTCAACTAGGTCTGGCCGTATAGGCGTCGGGCGGGACCCCACTCCCGCCCGACGATCTTTTCAGTTCAAACGCTCCGCGTTGAGAGACACCAAGATGCGCTTGCCAGCCCTGGCGCGAAAAACTCACAAGTGGCTCGCCCTGATCATCGGCGTCCAGGCGGTGTTCTGGACGATCAGCGGCGTCTATATGACCGCCATTCACATCGACACGATCCATGGCGACCATCTGGTGCGCGCGCCCGATCAACGGCCGATCGCCCTGACCGGGCTGGTCGAACCCGGCTCGTTGATCCCCGGGGGTACGCGCTCGGTGAAACTGGAGAGCCAGCTTGGCCGGCCGGTCTATGTCGTCGACGCCGTTCCTGGTCGTATGCTGTTCGACGCCCGCACCGGCGAGCTGCTATCCCCTATCGACGAAGCGGCCGCACGCGAGCGCGCCCTGTCCCATTACGCCGGCGTCGGGGGCGTCGAGAAGATCGAGCTGATCGACGTCGCGCCCAGCGAAATCAAGAACCGGGCGGTCCCGATCTGGCGCGTCGAGTTCACCGGCCTGTGGCGCCCGACGCTCTACATCTCGCCCTTGACCGGCGAGCTGGTGGCCAAGCGCCACGATCTCTGGCGCACCTTCGATTTCGTCTGGATGTTCCACATCATGGACTACGAAGAGCGCACCGACATGAACAACGCGCTGCTTCGCGTCGCCACCTGGATGTCGGTCGCCGCCTCGCTGACCGGCGCGTGGCTGCTGCTCTACAGTTTCCGGCGCCGTCGCCGCGCGCGCAAAAAAGCCGCGGCCTGAGGTCCCCATGTTCCTGATCCGCACCCTGCACAAATGGTTCGGCCTGATCCTTGGACTGCAGTTCGTCCTCTGGTCGATCAGCGGCGCGATGATGGCGCTGCTCGACCATCACAAGGTCTCGGGCGAGCCCTCGGTCCGCGCGCCGGTCCCGGCCATCGCGCCGGCCGAACCGCTGTCCCTCGCCCGCGTGGCGCAGGCGGTCGGCGGTCCGGTCCACGGCCTGAAGCTCAAGCCGCTGGGTTCGGGCTATGTCTATGAGGCCGCGACGCCGACCGGCGTCAAGCTGGTCGACGCCGTCAGCGGCCAGGCGGTGGCCATCGACGAGGTGAAGGCCGCGGCGCTCGCGGTCGCGGCTTTCAGCGGTTCTGAGAAGGTCGCCTCGGTCCGCAAGGTCGAGACCGGAGACGTGGAGACCCGGTCGCTGCCGTTGCCGCTCTGGCGGGTCGAGTTCGCCGACAAGGAGCAGACGACCCTGCTGCTGTCGACGACGACCGGCGAGGTGCTGGAGCGCCGCAACAACACCTGGCGGCTGTGGGACGTCTTCTGGATGATCCACATCATGGACTACACCAAGCGCGAGAGCTTCAACCATCCGCTGATCGTCACGATGGGGGTCGGCATGAGTTGGCTGGCGCTCAGCGGCGTGATCCTGCTGTTCCGCAGCTTCCGGCGCCAGGACTTCGCCTATGTGCTCGACCCGATCGAGCGCATCCGCGACGAGCGCAAGACCAGGAAGCAGGCCTGATCGGTTCGGCCGCTCCGCGGCGCCGCTTGCAAGTCGGCTCAAGCGCGAGCCTTCTTGTGGGCGAGGCGTCTCATGGAGAGCGGCCATGTCAGCGGTGAAGTACGAGATCGTCGAACACGACGGAGGCTGGGCCTACAAGGTCGGCGACACCTATTCGGAGACCTTCGCCAGTCACGACGGCGCCTCACGCGCCGCCCACACGGCCGCGCGTGAGCAGGTGCGGCCAGGCACGACCACCAGCATCGAATACGAGGACGAGAAAGGCCGTTGGCACGCCGAGATCTCGCCTGGCGACGACCGGCCGGAGGCCGACGTCCAGGATTAGTCGGCCTCGAGCTGCGGGAAGTCGCGGGACTTCAATTCAGTCCAAAGATAGAGCCCGAGCACGATCAAGGCGAAGACGCCCGCGCCCGCCCACATGAACTGTTCGGGGAAGCTGGCCGGGGCCACCGCGATCGGCGAGGGATTGTTGGTGGCGACGATGAAGCCGGCCAGGGCGACATTGAACAGGCTTTCGCCGACGATGAAGCCGGAGGCCAGCAGCACGCCCATCCGCTGGGCCGCCGCCCCGTTCGGCTTCTTGGCCGCCCAGCGGTCATAGGTCCAGCCGATCACCGCCCCGATCACCACCGGCAGGGTCACAGAGGCGGGCAGGTAGATGGCGATGCCGACGCCGAGCGGCGGCAGGCTGTACTTGCCGGTGCGTCGCAACAGCTCGTCGACCACGACCAGCGCCAGGCCGAGCGCCGCGCCGATGGCGATATAGGTCCAGGGCAAATCCCCCTGGATGACGCCCTTGGCCAGGGTCGAGATCAGCACCGCCTGGGGCGCGGCCAGCGGCTGGTCGGAGATGGTGTCGAGGTTCGCCGCGCCCGCGAAGCCGAAGGCCTTGTTCAGGACGTCGAGGATCGGCGGGATCACGAGGGCGCCGGCCACGACGCCGATGATCAGCGCCACCTGCTGCTTCCACGGCGTGGCGTCGACCAGTTGGCCGGTCTTCAGGTCCTGCAGGTTGTCGTTGGCGATGGTGGCGACGTTCAGCAGCACGGCGGTGACGAACAAGGCGTAGGCGACCAGGGCCGCATGGCCGGTCGGTCCGACCGTCTTGGCCGCCAGCGCCACCAGCAACAGCGCCGCGCCCAGCACCGCCAGTATGGCCAGGCCGGAGACCGGGCTGTTGGACGAGCCGATCAGCCCGGCCATGTAGCCGCACACCGCCGCGACCAGGAACCCGGCCACCACGACGTAGAGCACCCCGCCGACGATCAGCGGCGCCAGCATCGACTCCAGCGGCCCGGCCGAGAGGAACGAGTGGAACAGCACGGCCAGCGGGACCAGGCTGCCGAGGATGGTGGCGCCGACGATCCAGATCGGAATGTCGCGCTCGGTGCGTGGCAGGCTCTCGCCCTCGCCGCTCGAGCGGATGCTGGACGCGCGCATGGCCGAGGCCAGGCCCGCCCAGACCGGCGCGGCCAGCTTGGCCAGGGTCCAGATCGCCGCCGCCCCGATGGCGCCGGCGCCGATGAAGCGGACATCGGGCGCCCAGGCGGCCTGGGCGATCTCGGCGGCGCTGCCCGTGGCGACCGGGTGCAGATAGGTCATGACCGGCACCGCCACGCCCCAGGCGATGACCAGACCCGCCAGCATGGCCATGCCGACCGCGATCCCCATCAGGTGGCCGGCGCCTAGCAGCGCCAGTTGCAGCCCGCCCGCGATGCCGGTCGCGGTGGTGGCCGTGGGCTTGAACCAATAGGCGATCTCGCCCGCCAGCAGCCGCATCGCGACCGCCGCGGCGACAGCCGCTGAGGCGATGGATCCGACCAGCACGGCCCACAGGCCGGCCTTGGCCTCGCCGCCGCCGGCCGCGTCGCGCGACGCCGAGCCGACCTTCAGCACCTCGGCCGCGGCGCGGCCCTCCGGGTAGGGCAGGGTGGAATTGGTCACCAGGGCTCGGCGCAGGGGGATCGTGTACATCACCCCCAGGACCCCGCCGATCACGCAAATCCAGAACGAAGTCCAGAACGGGAAGCCGGTCCACCAGCCGACCATCACCAGGCCCGGCAGGACGAAGATGATCGACGATAGCGTGCCGGCGGCCGAGGCCACCGTCTGGACGATGTTGTTTTCCCAGATGGTCGAGGTCTTCAGCGCCCGCAGCAGCGCCATGGAGATCACCGCCGCCGGAATGGACGAGGCGAAGGTCAGTCCGACGCGCAGGCCCAGATAGACGTTGGCCGCCGTGAACACGACGGTGATCAGGCAACCCAGGGCCACGCCCCGCAGGGTCAGTTCGACCCGTCTGTCCTCGGCGCGCATTGGCGGTCCCCTGGCGGCGTTGAGGACCTATTTGGTGACAGATTGGAGCGCGAGCCGCCAGGGCTAGGCGAGAACTCCGACTTTGAGTGGATGGCCGTCGCGGTGGCGGCGGAAACACGCGGCGTTATCCGCCGGTCGGCGTCCCGACCCGAAGAAGCCTAGAGGCCGGTGCGAGGCTCAGCGAGAAGGATCAGCTCTTGCCGAATGAAGGCGATGCGGCCGAGCAGCATCTCGGCGTGTTCGGGCGTTGGCGCCACCTCGATCGGGTAGCTGTCTGACAGGTCGCGGCCGGCGATGACGTTGTCGGCCCAGTCCTGCGCGATCGCGCAGTAGAGGCGCAAGGCGAGGGCCGGTGTCGGAGTGTCGTCCGTTTCAAAATGCATAGAGGGCAGGTCGCCGACCACCGCCCATCGTTCCGTATCTTCAGGCTTTCGGGGGTTCTCGAAGCAGACCAGAAAGAGCCCAAGGATCGGCACGACGCCAAACGCGAGCACAAGGTTCGATATCCACGCGTAGCTGTCGCCCTGGACGAACGCTCGAGCCTCGACCGCTAGAACATCCAGCTGCTCGATCTCGTCGGCGCTCTCGTAATCGAGACCGCGACCGAAGGGGAAGTCAGACGTATCGATCAAGCTGTCCATGACCGAGCCTAGCTTGACGGTTCCTGGAGGAAAAGAACAAAAGGGGGCCGCGCTTAGCGGTCTCCTGCGATTGTCGTCGGAGGCGCGGGGGACGTCTACACAACAAGGTCCAATCGTCTTCGCTCGAGTAACCCGGCAGGTGCAGCAAACCGAGGCGGACCTGTGAAGCCCGCCCTGGTGTTCGGCCGCCTCAGGCCGGGATGCTTTCGTCTAGCTCCCGAAGCCGTTGCTCGATCCGAGTGGCGAACTGATAGATGTCCGTCAAATCCCCAACGACGTGACGCGTCTCATCCTTACCGGAGAACGTGCCAAAGTATTTTGTGGTCTGTCCGTTGAAGTGCATCCGAGCGAGGCTCTTGCGATTGTTGTCATCAAGCAAGATCGCGCAATAGGATTTAGCATCACGTATTACGATGCGCTTCGGGTGCACGAGCTTTGAAGCGATAGCCTGCACGATATGGAAGCCCGACAACTCTTCGGCTGTTGTCATCACCTCTTCTTCGGCCGCATCTGCTTCGGCGGAAACTTCCGTGGCCGTTGGGGTTGAGGCTTTGAGCGCGGAGGACAGGCGCTCGGTCACCATGTCCCGAACCATCGTCGAGATCGTGCTCACAAGCAACTTGGCCGTGTTGTCTTTAATCGCGGCGGTGACGTTGCCCGTGTAGACGCGACGAGCCATCAGCTTCACGAACTCTTCGGAAGGATCAGAGAACTCCTTCTCAAGCTCTTTCCTGAGCAGCGACTGTATCTTGAGGTTTCCTGCCTCTTTGACAATCTTTTCAATGTCAAAAGTTGCCTTGGCGAAATTTTCAAGCGTCTTAACGTCGGTGGGCTTTATCGCGTCCATAGTGAACGTGAAGAACGGCTTACTGTCCATCTTGTTCGGAGCTTCGATGTCCGAATAGAACTGGTACGTAACTCCGTTCGTCAGCAGCGCAAGTCGGGCATCCGTGACAGAGAAATACCGAAACAGTTGGCCCGCATGGTTGATATTTAATTCAGATGATGAAGGTTTGCACTCTATGAGGACCGTGACGTTTCCGCCGTTACAGATGGCGTAGTCAACCTTCTCGCCCTTCTTAGTCCCAACATCGGCCGTGTATTCCGGCACAACCTCAGACGGGTTGAACACGTCGTACCCCAGCGCCTGGATGAATGGCATGACGAGCGCGGTCTTAGCTGCTTCCTCAGTCAGCAACACCTCGCGGTGTTCGATGGTACGCTTTTGCAGTTCTGCGAGCCGCGTCGCTAAGTCCATGGTGCCCCCTCCCAATCGTTCGGCCGCGCGTATGGATGTCGCGCCTACCTAAGGTCGTCCAGTAGAGCTTAGCACTCTCGGATTAAGCGCGACCTAAACATTGAAAGTAGGGGCGGGGCGCGCAGCGACTCGCTCACGGCGGCCGGGTGCTGATCGACCTGATCCTCCGCGTCTATTCCGTGCCGCGCGTGCTTCGCGCCGT
>JBEBYB010000010.1:0-54006 GCA_040391295.1 Phenylobacterium sp. | reverse complement strand
GCGATCAGCACCTTGTCGGCGGTGAGCGTCTGCTTGCCCTCCACCACGATGGTGTGGGCGTCGGTCAGCCGCGCCTTGCCGTGGATGACCTCGGCGCCGGCGTTGTTGAGATTGGTGACATAGATGCCCGACAGCCGGGCGATCTCGCGGTCCTTGGCTTCCAGGAACCGTGACCAGTCGAAGGTCGCCTGGCTGGGCGACCAGCCATAGCCCTCGGCGATCTGGGCGTTGTGAGCGAACTCCGACGCATAGACCATGAACTTCTTGGGCACGCAGCCGCGGATCACGCAGGTGCCGCCGACGCGGTGCTCCTCGGCCAGGGCGACCTTCGCGCCCGACATCGCCGCCAGCCGTCCGGCCCGCACGCCGCCGGAGCCGGCGCCGATCACAAAGAGGTCGTAGTCGTAGTTCGCCACGTCGTACTCCTTACGGCTCGAGGGTGACGACGCCGTCGGCCGTCCCCACCAGAGCCACATCCGCCAGATCGAGGAACAGGCCGTGTTCGACCACGCCGGTGACGCTTTTCAGCGCATCGGCGAGCAAGGCGGGGTCCTCGATACGCCCGCAAGCTGCGTCATAGATGAGGTTGCCGTTGTCGGTTTTCACCACCACGCCGTCCTTGACGCGCAGCCGCGGGGCCACGCCCAGGTCGCATTCGTTCAACGCATCGCAGATCCGCAGCATCGTGGTCTCGTGCCCGAAGGCCACGACCTCGATCGGCAGCGGGAACTTGCCCAGCTTGGCGACCCGCTTCTCGGCGTCGGCGATCACCACGCAACGCTTGGAGGCCTCCCAGACCAGCTTCTCGCGCAGCAGCGCCGCCCCGCCGCCCTTGATCAGGGCCAGGGCCGGTCCGATTTCGTCGGCCCCGTCGACGGTCAGGTCGATGGACTTCACCGGCCCCAGTTCGCCCAGCCGGATGCCCAGGCTCTGCGCCAGGTTGGCGGTGGCGAGCGAGGTCGGAACCCCGAGGATGTCCAGCTTGCGGGCGGCCAGCGCCTTGACGAACCAGGCCGCCGTCGAGCCGGTGCCCAGGCCCACGACCATGCCGTCCTCGACCAATAGGGCCGCGGCTTCGCCGGAAGCCCTCTTTTGCGCGTCAGCGTCCATTGAAAAACCTCGTCGTCCCCGGGGCGAGCGCCGCAGGATCCATACACAGTTGAGTTCGGCGGTTATTAGGCGGCGAGGACCGGCCCGACCACGACGAACTGAGCACCGGTGTTACTTCTTGGCCCGCTTGGCGAGCTTGGCCGCGCGGAACCGCGCCGCCCAGCCTTCCTTCTCGACCTGGCCCGAGCGCTCCAGCGCCAAGGCGTCGGGCGCCACATCGCGGGTGATCACCGAGCCCGAGCCCGTATAGGCGCCAGCCCCGATCCGCACCGGCGCCACCAGCGAGGAGTTGGACCCGACGAAGGCGCCCTCCCCCACATGGGTCTCGAATTTGTCGAAGCCGTCGTAATTGCAGAAGATCGTGCCGGCCCCGATGTTGGCCTTGGCCCCCACCGTGCCGTCGCCCAGATAGGACAGGTGGTTGGCCTTGGCGCCCGCGCCCACCTTGACCTTCTTCACCTCGACGAAGTTGCCGATGTGGGCCTCCTCGCCGATCTCCGCGCCGGGGCGCAGACGGGCATAGGGACCGATCAGGGCGCCGGCCATCACCCTGGCGCCCTCAAGATGGCTGAAGGCGCGGATCACCGCGCCGGTCTCGATGCTGACGCCCGGCGCGAACACCACGAACTGCTCGACCTGGACCCCGGCCGAGATCTGGGTGTCCCAGGAGAAATGTACGGTCTCCGGCGCCAGCATGGTCACGCCCTCGGCCAGGAAATGCGCGCGGCGGCGTTGCTGGAAGATCGCCTCGGCCTGGGAAAGCTGCAGCGGGGTGTCGGCGCCCATCACCGCGCTCTCCGGCGCGACCGCGGCCTTGACCAGGCCGGCGTCGGCGACGGCGATCCGGACGATGTCGGTCAGGTAGTACTCGCCCTTGGCGTTGTCGTTGGTGATCTTCGACAGCCAGCCGAACATCCGTTTTGCATCGGCGGCCATCATGCCGGCGTTGCAGATCTTGACGGCCAGTTCCTCGGGCGTGGCTTCCTTGGGCTCGACGATACGAATCACATGACCGTCGGCGCCGCGCAGCACCCGTCCATAGAGCAGCGGATCGACCGGCTCGAAGGCCAGCATGGCCAGGGCCACGCCATCGGCGCGCAGGCTGAACAGCGGTTCGAGATCCTTGGGTTCCAGCAACGGGCAGTCGCCGTTCAGCACCAGCAGGTCGCCCTCGAACCCCGCCAGCGCCTCGCGCGCGGCCAACACGGCATGGCCGGTGCCGAGCGGCGGGTCCTGCACCGCCACGGCGTCCTTGCCGAGCCGGGCCTCGACCAGCGCACGGACCCCCGGACTGTGGTTTCCCACCACCACGATGATGCGCTCGCAGCCCGCCGCCTCGACGGTGTCGATCACCCGGTCGAGGATCGCCCGTCCCCCGACCTTGTGCAGCACCTTGGGGATCGGCGACTTCATGCGCGTGCCTTGGCCGGCGGCCATAATCACAGCGGCGCGTGGGGTCATGGAGCGGTCCTTACGAGTCGGGCAGACATTGCAATCATGCGGCGTTTAGCCGAAACGGCGAGCGGTTTCGACGGAGCGTTTCCTTGACCGACCTCTCGGCCCTGGCGGGCGCCACCATAGTCTTCGACCTCGACGGCACGCTCGTCGACTCCGCGCCTGACCTGATCGGCACGCTGAACGTCATTCTGCAGCAGGAAGGGATCGCCCCGCTGCCCATGGATGAGGCCCGTCCGTTCATCGGCCACGGCGCACGCCGGCTGATGGAGCGTGGGTTCGCGGCCCAAGGCCACCCGGTTCCGACCGAGCGCATGCCCGAACTCTTCGATCGCTTCCTCGTCCACTATAATCAGCACAGCGCCGACCTGACCCGCCCCTTCCCCGGCGCAGTCGCCTGCCTGACCGAACTGAAGGCGGCCGGGGCCCGGCTGGCGGTGTGCACCAACAAGCTGACCGATCTGTCGCTGCCAATTCTCCAGAAGCTGGACCTGATCGACTTCTTCGACGCGGTGATCGGCGCCGACCTGGCCCCCGCCCCCAAGCCCGACGCCCGGCACCTGACCCATACGATCGAAGCCGCCGGCGGCCGGATCGATCACGCCGTCATGGTCGGCGACGCCTCCACCGACGCCGGCGCGGCCCGCGCCGCCAAGGTGCCGCTGGTGCTGGTCAGCTTCGGCTACACCGAGATCCCGGCCGCCGATTTGAACCCCGACGTGCTGGTCGATCATTTCGACGAACTGAAGAATGCGTGCGTAACGCTTCTCACCGCTTGCCCGGCGCAAAACGTCAGGCTATAGGCGCAACCCTTCCGGAGGATGCGTAGCTCAGCGGGAGAGCACCTCGTTCACACCGAGGGGGTCACAGGTTCAATCCCTGTCGCATCCACCATTCTTTTCAAGCACTTGCTGAAAAGGCTATCTGGCACTTGCCAGAAACGTCTCGTTTTGGCCGGCAGGCGACGGCTTTCACGCCCTACCGAGCCCTCAGAACCTCACCTCTGCACGAACAGGCCAGCGCCGCCCCGAACGTTTGCTCGTTCGGAATGACGTTGAACGGCCTCACTAGACGCTGCGGGCACCTTCAGATCCCAAAGATCAGAGGTTCGAAGGACAGAGGGCTATGGCGGGTGAAGACATGCTGCGCCTCATCTCCGGATCCTTCAAACCTTCCAGGCTGAGGTCGGCGGCGACATCGTCCTTTGCTCTCGCCTTCAACGCGACCACGGGGCGCCTCCATCTCAGGAGTTTGGTCCTGGTCGCTTCCCAGAGCAGCGCGGCCCAGCTACCGTGGGTTGGTCGAACCGGGCGGTGGGATGAAGCTTTTAGAGCAGTTTCCGAGCATCCTCCAAAGCCAGGGAGGATCATTTCCACGCTGCTCGGTCACGGCGCGGCCCGCCCTCGGCGATGTGGAAATCTAGGCGGCCAGGCCAAGCGGCGGAGCATGCTGTGGGGGCGAGCGCAGCAGAGAGAGAAAATGAGCATGTCACACCTATTCAAGGCTACGATGGCGGTCATCGCATTCAACATGACCCCATCCGTGTCCAAGGCGGATATCGGCAGCCATAGCTCCGGCGCTTGGCGCGTCATCGACGTAGCGTCCCACGACAGATTGAACGCGCGCATGGATCCCGGCGCAACCTATCCGGTGATTGAGACCTTTGCGGCCAACGAGCGCCTTTTCGCCACCATGGCGCCAGGTCAGTCAGCCCGCGCCCCTTACGCGGCGGACCCGAATATCGATCCTGTCAGCCAAGCCCAAGACCTGGTGCGTGAACTCTATGAGCGCCACTTTCAATCTGAGAACGGCGACTTGCCTAGCGCGTTTGACCCATCGGTGGCGCACAACTACTTCACAGACGATATAGTGAACTGGCTGTCGTCCGGCGATGCCGGCGCCCACCCCCTCTATGGGGCGCAAGATTTCGACGGAACCTTTGGCGAACCGACACCCGACCCCCACCAACCGATGCTGCGCGGCATGATCACCATCAATGTCGGCTTCACCAATTTCGGCAAGAAACAGCACACGGCCTTCTATATTCGGCCCGACACTACGAAATCAGGAGCACCTCTGCGCATCTTCCGTGTCGAACACGACGGCTGGTCATATCCATAGACACCGCTCGATCTCCCCTTAGCGTCCGAACTTAGCAGCCTGGTCAGTCGCGCCGGTCGAGCAGGACGCCCCGTTGTTAGCCGTCCGATCGAGCCCTGTTTTTAAGCGCGATCAGTTATTGCGAGCCGCGGCGCGCTTTTCCCGGACAGCCTTGGCAAGCTCGACCGCCTCCGCAACCGTGGCGGGCGGTGATCCGTCCGGCCTTGCGATTTCTGGTTCCGACAGCGTGGCCTTGGCCTCTGCTCGGCTTACGACATAAGACATGAACGGGGAGCCGTCACGCCCAAGCTTCCGCGCGATCTCTTTGATTTTGTCCATGTCATTGAAGTCGATGTCGGCGATTTTAATTTGCGCGACATCCCCGCTGGGCGGGGATTCTTTGCTGCTTATTTGGGAGGCGTCGTCGCTTGCTTGGCTCGCGGCTCCGCAGCCTGCAAGAACCAGCGCCGACGCTATTATGATAATCAGTTTGTGCATATCCATCTCCCGCCCCCCCTCATCGGATAGGGGCGACTGTGGGTCAATCCATATCCCCATAGGCATCACCGGGAACTACACGTTCAGGGGCCGTGAGCGGGTTTGGGACGGCCAGCAGCACACGCCGCCTCGACCACTCGGCGACCGCTCACGCCAGGTCTTGTCGCGTTCTCGGCCAATATTGGCGCACTCCCCGCGGCTCGCCTCGCTCGAACGGTGGCGGTCTCGCCCGCCCACTTTGGGCGGCGAAGTCCCTGGCGTGGTTGCGGCGTCGCCCCTAGGCTCAACTTCGGCGATCAGGAGGGGGATGCATGCAAACCGAGCCCGTCCAGTTGGAAGAGCTGCTGACGCCGCGCAGTCGCGGCGCGGTGCTGTTGGGCCCGACGGTATCTGGGCTGGCCGCCCGGTTGGGCGTGCGCCTGTTGTCCCGCCCCCTGCGGATCGGCAAGACCGTGATCGCCGCGCGGCACGCCGATGTCAGCGAGATCCTGCGGCGTGATCTGGATTTTCGCATCGCGCCGATCAACGGCGACAGGATCGCGGCGGTCAACGGCGACTTCATCCTGGGCATGGACCGGAGCGATCAACTCGTCGCCGAACGACGCGCGCTCTATTCTGCTCTGACGGCGGTCGATATCCCCGCCATCGTCGAACAGTCGGCGGCGGACGCCGGTAGTCTGCTGGCCAAGGCCGCCGACGGACGGATCGACGCGGTCGGCGGCTACGCGCGCATTGTCGCCGGGCGCACCGCCCAGCGACTCTTCGGCGTCACCGGCCCTGACGACGCTTACTTCCTGGCCGTCGCCCGAGCGATCTTCGCCCACACCTTCCTCAACCTGGGCGGCGACAAGGTCGTGGAGGCCCGCGCACTGAAAGCGGCCGGGCTGATGGGGGCTTGGCTCGAAACCGAGATTCTCAGGCGAAGGCGGGCAGGCGTGACCGGCGATGACCTGATGGGCGCCCTGATGCGTCAACCGGCGCTGGATGACGATGGCGTGCGCCGCAACCTCGGCGGCATGCTTGTGGGCAGCATCGACACCACGGCCAGTTCGGTCGCTAAGATTCTCGCGGTGATGGCGCGCGACGGGCGCCTGGCGCAGGCCGCCCAGCGTGACGCCGCCGATCCGGCTCTGACGCTAGGCTGGTGCCGCGAGGCGCTGCGCCGTTGGCCGCACAATCCCCTGGTCATGCGCCGCGCCGCGGTCGACACCGACCTGAACGGCGTGCAGGTTCCGGCCGGCAGTCAGATGGTCGCCTGGACCCAGGCGGCGATGCAGGACGCCCAAGCGTTTCCAGCGCCCAAGCAGATGCGGGCCGATCGGCCCGGCGGACCCTACCTCCACTTCGGCGGCGGTCTGCACCCCTGCGCCGGCCGGTCGGTGAGCGATCTGCAGATTCCGATGCTGGTGTCGCGGCTGCTAATCCGCGGGATGCGGTCGATAGGCCAGATCGAATGGGCGGGGCCATTCCCCGACCGCTTGCCCGTCGAGCTGGGGAGCTCAAAATGAGCCACGCCATGGTGACAATCGCCGCGCCGATCGCGACGGACGCCATCGAGGACGCGCTGGTCCTGATCCGGCGCCTGGGCAACCCCGCAAGCCAGACGGCGGCGACCGCGCTCGACCGCCTCGACGGCGACGCCGGGGTGCATTTCGTCAGCCTCCACGCCCTAGCGCCGACCGACCCGACCCGTTCGCACGGTCACCTGGTCATGGAATTCTCCGCCGACGGCGCGCCGAACGCGGCGATCGACCGCATCGCCGACCGGATCGGAGCTGCGCTGCTGCCCATCTTCGCCCTGGCGCGGGACTGGCGCGGCGGATCGCTGGGCCCCTACCTGAAAACCCACGAGGTGAAGATCGGCCACGGCTGGGGCGGTCAGGCCGGCCTGGCGTTCGCTGGGACGCCCGGCATGAGCGTCAACCGCATCCGCCGCGAGGCGGCGCTGGGCCGCCATGTCGCCGGCCTGGTCGGCGCCCAGAACGGCGGCGTCGCAGCGCTCGACCGTCTGGAGGCCATCCGCGCCCAGCTGCGGGCCGATCCAGACTGGACCTGGGCGCTGGAGACGCCCCCCTCACCGCTTCGCCAACCGTCGGGGTCTGGCCTGGGCCTGGTTGCGCCGATCGCGGCCTCCTTCATCAAGACGTACCTCTGGCCCCTCGCCCTCCTGTTTCTGGTCGCCCTTGGATTTGGGGTGGTCGGCGCGGTGAAGGCCCTGATGGCCATCGGCGCGGCGGACGCTCTCCCCGTCTCGAAGACCTGGCTTGCGATCCAGGCCGCCTGGGCGGGTCTTCTGTGGCTGCTCGGCGCGGTCCTGGCCTTCACGCTGCCCGTGCTGGCGGCGCTCGGCGGCCTCTATCTGAGCCTGCGCCGCAAGGAGGCGACCGATTGGCTCGACGAACGCGGTCCAGACCGCATGGTGCTGCGGCGCATTCTCGAGACCGAGAACCACCACGCGCACAACCACATGGTCTCGGTCACCCAGCTCAAGCCGGGGCTGACGCGGGCGTTCACGATCCGCCTGGCCTTCTGGCTGGTCGCCCAACTCGCCAGGCTGAACTTCAAGCCGGGCCATCTGGGTGAAATCGGCACGATCCATTTCGCCCGCTGGGTGACGCTGCCGGGCACCCGCGACCTGGTGTTCTTCTCAAATTTCGGGGGCAGCTGGGAAAGCTATCTCGAGGATTTCATCACCAAGGCGCATAACGGCCTGACGGCTGTCTGGTCCAACACCAGGGGCTTTCCCTACACCGAGAACCTGTTCCAGAAAGGCGCGACCGACGGCGAGCGCTTCAAACGCTACGCGCGCCGCAGCATGGTCTCGACTCCGTTCTGGTACAGCGCCTATCCGACCCTGACGACGGCGAACATTCGCACCAACGCCAGCATCCGGCGCGGGCTTGGCGTTTCCATGACCGACGAGGAGGCCCGCGACTGGCTGACCCTGTTCGGCTCGGCGGCGCGGCCGGCGCAGAAGCTCGAGAGCGACCAGATCCAGAGCCTGGTGTTCGGCGGCCTGGGCTTCATGCCGCACGGCGAACTGCTGCTCATCGATTTCGACAGCCACGCGCCCTCGGTGCGGGGTTGGCTGAAAGACGCGCGGCCGCTGATCGCCTTCGACGACGGACGGCGGTTGAAACGCGAGGCGGTGCTGACCCTCGCGCTTGGTCCCGGCGCCCTGGCCAAGGCCGGGCTGCCCGCCGATGCGATCGAAACCTTTCCCCCGGCCTATCTCGACGGCATGACGGGCCCCGGCCGGGCGCGGATTTTGGGCGACACGCCCGATGACCCCGACGCTTCCTGGTGGTGGCCGACCGAAGGCGTCCACGATGTGGCCCTGCTGGTCTATGGCGTCGACCAGCAGAGCACCGAGACGCTGAGCGATCAGGTACGGACCCTGACCGAAGGCTATGGTCACAGCGTCAGCCGCCGGATTCCGCTCCACCCGATCCCCAAGGAACGCTCCAAGCGGATCGAGCCCTTCGGCTTCGTGGACGGCACATCGCAACCCGTTATCCGCGGCACCTATCGCGGCCTGAGAAACGCCGATCCGATCCACCTGGTCGAGCCGGGCGAGTTCATCCTCGGCTATCCCGACAACCGCGGCGGCATCCCGCCAGGACCGGCGCTGGGCGCCCTGGACGACCCCGAAAACTGCCTGCCGATCTGCGGCGGCGCCGGGGATTTCGGCAGCAATATCGTCGAGGCTCCGCGCGAGATCGGCCGCAACGGATCGTTCCTGGTTATCCGCCAGCTGGAACAGAACCACGACGCCTTCTGGTCCTACTGTGAACAGGAATCCGATCGCTTGAGCAGCCGGCTGGGCGAGCCCTACGAGATCACCCCCGAGTTCATCGCCGCCAAGCTGGTCGGCCGTTGGCCCGACGGCTCGTCGCTCGTCCGCAACCCTTACCGCGCGTTCAGCCAAGCCGGGGACCTGGAACGCAACCTGACCCGCCGCCCCCAGACCGGCCCCGCGGAAGACGCCGGCATAATGGGCGCCCCGGCCGCCGACGCCGGGGCCGCCACGCCCGTAAGCCCCACGACCGAACATCGTAAGTCGGCGGGGAATCCTGAAGACAACGACTTCCTCTACGGCACGGAGGATCCCGAGGGGCTGCGCTGCCCGTTCGGCGCACATATCCGGCGCGCCAACCCGCGCGACAGCCTGGACCCGGGCGTTCAGGACCAGATCGACATCAGCAACCGTCACAGGATTCTGCGGGTCGGTCGGACCTATGTCGCTCAGGAGGGCGAAAAGGACGGCCTCATGTTCATGTGCCTGAACGGGGACATCGAACGACAGTTCGAGTTCGTCCAGCAGACCTGGCTGAGCAGCGACCGGTTCCACGGCCTTTCCCGCGAACGCGATCCCCTGGCGGGCGACAAGGCCGGTTGTCCCGATGGCTTCACCGTGCCGACGCGCGACGGACCAGTGCGTCTCTCGCCGATGTCGCGGTTTGTGACCTCGCGCGGCGGCGGCTATTTCTTCCTGCCTGGCAAACGGCTGCTTGAGTTCCTGAGCGACTAGAGCGCGTTGAGATTAGGCGGCATAGCCGGAGTTCCTGAGGTAGTTGGCGCACTCGTCTGGTGAGAAGACGTGGAGGAGCTGACCGGTCGTGTGCAGGAGGGCGTCGTAGGTGCGCGCCTGGGTCTTTCGGAGCAGGTGCTTGAGCTTAGCGAAGACCTGTTCGATGGGGTTCAGATCAGGGGAGTATTTCGGCAAGAAGAGGAGCTTGGCCCCGGCTTCACGGATGGCGAGGCGGACCTGGCGGCCGCGGTGGCTGCCGAGGTTGTCCATGATGACGACGTCGCCAGGGTTCAGGGGACCAAGAGGGTGCGGACGTAGGCGAGGAAGGCTTTGCCGTTGATCGGACCGTCGAAGAGGCAGGGTGCGTCGATCCGGTCGCACCGCAGCGCGGCGATGAAGACCAGGCGCGCCGCCTCGCGGTTCGCCCTCACAGTTCCGCAGTTCCATGACGTCAGATGACGGCTTGCTCACCGCCGCCCTCGTCACTTCCGCGCTCGCTTCGTCCCAATGTAGCGTAACCACAAGCAAACGCTCATCGCTCGATCCTCGTATCAGCGGGCGAGCCTCAACGTCTTGAAGAACCGGCCCAAGAGACAAGGGGGCGAGCTTGCGGCGCCCCATTGCCCGACCCCCGATGAACCGGAGAAAGGGCGCCGGCGAAGCGCCCACCTGCTCAGTTGAACTGCTGAAGGGTTTCCTCGTCCCACACGAAGTTCAACCAGCGGCGGCTCGTCCAGCCAGGCTCCGTGAGGCTCGCGTTCCAAGTCTCAAGCTTCGCCCTTAGGTCTACAACGACATCAGAATTGTCGGACGCTACATTGCGCAACTCGCCGAGGTCGTTTGACAGGTCGTAGAGCATGGTGTGCTGGCCCTCCGGACCGACCCGAGCCTGCACTCCGTCGGGCATGATCGGCGCCCCGCTCTTGTCGGCCTCGTCGCCTGATGGAGCCTTGTTCATCACCAGCATTTTCCACTGGCCGTCCCGGACAGCGAAATTGACCCCCGCGCGCCAGAATAACGTCGGATTGGGCGCCTCCGAGTTGCGGCCAGTCACAAAGGGGGTGAGGTCCACCCCGTCATAGGCGCGATCGGCCGGCAGCTTCGTCTTCGCGACGCCGGCGGCGGTCGGCACTATGTCCAGGCTTGATATCTGGCGCTTATCGACCTGGCCGGGCGCGATCTGCCCTGGCCATCTCATAATGAAGGGTACGCGAACGCCGCCCTCGAGATGCAGCGCCTTGAAGCCCGACAGCGGGGCGTTGGAACACGCCCCCCTCAGATACCCGGCGCAACCGTTGTCACTAAGGAAGATCACCAGGGTATTGTCGTCGAGGCCCGTGTCCTTCAATTTCCGCAGGATTTCCCCGATCCCGTCGTCCAGCGCCGACACCATCGCCGCATAGGTTCGCGTGCCTTGGTCGGCTATTTCTGGGAACCGCGCATAGTATTTATCGGGCGCCTGCAGCGGCGTGTGGGGGGCGTTGTAGGCCAGATAGAGGAAGAACGGCTCGTCACGATGGCGCTCGATGAAGTCCAGGCTTTCTCGGGTGAACGCCTCCGTCAGATACTCATTCTCCTCGATTGAGGCGCGCCCGCGAAAGATCGGCGCCTTGTCACGCAGGAGTTTCAGGCGTTGTGCGGGAGACATCGCCGCCAGACGCGGGTCCGGCTCGTTGGTCGTACGTTCGGCGGCTTCAGAACCGGGCACTGTGAAAAAGTGGTCCGTCGGCTTGGGATTGAGAATGTAGGTCGACGCACCCGCCGTCATGCCGAAGAACTCATCAAAGCCCCTATCGGCCGGATGGTAGCCTTCAGGCTCGCCCAGATGCCACTTACCAACCATGCCTGTGGAATAGCCGGCGGACTTCATGATCTGTCCGACCATGATTTCCTGCAACGAAACCCCGCCGTTGCGATCGCGGCCGACAGGATTGAATTCGTAGCCGAAGCGTTCCTGGTAACGCCCGGTCAGCAGACCAGCCCGCGAAGGTGCGCAAACCGGGTGGGTCACATAGGCGTCGGTGAACCGGACGCCCTCGCGCGCCAGGCGATCTATATTAGGCGTACGGATGATCTGTGAGCCGTAAGCGCCGGTGTCGTTGTAGCCAAGGTCGTCGGCGACGATGACGATCACATTCGGTGCGTCGGCGCGCGGCGCCGCGCGGGTAGCGGAGGGGACATCCGCAGCCCGCGCGGCCAACGGCATGAGCGGGCCGCAGATCGCGATGGCGCTGGCGGCCATTAGGAGGGCGTTCTTCATCAGAGCTCTCTCGTTCTTGACCAACGACGCATCACCAAGTGTAGCGAAGCTGCACGCCATACGTGCGCGGCATGTTAAAGCGTCGAATGTCGTTGTTGATGTTGTTTGATCTAAAGACGATGTAGCTCTCGTCACCTAGATTTTGAGAGAACAGCGCCAGTTCGTATGGGCCTTTCTCAATCCCGATCCGACCGTCGAGCATCGTGTAGTCGTCGAGCAACGGCATCTGCTCGATCTCCTGCACGCCGCCCCACCGCGCCGACCCTTTCAGGTTGGCGAAGCCCATCCATCCGTCATGAATTTCGTGGCGATAGTTGAGGTTGAACGTCGCCGTCCAATCAGGCTGCTGCGGCTGGCGGCGGCCCTTGAACACGCCCCCGGTGATTTCTCCACCCTGCCGCGACCCGCCGAGCGTGACTCGAAGGGGGCCATCGAACAACTCGGCGCGATAGGTGACCTCGGCCTCGACGCCCCACAGCTTGGCCGGCCCCGCGTTGAAGGCGAAGCTTGTGGCCTGGACAGGGCAGGACGCTATCCCAACCGCACAACCGTTGGTGCCTTGCACGACGAGGTTGTCGAAACGGTTCTGGTACGCGGCGGTCGCAACGTAGATGTCCGGCGTAAGGTTGCCCTTGAAGCCAATCTCGTAGGCGGTGACCGTCTCATTGTCGAAGGTCAGCGGGATCGGAATCGGTTGCCGAGGATCGCCTAGGGAGGTGTTGAAACCGCCTGCGCGATATGCTGATCCGATCTTGCCGTAGATCAGGGTGTTGGCGAACGGTTTATAGCCAAGCGTCACCGTGTAGGAGACGTTGGTCTGCTCGCGCTCGCCCGCGACCGTGAAGCCGACCCCGGCAGGCGCGCCGGTTCGAAGGTCCACGCGCTGGGACTGAACCTCCTCCTCGTCATGGGTGATCCGCAGATCCCCGGCCAAGTTCAAGGTCGGGTTGATGTCATAGCTCAGCGAGCCATAAGCCGCCGTCGAACTGACGCGCGAAGACCCGATGTCGAGCGTGCCCGGCGATGGGTTGGCAGCACTGGGCGTACGAGCCACCACCGATCGCGGCTCATCATGCAGCAAGTACCATTCAGCCCCCACCAGCCAACCGAGACCGCCAACCTGGGCGCCCGTCAGATGGATGTCCTGGTAAAATATGCGGGCGAAGTCCGTGGAGGCGCCGCCAAGCCCATAGTCCGTCGCCCGGATGGCGTTGACCGCGCCAGGCGCCACCTTGCCGGCGGCGATAGCGGTCTCGAGGAACTCGTGCGACGTGGCGTCCCGGTCATAGGCATTCAGGCCGCGGCGCTCACGCAGCAGGCTCGTGGACGTGATGTCGGCGAATCCGGCGTCGTAACTCGCCGTGAATTCGTAGGTATTGACCTGCTGCTTCCCCCGCGAATATGAGTTCCAAGGAACATTATACCTGTCCTGCACCAATCCTTTTGGGTAGTTGGCGTTTGGAAAATTGACCAACTGATAGATCAGGCCGGGCAGCCGCTCGCGGCCATGCTCCAATAACAGATTGGCTGTGAAGGGACCGTTCGTGTAGCGGACCTGGCCACGGACGAAGTCCTTTTCCTGTATGTCCGCATAGTCATCCAGCAAGTAGAGCTTATAGAAGCCGCGCTCCTGGCGCGTGATGTTGCCGCCGATCCGCACCGCCCATTGGTCGTTAATCGGGACGTTGACCGCCAGTTCGATCCCCCGAACGCCTAGGTTTCCCAGGGTGCCGAGCGCGTAGCCTTCGGGACGGTCTGATGGCCGGGCCGAGACTACGTTGATCGCCCCGCCGACGGCGTTACGGCCGTTGAGGCCGCCCTGGACGCCCCGCAGAACCTCGATCCGTTCCACGTCGAAGAAGTCCAGATTGGTCAGGGTGCGCCCCCCGATGGAGCCTCCCCCGATGTAGGCGCCGTTCCGGTAGAGCCCGACCCCCGACGAGGCGTTCGTCGCCCTCGACGTACCCGACCCGCGGATCGAAATCTCGGACGTCACGGGATTGCTGGTATTCGCGAAGTTCACCCCTGGCGCGTTGGTGAGCAGACCCTGGGCTGTCGACACGCCGCCCATCTCGCGGATGCTTTCGATCCCGAGCGCGGTGCCTGCGGTGGGCACGTCGCGTAAACGCTCCGAGCGCTTGCGCGCGGTCACCACCACCTCATCAACGTCGATGACGGACAGCGCCTCCGCGTTGATCTGGGCCTGCGTGACGTGTGGGAAAGCCGCGAGCGCCAGGACAAGGGTCGACGCTCCATAAAGTTTAAAAGACCCGGCGGCGAGTTTCAAAAGACGATGACGCATCTGCAGCTTCCCCCAAATGAGTATTATTGTTAGTCAAATCATGCGGCAGCAGCCGGCGTCAGGTCAAACCGCCCGCCGCATCACTTGGTTATGGCGCTATTCCCACCAGGAATACTTCCAAGCACAGGAAGAGACATAAACCCTAAGAATAGGGATTCGATCTCAGCTCTTCGCCTGACGAAGACTCAACTTTTCCGCGATAGCGCACCGGCGCCAGACGCCGTCCGCCCGTTCACTCTGAACCTGCCGATTACGAGCGGCGGGGGCTCAGAACACCGCGTCATGAAGATCGAAATAAGGGCGCGGCGGTTGCCCCCGGGCGGTCAGGAAACCCGCGTCCACGGGCAGGTAAACGCCGGTGATCACGCGAGCCATGGTGCTGGCCAAGAACAGGCACGCGTCAGCCACGTCTTCCGGCTCCACCACCTGCTGCAGCGGCATCCTGTGGGCGGCCGTTTCAAGGACTTCGGGCGGATGTCGCCCCCCACCCATGCGATTGCTCATGTGCCCTGGGCCGATCGCATTGACCCGAATTCCAAGCCTGCCGAGTTCGAAAGCGGCATGGCGCACCAACCCCAATTGCGCGCTCTTGCTGGCGGCATAGTGGGCTCCGCTCATATAGGCCACATGCTCGGCCGCCACGGAGGAAATCAGCGTGACGGATCCTCCGCCCGCGATGGCCAAGTGGCGTTCGGCAGCCTTCAACAGCACGAATCCGCCGGTGAGATTCACATCGATGACGCGCCTCCACACCTCGGCGGACATCTGCGCGATCGTATGCCGGGTGGCCATACCTGCACAGTTGACCACATGATGCAGCGCACCGAAGTGGGCGACCAGACTGGCCAGCGCAGCCTCAACTGCGGGCGCGTCGGTGATGTCCATTGCGAGCTCTTCGGCCTCGCCGCCCTCGCCTATGATCTGCGTCACTGTCTCGGCGCAGGAGATTAGGTCGGCCACCGCCACGCGGGCGCCGGCTCGCGAAAAAGCGAGCGCGACTGCTGATCCGATGCCGGTGGCCGCTCCAACGACCAGCACGACCTTGCCTTTGAAGCTCAGGCTCATCGCCCTTCCCCCGCAACGATAAAGTCGATGATCACTTCCCGGCGTTGAATGCGCCACCCGACCTCGGTCAGCACGAAATGATCGCGATACTCGCCGACCATCGCCGGGCCACGAACCTGGGAGACGCGACGGTCGAGCGCGCCGTCATCACGGTAAAGGGTCAAATAGGTGACCCCGCGAGCCTCCGTCGGTCCGCGCACGTCGAGCAGAGAGGTGCTGCAGACGTGCCGCGACATGCGGCCAGCGTTCGCTTCTCGCGCCGCAAAGCTCTGCGTGATCTCAGCGCGACCGTTCATGACTTTTTCCCGCGAGATCCAAACCGCGTCCTCGGAGAACAGGTCGCCCGCCTGGGCGGCGGTCCCGTGGTCGATCAGATGGCAGTAGAGAGTCACAAGCCGCGCGCAAGACCTCTCGATGGCGCTCAATTCGATGTCCTGCAATGCCGTCGACCTCTGCTTTAGGGAATATGCTGCGAGGTTCAGCGTGACACGACTGCGCCCGCCCTCCACCCCGAGCCAGGGCATAGCCTTATGCCCAGACGGCATTGCACGACGGCGTGGGGTTCCCTGGCCCCGATGTCGGCCTTAAGCGCCCAGTTGAGGAACCCGCAGGCCGATACCCGGCCCTGCGCCCCTCCCCCTCCTCACGATTAGGATTGGCGGTGGTCGCCTTGCGGTTGGGCCATCGTCACCGCCTTGGCGATCTCCGCGACCGCCTTCACGAGTGGGGATTGCCACTTGGTTTCGGTGGTCAGCATCCAGCATTCGTAAATGGCGTCCCAAGTGCTGGGCACAATCACCATCCGCCCACTCGCTAGCTCGTCTTCGAAGACGAAGCGGGGTCCGCGTCCGATGAATCCGGACGACGTCACCGCCTGTCGAACCAGGCTGAAATCGTCGGAAACCAAGGTGTACGCCAGTCGCCTTTCCTCAGCCGACATCTCTCCTGTCCAGCGTTGGAACTCCCGCGTCACCCCCATGCTCGCCAACGGATGGCGCAACAGTTGGCGCGGACCGAGTTGCGCCGGGTCCTCAAGCGCTGGGTGACCAGGCGCGGCCACAAAAACCTGGCGGTCCTCGAAGATCTTGACGCGTATCAGTTCGCCGTACGGCTCGGCATTTTCGAAGTATCCGAAAACAAGGTCATGCCGGCCTTCATCGACCCCCCGCATTATCTCCTGGCCATCCTCATGGAGCGTCTCCAGCTGAAGTTCAGGATAGCGGGCCATGAGCTCCCGGACGAGGTCCGGCAGCGGCTTCAAGCGGGTCGCCGGCCCCACCGCGATCCGAAGCCGCGCACCGATGCCGGTGGCGAGTTGGTGAAGCTCCTGGCGCAAGGCGGTCGCCGAGCCGAGCAGACCGCGCCCTCGTTCGGCCAACAGCTTCCCATAGACGGTCGGTCGGACGACCCCGCCGCTGCGATCGAACAACCGCAGGCCAAGCTGCCGCTCAAGGCGCGCGATACTTTTGCTCAAGGACGGTTGCGTGGTGCGCAACTCGCGGGCCGCCGCACTGAAGCTCCCGGCGCGGCAAATCTCGGTCACGGCCTCCAGTTGGCGGAGATCCAAGTCGTGCATCGACGGGCCGTGCATTCGTTTCATGTCTTTCCAGATTCCTCCTGCCTGCTTGAGCGACCCCAGGCCTATTGAGGCGCCGCCCCATGGCCAGCGCCCTCGCAAAGCCGCCCGGCGAGACGATCTGGAGCCTATCGCGCGACCGGCGCGGCGACCAACCTGCCGCGCTTCGCCTTCGCCCCCTTTTCAAGCGCGCTAAGGATCTGAATCACCACCCTGGACGTCCCTCAAGGGGCGAAACTTGAACGCGCCTGTATGCCCCATCGCTCGTTCACCCGCGTCACGATGTAGATCGAATCGAAAGCTCCGATCAACGAGCCGTCACCGCGATAGCGAGCGAAGCGAGTGTCGATATGCACCTTGTCGGAGCCCGCATGGATCACTTTACGCCGTTGCCAGGCTGAATGGTCCCAGCCTTCCAGCGCTCCTCGCGTGAACATCGCAGGCTTGTGATAACCGAGCTCAATAATCGTGACCTCGCCGGACGCAAAGCGGACATGAGGAAAATTGAACGTCGCCTCAAAGGCCGTGACGTCACGGGCGTTAAAAGCGGCCATGAAAGCGTCCAGGCGCTCTTGGGCGGCCGCGACTTCGTCGCGGAAAGCTGAATGGCTGTCCGACGTCTGCGCTGCGCTGGCGGCCGAGCCGCCGAGTGCGACTCCGGCGCCGAGGATGAGGTCGCGGCGTTGCAGCATGATGTCTCCTATCGACGGAAGGACCAAATGGCGGTCAGGCGGCCCTGATCGGCGGAAGGGTGTAGCGGCCATCGAACAGAGCCGGCTTAGGCAAGTATGCGCGCAGCACGATCGAGAACGGCCCCGTAGCTGGCGCGGGAAGCCAGTTGGCGTAGCGGTCGGGGCCAGGATCCTCGCGAGCGATCCATATCTCGGTGGCGCCGTCCGGCGCCTGAACCAAGCCAGGCGTTCGATTGCCGATGGAGTAGCGATCGATAGCGTTCTCAACCAGGAAGAACTGGCCCGAGGGTGCAGGCTGATAGAGGGTCGCCGACCAGAAGGCGTCAACGGGCGGCAAGCGACCTTCTGGGAAACGCAGAAGCCAAGGCCCCGGACCGACGAACCCCGCTTGGCCTGCCGGCCCATCGGATCTCAGATACATCGCTTCCTGCTGGGGAAAGGACGCAAGGCCGGAGGACGCAACGGTGGCGCGAAGCTGATAATCCTGTCCGAAGACACCGATCGCCGGATTGGTGTACAACCAACCGTCTCGGAAAGTCCCGGCCGTCCGCGGATCACGAGCGCGAGCCTTGGCGCGCTCAACGCCGACGGCGATCTGCACCCGAGCCGGCGCGTCGAAGCGGTCCAGGTTGAAACTGCTGTCTCCGCCCAGGCCGAGCGCATCGAGCGCTCCCTGGATCGCCACATCGTCAGGGCGCGGGGGGTTCTCGACCAGCAGGCGGTGGATCGCAGTCAGCTCGGCGCCGAGGTCCCCGCCGCGCGGCACGACCGTCGGCGGCGTCGCGACCTCGTTTGACGCCGCCAGCCGCACCTGATCGCGCACGGCCAGCGCCGCGGGCACGTCATCTGGACCATCGACCAGAACCCGGGCCAGCGCCCAGATCCATGGGGTCGGGGAGACGACGTCGCCCGGACCGGCGGCTTCGCCCGCCCCCACGATGCGCAATGTCGTCCCAGCTTTCAGTGGTGCGCGCGGAGACACGACCGCGATGTTGTTGCTGTAGAAATCCATGACCTGCAACGAAGCGTAGCGGTTCGGCGACTCCGGAAACGTGAAGACGGCCGGACCCTTCCGCAAGTCGACGAAAACCGAGGCGTAGACGGTATCGTTATTGGGCATGGTCACCGCATGCTGCGCGGGTTTGACCAGTTGCGCACGACCGGCGAGGACGCCGGGCCGCTGGCCGTTCGCAAAGGCCAGCGTGCGAACCTTGGCCATTTCAAGGAGCGGGACGGCGAACGTATAGGCCGCATCGGCGGCGGCTGCGAGGTCACCTGGGGCACGCGCCGACGCATGGGCCGCGGGCAACAGAAGCGCGCCAGCAACGAGAGCACGGCGAGATAGGTTGGGCATGGACGTGTCGCTCTTCTCAGCAGCCGCCCCTCAGCGGCGGGTGCTGTACGCTAGCCGAGGTTCAGACGCCCAACCCCATGTCGTTCAGCTATGAAGGCTTGCCGAAGTGGAATACCTATGGTGGCGCTGAAACCGTGCATAGCCGCTCACGAGCACCCAAGATAATCGCCTGACTGGGCCGCTATTGAACGTTCCAGGTCATGCCCACCTCGGCTAACTGGCTGAACGCGCGAGGGCTTCTTCCCCGCCAGACCCGCCTAGCGACCGCTAACGCAGTCAGGTGGCCACGTGCTGGGGAAGCCCCAGTATCCGCTTGGCGATGATATTGTTCTGGATTTCGTACGAGCCGGCGAAAATCGTGTTCGCCTTGCCCGACAGCCACTCTCGAACGCATGCTAACTCGTCGGCCTCAAACGCCTCGCCCTCCCAGCCCAGTCCCTGCTGGCCCATGGCCTCGACAAGCAATTCGGCGCGCTCCTGCACCAGAAGCGATGAAACGTTTTTCAGGATGGAGGTCGCCGCGGTCGGCCCCCCGGTTCCAGCCTCAAGCGCCGCGCGTTGCATGGTCAGGGCGAAGGCCTGCCGCTCCATCGCGTGCCTCACCAGCCGCATACGCAGGTCTGGATCGGCAAGGCGTCCAGCCGCATCTCGCCCGAGATATTCGACCACCACCTGCTCGATCGGCCGTCTCTCCGTGGCGCGCGGCGGGGCGTCCTCGCTCCGCTGCCGCTCGTACTGCAACAGCCGCTTGCCGATCGTCCAGCCGCCGTTGAGGGGCCCCACCAGATTATCCTTCGGAACCCGAACCTCCGTGAAGAAGGTTTCGCAGAACGGCGAGCGACCCGAGATCAACTGGATCGGCCGCACCTCGATCCCAGGCGAGCGCATATCGATCAACAGGAACGAGATGCCGTCGTGTTTCCGGGACGGGTCAGTGCGAACCAGGCAGAAACACCAATCTGCGTACTGCGCGCCGCTGGTCCACGTCTTCTGACCGCTAACCAGAAAGTGGTCGCCGCGATCTTCGGCCCGCGTCTGAAGCGAGGCGAGGTCGGAGCCGGCGCCCGGCTCGGAATATCCCTGGCACCAACGGGCCTCGCCGCGGGCGATCAAGGGGATGTGAGCCTGCTTCTGCGCTTCGGTTCCATACTCCAGCAGGGTCGGCCCCAGCATCCGAACGCCCATGCTGTAGCCAATCGGGTTCCACGCCCCGACCCGCCGCATCTCCTCGCGCAGCACACGCGCTTGCTTGGCCGAGAGACCGCCCCCGCCGTATTCCGCCGGCCAGGTCGGGGTCGCCCAACCCTTTTGACAGAGGCCCGTCCTCCACCGCCTGAATGCATCGCTATCGGGCTCGGGCGCGCCGGCCTGCGGCGCGCGCCCGGCCAGCACGGAAGAAAAGGCGTCGCTGAGCCAAGCGCGCACCTCGAGGCGGAAATCCTCCAAAGCCCCCGGAGTCGTGAGCGTCGCCTGCATGTCTGTCATTCCGCCGTTAGCCTGTACGAAGCGCTGCATCGTAAATAGTGCGAATGTCATTTGGCAAGCGCCATAGTCCAAATCCCCGCAGCGGCGTGAGGCGACGGCGGCGCTATGCTAAGACTTCCATGACCGCGGCGCTGACGATCAAACTGACCCGTGATGCGCTCTTTGAGCGCGTATGGCGAGAACCGCTCTCAGTCATGGCGCTTCAGCTTGGCCTCAGCGCCGGCGGCCTGGCCAAGATCTGCGATCGAACGGCGAACCCCTATCCAAGCCGGGGACACTTGGGAAAGGCCAAGGGTGGACGCGCCCCGCTTCCTTCCCCGCTGCTGCCGGCGCCGCCCAGGGTGGAAAAGGCCCTGCGGGTGGCGCCTGGCCAGACGGTTTCGCCTCTGCCGCTAGAGGAACGGCGCGCCACCGACCTGGTGAGGCGATCGCGGATCGCGAGCACGGGATGCGGGATCCGCCCGGCCATGTATCAGTTGCGCAGGATGATCTGGGTCAGCGGTCCGGCCTCGACGACATAGCGATAATAGATTTCCGCCAGAGCCGCGGCCCGCATTTGGCCGAGACAAGACGAAACGGATCATCTAGTGTGAATGTCAATAACGGGGAGAGAAAGAGATGCCGTACGCTGCCGGACGTGTCTTCCACGACGCTGACAGTCACGTGATGGAGCCGGCCGACTGGCTGGTGCCTTTCGCCGAGGAGGCGATGAAGGATCGGCTGCTGCGCCGCGATCCCCCCTCCACGCGACCGCCGATCGAAGCGCCCAAGGAAAAGATCATCGAAGGCCTGATCGGCGGGCCGAAAGGCCGCCTGGCCTATGGCGCCTATGATCCAGGCGAGCGGATCCGAGCGCTTGAGGAACTGGGCTTCGCGAGCCAACTCGTCTTCCCGACCTCGGCGCTGCGCCCCTTCAGGACCAGCAGCGACCAGACCGTGCTCTACGCCGGGGCGCGGGCCGCCAACAGGGCGATGGCCGCCTTCTGCCGAGATCCGCGCCTGCTGGGGGTGGCCTATGTGCCGCTGGACAACCCGACCCGCGCGCTGGAGGAGGCGCAGGAAGCGATCCGTCTCGGCTGCCGCGCCATCTGGGTGCCCTCGACTCCGGCCGGCGACAAGTCGCCCGGCCACCCTGACCTTGATCCGTTCTGGGCCTTGCTGGCGGCGACCCGCACCCCCTTCGTCCTGCACATCGGCGCGGGCTCACGCACCATGCCGGCGGAATACGTCAACAACGGCAAGGCCAAATCGCCCGACCTGCACGGCGGCGGGGAAAATCTCCGCTTCAAAGACTATGTGGCCCTGCCCCACTCCGCCGAGATGTTCCTCAGCGCGCTAGTTTACGACGGCCTCTTCGACCGCCAACCCGAGCTCCGCGGCGGCGTTATCGAGTACGGCGCCTACTGGGTGCCCGGCTTCCTGCGTCAGATGGATATGGGCGCGCGCTCCTTCGGCCGCACCGACCCCTACCTGAAGGCTCTCTCGGCCAAGCCCTCCGAGATCATCCGCCGTCATGTGAAGTTCACGCCGTTCCCCGGCGAGGACGCCGGCTACCTCATCCGCGACAGCGGGGCCGACCTCTACATGTTCTCCAGCGACTACCCGCACCCAGAGGGCACCAACGATCCGATCGCGCGGTTCGAGCGCACCTTCGAGGGTTTGAGCGAGGACGATCGCGATCGGTTCTACCGCGCCAACTTTGAAGACATGATGAGCCTCGCCACGGCCGGAGCCCCGCAATGAGCGCCGCCGCCGAGCCCGTCCTGACCGGCGAATTCCGGGCGCCGCACAATGGCTTCCAGCAGGCGCCGGGCTCCATCCACAACGACGAGGTGGCCTCCAAACTCGGCTTCAAAGGCGGCACCGTGCCGGGCTCGGTCCACATGGACCAGTTCGTGCCGATGCTGACCCAGATCTACGGCCGCGCCTGGTTCGAGACCGGCGACATCGCTCTTCACTTCAGCCAGGCCACCGTCGATAGGGAAGAGGTCCAGGCGCTCGTCCAGCCGGGCGAGCCCCGGGTCCGGCTGCAGATGCTCAACCGCGCCGGTCAACAGGTCTGTGTCGGCACCGCCTCGCCCAGGGCTCGCGACAACGGGTCTGAGATCGCCCGCCGCATGACCGAACAGACCGACGCCGATCTGGCGCTCCTTCGGATCTATGCCGACGTCCGCGTGGGCGACACGACGTCGGACATTCCGATGCGGGTGAACCGCGCCGACTATGACGTGGGCCTTGGCCGCATCACCGAGCGCTTGCCCCTCTACGACGCCGAGGGCGTGCTTTCGCCGGCCTACGTCATCCGCCTGGCGCACATGAGCCGACCCTTCGTAATGGCCAAGGCCAAGACGCCCTATGTCGGCCTGTTCGGCGCCTTGGAGGTCCGCCACCTGGCCGGCCCCGTACTGGCCGACAAGGACTATGTGGGCCGTACCACCATGCGCAAGATCACCGAGAGTCCGAAGACCGAGAACGTCTGGTACGACGTCGATATCGCCGACGCAGCCAGCGGTCAGGACGTGGCGAGCGTCACCTTTATGATCCGCGCCATGAAGGCTTCATCCCCGCTCTGGAGCTGAGGCCGCCCGTCGCGGGCCAAGACAACGACAAGAAAACGGGAGACGTGGGGATGAATGCGCCAATTGGGCTCGAGCGAGCCGATATCAAAGCCCGAGTGGATGCAGCCGTCGACTCCGGCATGTGCATGGCCGTCTGGGCCAAACTCCAACCCGACAAGACGGCTGTCCTCGAAGCTTCCGGACGAAGCCGGACCTTCGGCGAGCTGAACGCCAACGCCAACCGCTTGGTCCGGATGATGCGCGAGCATGGCCTGGAGGCCGGCGACGCCGTCGCCATCGTCTGCGCCAACCGGGTCGAATTCCCCGAGGTGCTGTTCGCCACCCTGCGCGGCGGCTTTCGGCTGACCCCGGTGAACTGGCACATGCAGCCGGGCGAGATCGCCTATGTGGTCGACAATTGCGAGGCCAAGGCGCTGTTCGCCGACACGCGCATCCCCGGGATCGACCAGGTGGCCGCCTCCTGCCCGCAACTGCTCCTGAAAACAGCCATCGGCGGGGACCTTCCGGGCTTCACGGCCTACAGCGACATCGCCGCGTTCTCGGGTGAAGACATCGACGATCCGGTGCGTGGCTCCACCATGCTCTATTCCTCGGGCACCACCGGCCGACCCAAGGGAGTCTACAAGCCAGGCGCCCAGGCTATCGGCGGCTACGATCCGATCTACGACCGCGCCGTCGACAAGCACATCTGCACGGGCCCCGCCTACCACGCCTCGCCGCTGGCCGGAGATATCCGCCGGGCCCTCAACAACGGCGTTCCCACAGTGCTGATCGACAAGTGGGACGCTGAGCAGGTCCTGCAGATCATCCAAGATCAAAAGATCACACGCGGCCACTTCGTGCCGATCATGTTCCAGCGGATGCTCAGCCTGCCGAAAGAAGTCAGGGCCAAGTACGACCTGAGTTCGCTCAAGCGCATCACCCACGGCGCGGCCCCCTGCCCGCCCGACATCAAGCGGGCCATGATCGAGTGGCTAGGGCCGGTGCTGTTCGAGTATTACGCCGGCTCCGAGGGCGGCGTCGGCTTCACCATTACCTCGCAGGACTGGCTGAAGCATCCGGGGGCCGTCGGCCGCCGCCCGCACAAGGGCGCGGCCAAGATTCTGGACGAGAACGACCAAGAGTGTCCGCCCGGCGTTCCTGGCGTCATCTATCTCAGCCTCGCCGACCAGGGCGGCTTCACCTACTACAAGGACGAAGCCAAGACCGACTCCGGTCGCCGCGACGGCTACTTCACCATGGGCGACGTCGGCTATCTGGATGCGGACGATTGGCTCTTTCTCACGGGCCGAAGCGCCGAGACGATCATCGCCGGCGGGGTCAATATCTACCCGCAGGAGATCGACAACGAACTTATCAAGCACCCGGCAGTAGACGACAGCTGCACGGTCGGCGTTCCTCACGACGAATGGGGCGAGGAGGTCCGCGCGGTGATCCAGCTCAAACCAGGCGTCGAACCGTCCGATGAGCTCAAGCACGAAATCCTGAACTACGCCGCCCGCGTGGTCGCCAAGTACAAGGTTCCGCGCGGCGTGGATTTCGTCGAGGCCCTGCCTCGCAACGACGCCGGCAAAATCCAGCGCAACAAGGTCAGAGCCCCCTATTGGGAAGGCCGCGCGCGCGCGATATAGGGCCGACAGTTGGCAGGATTTCAAAGGTCTCCAGCGAGTCTCGAGCATGCCCGGCCGCGCCGACATGGGTGCGGCGCGCGCCGGTTCGCTCCACGACAAACACTCTGTCGGCCAAACCGGTAAGGTCGCATCCGACACTTGAGTTCGAGAAGCTCGCCGCTTTGGCCGCCGAAGCCCATCGCGACAGCAGCCGCACTCAAGATCCGCCCGAAGACCAGGTCGGCAAGACCGCTAGCGACAGGTCAGCGAACCACGAGCACCGGGACTGAGCTGTGCGTGAGGACCTCCGAGGTCACGCTGCCCAGGATCAGACGTCCGAGGCCACGCCGGCCGTGCGAAGACATTACGATAAGGCTGCAGTCGCGCGTCTTGGCGGTCTCGATGATCGCCTCAGCGGCCTGGGCGTTTGCGAGATGGATCGTTTCGACCTCGACCCCGATTCGACCTGCCGCCGTCTTGGCGTTTGCGAGAATTTTTTCGGCCGATTCCTTCTGTGCGTCGGCGTAGTCGGCGTAAGCAAAGTCCTTCAAGCCCCCGTCGAGTCCGCCATAGATCGGCAAACGTTCGGTTATGGTGATGATCGTGACCTTGGCGCCGAGAGCCTTGGCGAGGGTGAGGCCTTGATCAACGCCCTTCTGCGCGACCTCCGAGCCGTCGGTGGAGATGAGGATATGCTGGTACATGAGTGCTTGCCCTCCTTGGTCGCCCTTGGGCCGCATCGACTTGGGCTGTTGCAGGTGGTGGAGAAGGAATCTGCGGCCGGGCTCCGCTCAGAATAATACAGCGTCGCCGCTCTCGATTTGATGGCGATCAACCCCTGGAAGGTTCACGCGCCCGCATCCCGCCTTCCCGTTCGAAGAGGACGAGGTGGTGACGCTCGCCTGGGCGACCAGGCCGGCCCCCATGGCTCCTGGCAAAAAGAAGGTCGCCCCGACGGATCGGGGCGACCAGTGATGCTCAAGGTTGACGAGCGGGGAGAACTAGAACCGCTTGCGCACGCCGATGCGATAGACTCGGCCGAGCGGGTCCGCGGTGTAGGTGTTGTAGGCGAAGTCCTGTCTCGAGGCCGGCGGATCGCTATCGAAGAGGTTGATCACGCCCAAGGTCAGCGTGGTCTCCCATGGCAGGGCCGCGCGGTAGATCACATCCACCGGCGCATAGGCCTCCACCTTTTCGGCGAACCGATTGACGCTGGTCGGCGGGAAGATCGATGGCCGATTGTCGATCATTCCGTCGAGATAGTGGATGGTCACCCGCAGATTATGCGGACCGCGTGCATACTCGACAAAGGCGTTGGCTTTCCAGCGCGGCACCGATGGGCCGCCGTTCAGCGTCCCGGCGATGTCCGAGGCCCGATCGAGTTCGATCCCCTCCGAGCTGAAGGCCGAGGCCTCGTACTTGATGATGTAGTTCAAGTCCGCCCCTAGCCTGACATCCCCGCCGAACAGGTCCGGCAGCGACAGGTCGGCCGTCGCGTCCACACCCTGGATCTTGTAGTCGCGGGCGTTGGTGTAGAGGTTCTTGGTCCGCAGCAGATTGGACAGACCGCAAGTCGCAGGATCGCCGACACCGCCGGTGAAGGTGAAGCGTTGCTGCAGGTTCCACCAGGGGTCGGACGGGTTCGAGGTGCATTTGTTGGGAGCCGTGACCGACGATCCGAAGAACGCGGTGATCATGGCCGGGGCGGTGTCGCGCTCAATCGCGCCCTTGAAGTCGATTGTGTAGTAGTCGAGCGTCGCCCTGAAGGGTCCAAGGTCGAGGATCGCGCCGACGTTGTAGGTCGTCGCCTCCTCCGGTTTCAGGTTTGGATTATTGAAGATGTCGATGGGCCGGAAGGCGCCCAGCTGCGCGACAACGCCGCCACTGGTGATGAAGTCATTGCCCAGCGACGTCAGGTCAGGAGCCTTGAACGTCGTGCCCAGCGAGCCCCGAAGGGTCAACCACTCCGACGCATCCCAGCGGACCGCGATCTTGGGATTGGTCGTGGTTCCCGAAGGCCCAAGGTCCTCGTAGCGAAGGGCGAGCTGGGCCTCGATGGTGTCGGTCACCGGCACCTGAAGCTCACCAAACACCGCGAACACGTCGCCCGATAGATCGTAGGGCTTGCTGGCGCCGAAGAACGTCAGGATCCCCGTCGGCGCGGAACAGCTCCTCACCCCAAAGGCTGGGCAAGGATTCACGTCAATGTTCGTGGCGTCGGGCAATTCGCGCACGTCTTGTTGCCAACGATACTGGACGCCGCCGGCCCATGAGATCTGGTCTTCCCCCCAGAGTTTGAACGGCAGTTGGCCGTTGAATACGGCGTTGGCTTCCACCACCCGCGAAACGTCATGGAAGGCGTAGGGGTTAGCCTCCAAGTATCGCGCGAGTTCGGTGCTGTTGACGACGGCAGGATTGAGAGCCACCGCTGCGGCGTACTGCGGATTGACGGTGTTGGTCTGGGCGTTGCTCGCCACGCCGGTCGAGAACGGGTTGAACCATAGGCATGGCCCTTGGCCAGGCGTACTGGTCGAGGGATTGGATCCGCCCGGCATGCAACCAAACCCGCCCAGACCCAACAACGCATATTGCAGGTTCGGCGTGGTGATCTCGGCGGTGACGCGATCGACCGTCTGCTCGCCATATGTGATGTTGAGATCGTAGTCCACGCCCCAGGCCAGGGGCCCAGAGAGACCCGCCGACACGCGGTAGGCGGCCATCTCACGGCGAGAGTGAAACCCCTCCCCGGTCAATGGATTGCCGCCATAGCCGTAGGGACGCCACCCTGTACTGGAGGTCAGAACCCCATTGGCGTTGATATTGGCCAGCTGAGCCGCCGTGAACGCCGACGGATTGAGAGTCAGCAGAGCTTGAAGGCCAGGATGGTTGGCCGGGATGTAGAAACCACGAGCGCCCTCAGATCCGGCCGGCGCTGGGAACGGATTGTTGCCGCCAACGCTCGCAGCCATCGGATAGTTGCTGGGCGCGTAGCTGGGATTTTGCACTTCGCGCGGTACGGTGTGTCCGGCCGCCAAGGCTTCCACGCGCAGCCGGTGCTCGCCCGGAAGGTCGAAATTGGCCTGGCCGAAGAGCTGATAGCCGTCGACTTCATCCACGAGATTGTTGAACGGCGCCTGGGTGTACTGACAGCGCGCCGCCGAACCGGTTCCCGTGATGAGGCCGCCAAGCGGCAGGCAACCCGGATCCACGAACCCTTGAGTGAAGGCGGCCACCGATTGGGTCGGACCCGTCAAATAAGCTCCCGGATTGCCGTTGGCCGACCATCCCGCCTGCGGATTGACGGTCAGCGGCATCAGCCCCCAATCGCGTTCGTCCTGCTGGAGAACTGAACGGTGTTTGTAGCCGGCGGTGAGAAGAACGCTGCCCCAGTCCCCGACCTTCCCCCAGGCAAGGTTGGCCGCATAGTCGCCGGACGAACTGCGGATGGCGTTGTAGTTGGCGTCGATCTCCAGTCCTTCGAAATTCTGCTTGGTGATGTAGTTGACGACTCCGCCGATGGCGTCCGAACCGTAGGTGGCCGCCGCCCCATCGGTCAGCACTTCGATGCGCCCGATCGCGGCGGTCGGCATCATCGACACATCGACGGCGCTTCCGGCCACCTGGGCGATCGGCATCCGATGTCCGTTGAGAAGCACCAGGGTTCGCGACGCGCCGAGCCCTCTCAGATTGACGCTCACCGCGCCGGAGTTCTGGCCGTTGATGCGATTGGCCTCGCCGACCGTGTTCGTGACCGCTGGCAAGCTTTTGACGAACTCCAGAGGTGTGGGATCACCGCGCTTACGGAGTTCTTCGGAGGAGAAAACCTGCAGCGGAATCGCACCGCTGGGCGCGCCGCTGATCAGGCTGCCGGTTACAACGAACTCCTCGACCTCGCCCACGGATTGAGCCATGGCTCCCGATGCGCTCGCAACGAGTGCGGCGGCCAAGACCAGCGGCGACGACCGCCGTAGGTACGACAATTTCTGCATAGATTTCCTCCCCGTTTCGCCGCCTTTGAGGCGTGCGCCTGGTGTGTTTCCTCATCGCGCGAATTTGGTTGGAGAGGTCGAAGCCCGGTCAGGCATGACCGCTCTTGCGGACGTCAAGCCTTGCGGGCGCCCACCACCCCAGATGGATCACGCTATATTATTTTCTATCGCACTACTAATGCGATTGCCGCTGCCAGACAAGACGATATCATCACCATAGCGAGCGGTATTGACGTTCGCTCTAGTTATTGACCTCATAGGGCAAACCGCGCCATCCAAGGATAGGCGGGACAAGGTCTGGGGAACTAAATGGACAATCAGGCGGCCGGCCTCGAGCGCCCAATCGACAATGCGCGCGACCAAGAAGGCAGACTGACGCTAGGCGACAAGCTGCTCTACGGGGTCGGGGCGACCGCCAGCGGCGTGAAGGCCCGAGGCCTCAGCGCCTTCCTCATGCTCTTCTACAATCAGGTCATGGGTCTGCCGGCCGCCTGGGTCGGCGGCGCGATCATGGTCGCGCTCATCTTCGACGCGGTCGTTGATCCATTGGTGGGCCAGTTCTCCGACCATCTGCGGAGCCCCTGGGGGCGGCGGCACCCATTCATGTACGCCTCGGCCGTGCCGCTCAGCCTGGCGCTCTTCCTGCTGTGGTCCCCGCCCGGCAGTTGGTCGAAGGAAGCACTGATCGCCTACATGGTGGTGATCTCGCTCTCCGTGCGCTTTTTCGACACGTTCTTTGAGTTGCCGCACACCGCGCTGCTCGCGGAACTCACCCACGACTACGACCAACGAACCACCCTGGTCGCGTTTCGGGCCTTTTTCCGCATCGCTGGCGGTCACCTGATGACGCTGATCACCTACAAGTTCTTCCTGCAACCCTCGGCGGAATACCCGATCGGGGTGCTGAACCGCGATGGCTACGCCCAGTACGGCCTCTGCGCCGCGCTGCTTGTATTTTTCACCATTCTCCTGTCGAGCGTCGGCACCCACCGCCACATTCCCCAACTCCACAAACCAGCACGCAGGACGGCCACCTTCTCGACCATGGCCAAGGAGGTCGGCCAGACCCTTCACAACCGCTCCTTCGTGATCCTGCTGATCTCGGGGACGTTCCTGTCGCTTGCGACCGGGCTTAAGGGCGCGCTCGAGCTCTATTTCGAGGCCTATTTCTGGGAGTTCACACCCAATCAACTCGCGATGATCACCGCAGGCGGCATTGTCGCCTCGGCGATGGGGGTGACCCTGGCGCCGATCGTATCGCGCCGGTTTGGAAAGAAGCGCGGAGCCTTGCTAGTCTGGAGCATTTCCCTGACCCTGGCCTCCCTGCCGATCGGTCTGCGGCTGGCTGGCGTCATGCCGCCCAACGGCTCGGACGCCCTGCTCTACATCATGATCGGCGAATCCATATTCCAAGGCACGGCGGCGCTCACGACCGGCATTCTCCTCTCCTCAATGATCGCCGATGTGGTCGAGGACAGCGAAGTGAAGACTGGCCGCCGCTCAGAGGGACTGCTGTTCTCGGCCGACAATCTCTTCAAGAAGATGGTGTCCGGCCTGGGCGTGTTCGTCGCCGGCCTGCTGCTGACCGCTGCGCAGTTTCCGCAAGGCGCCAAGCCTGGTGAGGTCGATCCAGAGGTCATTCGCAGCATGGCCGCGCTCTACCTACCCACGGTCATCATCCTCTATCTCGCCGCGATAGCGACCCTCCTCGCCTTCCGCCTGGATCGCACATCCCACCAGGAGAACCTCCGCAAGCTCGCAGCCGCGCGGACAGAGGCTCCGCCAGCGTCCGAACAAGCGCGATCGGTGGCGCTCTAGGCGGGCGAAAGCCCTCGCCTAGCGCCGGTAAACATGAGACTTCATCAGATCCCCATACGTTGCGAGGGTCCTTAGTTTGGCGCCTAGAACTCGACCCTCTGCGAAGCGAAGGCTTCCTCCGGAGGCCAGGCGCCAAGCTCTTCTCGACGTCGCGGCGCGGCTAACCCTGGAGCAGGGCTTTCTTCCCCTGCCCATGGAGGAGTTTGCGAAAGGCGCCGGCGTCAGCAAGGCCCTGCTCTACGTCTATTTCCCGAGCCAGCACGACCTCTTCAACGCGCTGCTGGACCGCGGCGTCGCCGATCTCCAGGCCGCGGGCCTGGAGGCCGCCTCCAAAATGGGGGATCTGGAAACCCGCGCCTGCGCCTGCGCGGAGCTCTACTTCCGTTACGTCGCTCAGAACGGCCCCCTGCTGCACATTATTCTGCGCGATCGCTTTATGGCCGGAGCGGTAAGCGGAGCGATGGCCCGGGCGCGCGATCAGGTCGCAAACGCATTGGCGCGCGAGGTCCGCCGCCGCCATGGCCTGCGGGCGCGCGAAGCAGTCGCCGCCGTCAGCATCGCCATCGCCCTGCCCGAAGAGTGCGGACGGCTGGTCTTTCGCGGAGATCTCGAGTTAGAGCGAGGCGCTGAACTCTGCCGGCAACTGATCCTTGGCGCGACAGACGCTCTGGCGCGCAGCAGCACGCAGCTAGCCGGTTGACCGATCCTCGGCTTCACGGGCCAGACGGCGATTGCAGCTTTCAACCATGTCATTGGCCAGGATCTCGGCGGCAGCCAGGCTGATACGTCCCCGGGCCAGGATCCGACCGGTCCTCAAGACCACGCTGGTGAGAATGCTCGTGGCCGCCAGGGCGAAATCCTCGGGCACGTTGCGGCTCTGGCTGAAGCGCGCACCGAGCATCTGCGTATTGCGGGCCCGAATCTGTCGCTGCTCGCGCCGCAGGGCCGAGCGCACGACTGGAGCGTTCAGGAGCACCTGAAGCAGGACGCCGCGCGCCTCGACTTCACGGAGATAGGTGGTCGTCGAGAGCGCCAGCCGCTCAGCGGGCCGCTGCGAGGTCTCGATACGATCAACCTGCGCGGCCCGAACAGCGCTTAGTTCGCGGCGGCCCAGTTCAATGAGCACCTGATCGGCGTCCGAAAAATAATGATAGGCCTGCGGCGCCGTCACGCCGGCTTCCCGGGCGAGCCGCTTTATCGTCAACGCGCTCAGCCCGTCCTTGCTCACAACCTCCGCAGCCAGACCGAGTAACTGCGCACGACGATCCTCGACCGACATTCGCTGGCGCGCCCGACGATGGATGGAGCGTCCAGGAGAGATCGTGACCTGCTCGCCTGCGCCTTCAGGCGCCTCAGGCAGGGCCGGCGGGGCCGGCGGCCTGCCCGCGCGCGCCCTGGCCCAGTGACCTCTCGACGGGTACGGAACAGCGAGCCGCTCGCAGATCTTGGCCAGGCCGTTAGGGCTCAGACCAAGATCGACGGCGACCTTGGTCATCGGCTCGGCCCACACCCGCGCAAAGAGCTCGGCGCGGGAGAGTTCGACGGGGGCTAGCGAAGTGATCATCAGGCTATAGCTTAGCCGGATGCTCCGGCCTCATGAAGCGCCATGTGCCCAGCGCCCGAATAGGTGCGCAGCCGCTCCGCGATCTCATCGGCGACGTGGGCCTGCGCCGCGTCGTCGAGGTCGGTGACGGAGATCTGCGCCAGGGCGGGTCGAGCGGCCTTCTTCCGGGCCCTGGCGTAGGCCGGATCGTAGTGCAGCTCCATCAGCGCCTCGGCCAAGGTCTCGAAATCTCCGGTTCGGATGAGTTCGCGCCAAGCGTCCACCCGCGCCGGCGAGGGCGAAACCGGAAGCCTCGTGAACGCCGCTTCGAAGCCCGCCGTGTCGGTGATGATGTCGGCATAGGTTTCCACCAGGTAGCGGGCGCGGACGGGGCGGGGGGCGATGATCTCGATGGTCGGGGCCGCCTGCATCAGGCGCCAGACTGCCGGCGGGATCATGCGGTCGCCGATCTTGCTCGACTCGGCCTCCACCACCACCGGGCGGGCGGGATCGAGGGCGGCGAGCACGGCGAGCAGCCGCGACTCGAACATCTTCTGACTCGGCTGAGGACGCCCGGCCAATCCGCCGAACAACGAGCCGCGATGGCCCGCAAGGTCCTCAAGATCGAGCACCTGCGCCCCGCCCTGCGCCAAGCGGGCGAGCACCTCGGTTTTGGCCGAGCCCGTATCGCCATCGAGCAGCACGAAGCGGAGCGGGCAGACTTGATCGTAAAGCTGATCCTGTACTCGGCGGCGATAGGTCCGATATCCTCCCGCCAGCACGGTGGTCGGCCATCCCACCTTCTGCAGGATCGTCGCCATGCCGTTGGACCGGCTGCCGCCGCGCCAGCAGTAGATCAACGGCCGGGCTGCCGGCTCCCAATCGCTCATGGCGGTCCGCAGGTGGCGGGCGATGTTCTCCGCCACATAGGCCGCGCCAAGCCTGTTGGCGCGGAAGCGGGATTCCTGAACATAGATCGTGCCGATTTCCGCCCGCTGCGCGTCGTCGAGAACCGGAAGGTTGAGCGCGCCAGGCACATGGTCCTCGGCGAACTCGCTCGGACTGCGGACATCGATAATCGCATCGAACGCGGCGAGCGCATCCGGATCGGCGGCCTCTAACACTTGGATGGGCTGCATATCCGCCTTGGACCTTTGAAATTGAGCATCGTCGATGGAGTCGCGCCGCAGCTACGATGCTAAGTAACCGCCGCCCTTGATGCCGTGCGCGGAGACCAGATGCCAGACCCAGTTCGATTGACGTCGCTCGCCCACGGCGGCGGCTGCGGCTGCAAGATCTCGCCTGCCGTTCTGCGCGAGATCCTCGCCCAGATGCCGGCGGCCCAGGCGTTCCCCGATCTGATGGTGGGTCTGGAGACGTCCGACGATGCGGCGGTCTGGCGTCTGAACGACCAGCAGGCCCTGGTGGCGACCACCGACTTCTTCATGCCGGTGGTGGATGATCCCTTCGATTTCGGCCGCATCGCCGCGACCAATGCGCTCTCGGATGTGTACGCCATGGGGGCGACCCCGATCTTCGCCCTGGCGATTGTCGGCATGCCCGTCGACAAGCTGCCGCCAGCCACCATCGGCGCCATTCTCGCCGGCGGCGCGTCGGTCTGCGCCCGCGCCGGCATTCCGGTCGCCGGAGGCCATTCCATCGACAGCGTCGAGCCGATCTACGGCCTCGTGGCGCTCGGCCTGGTTCATCCCGACAAGGTGCTGACCAACCGCACGGCGCAGGCCGGCGACGCCCTGATTCTCACCAAGGCGCTCGGCGTGGGCGTGCTCAGCGCCGCTTTCAAGCAGCAGCGCCTGTCATCTGAAGGGTATGACGCCCTGATCGCCGCCGCCACCCAACTCAATACGATCGGCGCCCGGCTGGCGGACCGGCCGGGCGTGCACGCCGTCACCGACGTGACCGGCTTCGGCCTCTTGGGCCACACCCTGGAACTCTGCCGGGGCGCGGGCCTGGCCGCCGAGATCGCCGCTGACGCGCCGGTCCTGCTGGAGGGTGTAGAGGCGCTGGCGCGGGCCGAGGTGCGCACCGGGGCGGCGACAAGAAACTGGGCGAGCTATGGCGGCTCCGTGCAATTGCCGACGGATCTCGATCCCTGGCGCAAGGACCTACTCTGCGATCCCCAGACCAGCGGCGGGCTGCTGATCGCCGTGGCGGCCGACGACGCCAAAGACCTGTTAGACCTGCTTGGCGTCGAGGGATTTCCTGCGTCGCGGATCGTGGGCAGTCTCACGGCCGGTACGCCCGAGGTGCGGGTGATCGCCCAGAACCAGCAGGCGCGGCCGTGAGCGAGATCTATCTCGACTACAACGCCAGCACGCCCATCGATCCGCAGGTGGCCGCCATCATGGCGCCGCTGCTCGACACGGCCTACGGCAATCCCTCGAGCGCTCACCAGGCCGGACAGCTGGCGCGCGAGACCGTCAATCTCGCCAGGGACCGTGTCGCCGCGCTGCTGGGTGCGGCGTCCGATGAGATCGTCTTCACCAGCGGGGGCAGCGAGGCCAACAACCTGGCCCTCAAGGGCGTGGCGTGGGCCTATCGCGAGCGCGGGGACCACATCGTCACCAGCGCCGCCGAGCATCCAGCCATCCTGTCGGTCTGCGCCTTCCTGGAGGCTCAGGGCGGGCGGGTGACCTACTTGCCCGTGGACCGCTACGGCCAAGTCGACCCGGAGGATCTGCGGCGGGCGATTACGGACCGCACGGTCCTGGTCAGCTTGATGCACGCCAACAACGAGACGGGAACCATCCAGCCTATCGCGGCCTGTTCCCAGATCGCTCGCGCCCAAGGCGTGCTGTTTCACACCGACGCGGCGCAATCGGCCGGCAAGATCGCCACTGACGTCAATGCGCTGGGCGTCGATCTGCTGTCGATCGCGGGCCATAAGCTGTACGCTCCAAAGGGCGTCGGCGCGCTCTATGTCCGACGCGGCGTCCGGCTTGAGCCGTTGATCCATGGCGCGGGACATGAAGCCGGCCGACGCGCGGGAACCGAGAGCGCCCTGCTGACGGCGGGCCTCGGCGAGGCTTGCCGGCTCGCTCAGGATCTGGCCTCCATGGATCGGATCAAGGCGCTTCGAGACACCCTTTGGGAGGGCCTGCGCCGACAGTTCGGAACCGGGATCGTCCTCAACGGACATCCCGACCAGCGCCTGCCCAATACGCTCAACGTCGGCTTCGTCGGGCGGGTCGGCGCCGAGATCCTCGATCAGCTCGACGGCGTGGCGGCCTCCACGGGATCGGCTTGCCACGCCGGGCAGGTCGAGCTGTCCCCTACCCTGGCGGCGATGGGAGTGGCGCCCGAGGTCGGGATGGGCGCGATCCGCTTCAGCCTGGGCCGAGGCACCACGGCGACCGAGATTGAGCATGTCCTTGAGCGGCTGGTGAAATTGGCCTAGCGCGTCACGCGCACAACTAGGCACGCCTCGGCCTGGGACCGCGCAAATTCACAGGCTTGCTGCGCCGCGGCCTCGCTAAAGCCCGCGAACCTCGCTTGATGCAGACGCCCCGAGGGCACGATTTTTTGCGGGGCGCGGCCGAAACGCTGCGGAAATTTCGCCGCAAGTTCGGTGAGGTGTCGGCGGCCCTGATCGGGATATCGAAAGGCTCCAACCTGGATCGACCAACAGTCGGCGTCTCCGCAGGCGCCGCCGGCCTTCGCTGGCTCCGGCCAAGCCCTGACAATACCCGTTCCCTCCCTGGCCTGCGGAAGCGGATCTCGGGCTCCAAGCAGGGTGGCGACCGGCAAGGTGTCCCCCGCAAAACGCACAGCCAAGGATGTGAAACTGGCGCGAAGCAACCGTCGCATGAACTGATCACGCGCCGACGCCGTATTCGCCCCCAGCACGACGGCGATGAAGCGGTGACCATCGGCGACGCCGGACGTCAGCAGGTTAAACCCGGACGCCCGAATAAAGCCGGTCTTCATGCCGTCCACGCCCGGCATCCTGAGGAGCGCGTTGTGCCCGCGGATCAGAGTCCCACGAAACACCGTCTCCTGCTGCTTGAAGATCGCGTATCGCCTGGGATGGTCGCGCAAAAGGGCATGCCCAAGGATCGCCAGATCGAGCGCCGTGCTGACGTGCATCGGATCTGGCAGGCCCGAGGCGTTCCTGAAGGTCGTGTTCCGCATCCCCAACTGACGCGCTTTCGCCGTCATCCGCCTTGCAAACGCCGCTTCGCTGCCGGCCATTTTCTCCGCAAGCGCCGTAGCGACGTCATTGGCGGATTTGACCACGAGCACATCCAGCGCTTCGGCCACGCTCAGATGGTCACCCGACCTAAGTCCTAGCTTGGAAGGCGGCCGCGCGGCGGCGCGCGGCGAAATGACAACCTTGTCGGTGAGTTTCAAATCCCCGCGATCCAGGGCGTCGAAAGCTAGATAGAGCGTCATCACCTTGGTCAGGGACGCTGGATACCGAATCGCCGCCGCTTGCCGCGAATAAAAGACCTCGCCATTTGAGGCGTCGACCACGATGGCCGCGAACTTGCTCGGGCTAAAGGCGGAGTCGGCGACCGCCTCGGTGACGCACACCCAGCTTAGCGCTTGTACAAGCAGCAATGCGACCAGGCCGCCTCGGCGAGCCAAGATACGGCCTATCAGCATACGACGCCGCCTGGCTCCAAGACCATTCCCCCACCATTTCAATGCATTTGATCGCCGCAGGGTGTGGGTCGATTGGTAAACAGTTCCTAAATTCTCATCACGCTCCAACCGAACGCCATCGGAGGACCGTGACGGAAACGCCAACCTAAATCACACCGCCAGGTGGTGGGCGGCGGGGACGCTCCCGCTCAAGCTCAGCGGCGCTCCACGGGATCATCGGCCGTTCGATCCAGCGACCCGACATCGAGAATTGGACTGGCGTCGATTCCGCCGGCGTTGAGCAAAAAGGCGACCCGCTCCAGCGCCGACACCACTCCCGCCTGCTCCCAGTCCTCAAGGCGCTCGAACCCTGCGGCGAACCGATTTTGCAGGACGTCCGGCGTCGTCGACAGCGTCTTGCGGCCCGCGTCGGTCAGCACGACGACGACACGCCGTCGGTCTTCCGCCGAGCGCCCGCGCACGACCAGGGCCCGATCCTCCAACTTGTCCAACAAGGCTGTGACGGTGGCTTGGCTGAGCCTGGCGGCGTCAGCGATGGCGCCGGCTCCGGCGCCAGCATCGCCCTTCTGCGCGATAATCTGCAAAACAACCATCTGCGAGGCGGTGAGCCCCGCGGTGCGCGACAAGTCGCGGGCTGCGAATTCGGCGGCGCGCACGATCCGGCGGATCGCAATGAGCGCGCTGGTGACCCGAGAATCCATGGCGCCAATGACCGCCCGACAATGAGGGAATTGCGCCTTGTTCCGCAGGAAGAAGGCGCTCGCAAGTCACCCTTATGACCATGCTCAATTTATTTTGAATAACGAATTATATTAGTGCTGAAAGCCCGCCATCTTTGGAGTTGGAACGAGAAATATGACCAATTTGGAGTCAATTCGAGGGTGCAACTTCCAATCAGCGCGTTGACATATTTCGATGAGCGAATGAAAAGCGGCGCATGGAGACCGCTGAACGCCAGCGGGCGCCGGAGAGCGGGGGGCTCGTCATCCCTGCCGAAGGACGCCTGAACCTGCGAACACCCACAGTCCGCGACGGGCTCCAAGTGAACGCGCTTATCGCCGCCAGCCCGCCGCTTGACGTCAATTCGACCTACTGCAACCTCCTCCAATGCACGCACTTCGCCGAGACCTGCGTTATCGCGACGATCGATGGCGAGCTTGCGGGATGGGTGTCAGGCCACCTCCCGCCTGACCAGGCCGACACTCTCTTCATTTGGCAGGTGGCCGTGGCTGCGACCGCACGTGGGCGCGGGCTTGGGCGGCGAATGCTGATCGAATTACTGTCCCGCGACGCCTGCAAGACGACGCGACAACTGACGACGACCATCACCCCGGACAACCATGCGTCCTGGGCCCTGTTCGCCGGCCTCGCCAAAAGCCTCGACGCCGCGATCGTTGACGCGCCGTGGCTCATCGAAGGCCAGCACCTCCCGACCGGTCACGCCACCGAACATATCGTCACCATCGGTCCGTTCGCCTCGAGCTGGGCCTGACCTTCCAAAATTCTCATACCCCGGAGGCCTCATGTACGACGCCGACATCTCGGCACGCACGCCGCGCCCCTTCGCCACCTTCGACCGGCTCGAGTCGAAGGTTCGATCCTATTCCCGGACCTTCCCGGCCGTGTTCAATCGGGCAAGCGGATCATGGCTCTATGACGATGCAGGCAGCGCCTATCTCGACTTCCTCAGCGGCTGCGCCTCCTTGAATTACGGGCACAACCACCCCGCCTTGAAAGCCCGCCTCATCGAATACATGGCCGCGGATGGCGTCGCCCACAGCCTCGATATGCACAGCGTGGCCAAGGCCGAGTTCCTGGAGGCGTTCGAGGCCAGAATTCTCAGGCCCCGCGGCCTCGACTACCGCGTCCAGTTCACCGGCCCCACCGGCGCCAATGCAGTCGAAGCTGCGCTGAAGCTCGCGCGCAAGATCACAGGGCGGACGAACGTCATCGCCTTCACCAACGGATTCCATGGCGTGACTCTCGGGGCGCTGTCCGCCACGGGCAACTCCCACCATCGCGGCGCCGCCGGACTGCCGGCCTTGGGCGTCACCCACGCCGCCTTCGACGGCTATTTCAGCGATGATGCCGACACCGCCGCGCAGCTCGATCAGATGCTGTCCGACCCCTCCAGCGGCGTTGATCGTCCCGCCGCCATCATTGTCGAAACCGTACAGGGCGAAGGGGGTCTGAACGTGGCCTCAGGAGCTTGGCTGCGGGCGATCGAGCGCATAGCGCGCCGCCACGGAGCCCTACTGATCGTAGACGACATCCAGGCCGGTTGCGGCCGGACCGGCACCTTCTTCAGTTTCGAAGGCGCTGGCATCGAGCCGGACATCATCACCATGGCCAAGTCCCTATCGGGCCTGGGCCTGCCTATGGCTCTGACCTTGATGAAGCCGGAACACGACGTGTGGAAACCCGGCGAACACAACGGCACCTTTCGAGGAAATTGCCACGCCTTCATTACCGCCGCCGCGGCGCTCGACACCTTCTGGGCCGACGACAGTTTCGCCGCCGAGGTTCGGCGCAAAGGCGAGCATCTCGGAGAGCGGCTCACACAAATGGCCTCGCGCAATCAGCTGATCGCGAACGGGGTCAGGGGACGCGGAATGATGCGTGGCCTGGAGGTGGGCGGCGCGGACGTCTCGTCGAGAATTGTGCAGGCCGCATTCGCCCAGGGCCTGGTGATCGAGACCAGCGGCGCACGAGATCAGGTGGTCAAGGTGCTGGCCCCGCTCACCATTTCGGACGCCGATCTCGATCACGGCCTCGACATTCTGGCCGCCGCCCTCGCGGTCGCATCGACTCACGCCGCAGCCCAGCCCCACGCCTGAACGGAGAACCAGATGATTGTCCGCGATCTGAACGAAGCCATCACCACACGCCGCCGCGTCGTCACCAAGGGTTGGGAGAGCACCCGGCTGCTGCTGAAGGACGACGCCATGGGCTTCTCCTTCCACATCACCACGATCTACGCCGGGGCTGAATTGCCCATGCATTACCAGAACCACCTGGAGGCGGTTTATTGCATCAGCGGTCAAGGATCGATCGAAGATCTCGCCACGGGCCAGGTTCACCCGATCAAGCCCGGCGTGATGTACGCCCTGGACAAGCATGATCGGCACATTCTGCGGGGCGAGACCGAAATGGTCATGGCCTGCACCTTCAACCCGCCTCTGAACGGCCTGGAGGTGCATGACGCGACCGGCGCCTATCCGCTCGAAGCCGAAGCCGTCTGAACGGCCAAGTGACCATGCAACCAGACGCCTATCCCTCACGCATCCTGACTGAACCTGAGTGGCGACAGCGCGCCGACCCCGTCGCCCACGCGCCGTGGCGATTCGACGCCCCGCTAAGCCGTGAGCAACATGAGGGCTTCGAGCGTAACGGCTACCTCGTGCTTGAAGATCTTTTCGAACCCGATGAGGTCCAGGCCCTACAAGACGAACTTCTTCGCCTGCAGAGCTTGCCGGCCGAGTTGGACCTGAACACCGTGATCGCTGAGCCGGAGTCAGGCGCGGTCCGCTCGATCTTCGCAATCCACGAGCAGAGTCCGCTATTTGCTCGCCTGACCTCTGACGCGCGCCTGGTCGCGACCGCGCAGCATCTCCTGGGCGATGAAGTCTATGTGCATCAGTCGCGGCTGAACTACAAAACCGGCTTCGACGGCAAAGAGTTCTACTGGCATTCCGACTTCGAGACTTGGCACGTCGAGGACGGCATGCCGCGTATGCGCGCGCTGTCGATGTCGATCCAACTGGCCGACAACCACGCGATCAACGGCCCGTTGATGCTCATGCCGGGATCTCAAGACACCTATGTGGCCTGCGTCGGGGAAACGCCTGATGATCACTACCGGCAATCGCTGCGTCGTCAGGAGTATGGCGTGCCGGACCGCGCCAGCCTCACCGTGCTGGCCGAACGCGGCGGCATCGTCGCGCCGACTGGACCGGCGGGCTCGGTCATCGTCTTCGATTGCAACACGATGCACGGATCGAACGGCAACATCACGCCCTACCCGAGGGCGAACGCCTTCATAGTGTTCAACGCGATGGCCAACCAGCTTGTCAGGCCCTACGGCGGAAAGCCTCCACGCCCAGATTTCATCGCTTGTCGCGCGGCCTCGGCCCTTCGTCCGCAGGCCGGGCCGCTCTCCGCAGAAACTGGCATGAGCGTCGATATGGCGTCTCTGATCTCGTGATCGCCAAGGCGGCCAGCCCGCCGCCATATTCGATGCCTGGGCGCCGGGGCGGCGGCGGATGCTGAGCGCAATTGCTCCGGTCCGGAGCCTGCTGCTTTCCATCTTCGTGATGATGGCGGGCGCAGGCTTCATGTCGACGCTGGTCGGCGTGCGCCTGACGGCCGCGGGCCACCCCCCCGTGCTCGTGGGCGCTATCGCCACCGCCTATTTCGCCGGCCTCGCCGTCGGAGCCCTGAAGGCCGGCCTCGTGATTTCGTCCGTAGGTCATATTCGAGCGTTCGCCGCGTTCGTCTCCCTGCTGTCCGCCACGACCCTGGCCTACGCCCTGGCGCAACACCCCCTTTTCTGGGCCGCGCTGCGGTTCGCCGACGGACTGTGCGTGGCCGGCGTTTATGTCTGCTTGGAGAGCTGGCTGAACGCGCGGGCTGAGCCTCGAAGGCGGGGCTCGGTGCTCGCCGCCTACATGATCGCGCTCTACGCGGGTCAGGCTTTGGGTCAGTTCCTGCTCAACATTGGCGACGCCAAGCCGTCGCTGCCGTTCGCCGCCGCCTCGATCCTGATCTCTCTGGCCGTCATTCCGGTCGCGCTGACCCGCGGCGTCAGCCCCGCTTTTGGCGAGGCCCCGATGCTGTCCATCCCGCACCTCTTCGCCATCTCGCCGCTCGGAGTCGCCGGCGCCGCCGCGACCGGCGTGATGATGGGCGGCTTTTATGGATTGGGGGCCGTCTATGCGCGGCAAATGGGCCTGGATGTGGCCGCTACGGCGACATTCATGAGCGCGGTCATTTTCGGCGGCGTCGCCCTGCAATGGCCGGTGGGTTGGCTGTCCGACAAGTTCGACCGGCGCAAGGTGATCACCTTCAGTTTCGCCGGGGTCGCCGTCGTCGGCGCCGGCATCGCCCTCTGCGGAGACGCGAAGCTGCCGCTGCTTGGGCTCGGGGGACTGTTCGGGGGCCTGTGCTTTGCGCTCTATCCGCTGTGCGTCGCCCATACCAACGATCACCTGGGCGCCGATCAGCGCGTAGCCGCCAGCGGCGGCCTGGTGATGATCTATTCGCTCGGAGCCGCCGTAGGCCCGGTCGCCGGAGGATTGGCGATGTCGATGCTCGGCGCGCCGGGGCTTTTCCTGTTCTTCACCGCATGCGCCCTGGCCAGCCTGGTCTTCGCGATGTGGCGGCATTGGAGCAGTCAGCCCGTGCCGCAGGAACTGCAGCAGGGCTTCCAGACCCTGCCCCGCACGACACCGATGTCGGCCGCCCTGGATACGCGCGGGGACGGCGGCGAATGATCAACAAAAAAATCACACGCCCCGCAGAGGGCTTGCTCAGGAGGGGGCGATGACGTCAATCGAGGCTCAGGATCCATCGAAGACGACCTTGCGACGCGCGGTGGCCGCGTCCGCCATCGGTAACGCCACCGAGTGGTTTGACTATGGAATTTACGCCTACGGCGTGACCTACATCGCCGCCGCCCTCTTCCCAGGAGAAGCGGCTGACGCCACGCTGTTTGCGCTCGCGACCTTCGCCATCTCGTTTCTTATCCGGCCGCTGGGCGGACTGTTCTGGGGGCCGCTGGGCGACCGCCTTGGACGCAAGTCGGTGCTGGCCCTCACCATCATCATGATGGCGGTCGCGACGGTTTGCGTCGGTCTCATCCCGACCTATGAGCAGATCGGCTTCTGGGCGCCGCTCATCCTGATCATCCTGAGGATGGTCCAGGGCTTTTCGACGGGCGGCGAATATGGCGGGGCGGCCACCTTCATGGCGGAATACGCGCCGGACGCCAGGCGTGGCTTCTTCGGCAGCTTCCTGGAATTTGGAACCTTGGCGGGCTTCTCGCTCGGCGCGCTGTTGATGCTGACCTTCTCGTTGTTGCTTAGCCAGGAGGCGATGCACGATTGGGGCTGGCGTCTTCCCTTCCTGGTGGCGGGACCGCTCGGTCTCATCGGCGTCTACCTGCGTTCGAAGATGGAAGACACGCCCGTCTTCCGCGAACGCCAAGCCAATCGGACGGACGCCTCCCCGGCCAAGGGCGGGCTAAAGCACCTGTTCGCGCACCATTGGCGTCCGCTCCTGATCATGAGCGGATTGGTCATCGCCCTCAACGTCGTCAACTATACTCTGCTGAGCTATATGCCGACCTATCTGGAGCGCAGACTCGGCCTCACCACGCAACAGTCGCTGATCGTGCCGATCATCGGCATGCTGTTCATGATGGCGTTGCTGCCCTTTGCCGGCGCTCTGTCCGATCGCTTTGGACGCAAACCGCTATGGTGGGTGTCGCTGGTTGGCCTTTGCCTGTTTGTGATCCCCCTCTATCACCTGATGGCGACGGGTCTCGTCGGCGCGATCATAGGCTTTGCGGCCCTCGGCCTCCTCTACGCGCCGCAACTCGCGACGATCTCGGCGACCTTTCCTGCGATGTTCCCGACCAGCGTCCGCTTCGCCGGCTTTGCGATCGCCTACAATGTGGCGACCTCGATCTTCGGCGGCACGGCGCCGGCGATGAATTCCTGGCTGATACGCTTGACGGGGGACGCCATGTTTCCCGCCTATTACATGATCGCCGCCTGCATCATCGGGATGATTGCGCTTTGCTTCACCAAAGAGACTGCTGGTCAGTCGCTGCGTGAGGACGACGCAGACATGTCAAATGAAGAGGACCGTCATGACGGGACATCGCACATGACGCCCCCTGAAACCCTCGGTTCGCACCCGAACTCCGACACCGCCCCGATCACGCTACGCGGCGCGCCGCCTCAATTGCGGCCGTGGTGACGCCTGGCCAACCTGACGGCGGTTCGCGCGGCCCGGTGGGGGCGCACGCTTAACACCGTCAGCGCGGCTGCATGCGGATCGCGCCGTCGAGACGCACGTCCTCGCCGTTGAGATAGCCGCAGGTGATCATGGTCTCGGCAAGCTGGGCGAACTCTTCGGCGACACCCAGGCGCTTGGGAAATGGCACCGAGGCGGCCAGGCCGGCCTTCACATGTTCGGCGGCGCGTCCCAGCAGCGGCGTATCGAAGATGCCTGGCAGGATGGTGTTTACGCGGATCGCTTCGTTGGAAAGATCCCGCGCAATGGTCAGGGTCATGCCGACGATACCCGCCTTGGAGGCCGTGTAGGCCACCTGGCCGATCTGGCCGTCTTCGGCAGCGACGGAGGCGGTGTTGACGATCGCGCCCCGATCGCCGTCTTCCAGCACCGGCAGCGTCAGCATTCCGGCGGCGCTCTTGGTGATGCAGCGGAAGGTGCCGATCAGGTTGATCTGCACGATCCGCTCAAAGTTATCGAGCGGATACTCCTTGATCTCGCCCGTCTGCTTGTCTCGCGACACCGTCTTGGCTCCGCCCCCAACGCCGGCGCAGTTCACCAGGATCCGTTCTTGGCCGTGAGCGGCGCGCGCCCTTGCAAAGGCGGCGTCGATCTCGGTCGATGAACTGACATTGGCTTGGCAAAACACGCCACCAAGCTCCTTGGCCAGGGCTTCGCCCCGCTCGACGTCCAAGTCGAACAGCGCCACCTTCACGCCATGGCTCGCCAGTCGGCGGGCGGTGGCGGCCCCGAGGCCCGATGCGCCGCCGGTGACGACTGCGGAAACGGTGTTGTCGAGCTTCATCTCAGATCCTCCAAGGCCTCCTCTAAACCGGGCCTTCCGTGGCGGGAGTCCAGCGCCGAAACTCGATCATCCGCCGTAGCGCGAGATTGACAGGTCGCGTGTGTCGATGGCCGGCGCGGCGCCGCCGATCAAGTCGGCGATGACCTGACCCGAGCCGCAAGCCATCGTCCAGCCCAATGTCCCATGCCCGGTATTGAGGAACAGATTGTCGATTTTCGTGGCCCCGATCACGGGCGTGCCGTCAGGCGTCATCGGACGCAGGCCCGACCAGAAGGTCGCTTCGCGCGGCGTCCCGGCGCCCGGAAACAGGCTGCCAAGCGAGTGCTCGAGCGTGCGCCGACGCTCGGGGTGCAGGTCGTTGGTGTAGCCCGAGATCTCAGCCATCCCCCCGACCCGGATGCGGTCGCCCAGCCGGGTGATCGCGATCTTGTAGCTCTCATCCAGCAGGGTCGAGACCGGCGCCCGCTCGGCGTCGGCGATCGGCGCGGTGATCGAATAGCCCTTCACCGGATACACCGGCAGGCGCAGGCCGAGCGGCTTGACCAGCAACGGCGAATAGCTGCCCAAGGCGACGAGATAGGCGTCGGCCGCCACCTCGCCCCGGCTGGTCGCCACCGCGGAGATACGACCAGCCTCGGTTCGCAGGCCGTTGATCGCCGTGTCGTACTGGAAGTCCACGCCCAGGTCGGCGGCCAGCCTGGCCAGGGCCGTGGTGAACAAGAAGCAGTCGCCGGTCTCGTCGTTGGGGAGACGCAATCCCCCGACCAAGGTGTCGCGCGCATTGGCCAGCCCGGGTTCGGCGGCGATACAGCCGGCCCGGTCCAGCACCTCGAACGGCACGCCGCCAGCCCGCAACACCTCGATGTCCTTGGCCACCCCGTCGAACTGATGCTGGGTGCGGAACAATTGCAGCGTGCCGCGCATGCGCTCGTCGTAACGAATGCCGGTCGCCGCGCGCAGATCGATCAGCCGGTCGCGGCTGTACTCGGCCAGCCGCACCATTCGCGCCTTGTTCAGCGCATAGCGCGCCGGCGTGCAGTTGCGCAGCATCGCCATCAGCCATCCGATCATGGCGGGGTCGAATTTCGGCCGCAGGATCAGCGGCGGATGGTCCATCAGCAGCCATTTCACCGCCTTGGCCGGAATGCCCGGCGCGGCCCAGGGCGAGGCGTAGCCCGGCGAAATCTCGCCCGCATTGGCGTAACTGGTCTCCAATGCTGCGGCCGGCTGGCGGTCGATCACGCGCACCTCGTGCCCGGCCTTGGCCAGATAATAGGCCGAGGTCACTCCGACGACCCCAGCGCCCAGGACTGCGACCTTCATGCCGTGACTTCCGTTGGTGAATGTCTCACCGACATAGGTGCGCCCATAACCGCCCCCGAGCTAGCTGTGAGCTCTCAACAGGTTGTCCTTTATTTGGTCACGCTTTCTGGCGTCGAACCGGCGATCACTTCGCCGGAAAGCGCTCTAAAAGTCGACGCAGGCCGACTGGGTGACCAGCAGCACCGATTCCTGCTGGAAGCGCTGGGTGTAGGCCTTGCGCGCCTCGTTCAGTTTGCGCGAGCCCTCGCCGTTGTTGGGCAGGACCAGGACCACGACCTTGGCGGCCTCGCGGATCAGCTTGTCCTCGGCGCCCTTCCACTGGCCGCCGCCGTCCAGGACCGTCAGGCCGGCGGGAAAGCGCGGGGTCAGCTCCTCATCGACGAACTTGCGGAAGGCGGCGTCGGAGACGCCGGGCTTGCCGCCGATATTCTGGCCGAAGAACAGCTGGGCGGTGCGCATGGGCTCCTGGCCCGCCGGGCAGGCCGGGGGGGCGTCCAGATTGGCGCAGCCAGTGAGCGTAAGGACGCCCGTGGCCGCCGCGATGAGGACGACACGCTTCATGCAAGCGTGGTTAGCATGCGTCGCCCGGCCGGCGAAACCGGCGACCGTGGCTATTCGTCGCGCTCCAGGCTCGCCTCGACATGTTCGGCGCCCGAGCGCCCCAGGCGATCCAGGATCATGTAGACCGCAACCCCGATCAGGCCGACGCCGGCGATCCCCGCCAGCCAGACGACCGTTCCAGGCGCCATCACGCCCTCGTCCGGCGGGCTGGGCACGTTGATCGCCCAGAACAGGCAGCCCCCGAACAGCGCGACGCCGGCCGTGGCCAACCCGAAGGCCGGCAGGAAGCTGGGCTTGGATTTCCGCGCCGGCCGCGTGGCGTCGAACATCGGCGGCCCCACAGCCTCGTCCTCGACCGGCTGAAGGGAGGCGGCCGCCGGCTTGCGATCATACTCGATCTCGGCCTCGGGAAGCACGAGTTGGCGCCCGCCGTTCAAGGCCTCCAGGCCGTCGAACAGGCTCGGCTCGGACTCGTTGGCGGCCACCAGCTCCAGCTTCGGCGGATGGCTAACGCGGGGCTCCGGCTCATCCTCGGGCGGGGCCAGATTGAAGGCGAGTTCGGCCTCGCCCCCAAGCGCCTGGGGGAATGGCGACAGGGCCGAGGCCGCCGTCTCTTCGATGATCAGTCGCGGCAGGGACGGCCCGGCCTCGGCCACCGCGCGGATATTGTCCGCGTCGTCGGTGAAGATGGTCGACAGGCGCGAGGCGACGCCCGCCGCGGCCGCGGCGGCGGGGCTCGGAGCCTCCTCGCTCGCCGGGTTTGGCCGCTCCTGGCCAGCTTCGTCGCGCTCGACGATGGCGACCGGCCCGGTGAGCGAGGCGTTGAGCGCGGTCGGCGCCTGGCGCGGGACGACGCCGGTGGAGTCCATATCGAGATTGGGACGCAGCAATGGCGAGGGGGCCGGCACCCAGCCCTTGCTGGGGGTCAGGAAAAGAGTCTTTTCCGCCGAGCGGCGGCGGACCAGGGCGTCGACGACGATCTTCTCGCCCTCGAACTCGGCCTTGCGCCACAGCTCCATCGCGCAGGCGGCCTGGATCAAAGCGCCTTCATTGAGGCGGCGCAAAACCGAAGATCCCCGGAAATTGTCGAGACCAATATTGAAGGCGAACGCCGTCAGAGCGTCGAACTGGTTCTGGGTCAGGGGCGTGTAGATCCACTCGTTCACCGAATGGGCGACCGCGATCAGGTCGTAGATAAGGAGGGCTTCGGCGTCCTGTTCCGAGACTTCGGCGCCCTCGCGGGCGGTCAGGGTGTGACCATAGCCGATCGTCCAGCGACCATCGGCCAGCTGCGCCGACCTATGGCGATAGCCTTCAAAACGTTTGATCAGCTCAATGGCTGACCGGGACACCTGATAACGCGGTTTCATGGTCTAAGCTTGACCCATCCTGACACATGGGCGCACCCGCCCAGTCGTCTGCCCGCAAGATAGGCGCCGCTTAAAGCATGATCAGGGCGGCCAGGCCGAGGAACGCGAAGAAGCCGGTGAAATCGGTGGCGAACGTCACGAACACCGACGACGAAACGGCCGGGTCTCGGCCCATCTTCTCCAGGGTCAAGGGCGCCAGCACGCCGGCCAGCGACGCCACGAAGAGATTGATCACCAAGGCCAAGCCGAAAGTGATGCTCAAGAGCAGATCCTTGAACAGGAAGAAGACCACTACCCCGGTGACCAGGGCCAGGGCCGCGCCGTTGGCCAGGCCCACCGCCATCTCGCGGAAGACGGTGCGATAGACGTTGACCTCCGACAGCTCCTTGCTGGCCAGAGCGCGCACGGCGACCGCCAGGGCCTGGGTCCCGGCGTTGCCGCCCAGGGAGGCCACGATGGGCATCAGCACCGCCAGGGTCACCAGCTTGGCGATCTCCCCCTCGAAGCCGTGAATCACGCTGGCGGCCAAGGCGGCGGTCACGGTGTTGATCATCAGCCAGGGCAGGCGCGCGCGGATGATGTCGATCACCAGAGCGTTCCGGCCGGCGTCGGACACACCGGCCAGGGCCAGGATGTCTTCTTCGCTCTCGTCCTGAATGACCCCGACGATGTCGTCGACCGTGATCTGGCCGACCAGCCGGCCGCCCGGCTCCACGACCGGCGCGGAGATCAGGTGGTACTTGTCGAAGATGTAGGCCACCTCCTCCTGGTCCATTCCGACCGGAATTTCGGTGACGGGCTCCATGATCTGCGCCAGCGGGGTGTCGCGCCGGGCGCGCAGCAGATGACTGACGGGCGCGGCGCCCACCGGCCGGTAGCTGGGGTCGATCACATAGACGTCGAAGAACAGCTCGGGCAGGTCATCGCCGTTCTTGCGGAAGTGATCGATGGTCTGGCCGACGGTCCAGAACTGGGGTGCGGCGACCACCTCGCGCTGCATCAGGCGGCCGGCGGTCTCGTCCTCATAAGCCAGCGATGATTCGATCGCGGTCCGCTCGCTCTCTGGCATGGCCGCCAGGACCTGGACGCGCTTGTCGGCCTCCAGGTCGTCGACCACGTCGGCGGCGTCGTCCGAATCGAGCTCCTCCAGCGCCTTGGCCAGGGTCGCGGGCGCGACGGTCTCCAGGACCTCTTCGCGAATCTGGGTGTCGAGTTCGGAGAGAATTTCGGCGAGAGCCTCCGGCGCCAGGTGCGCCAGAATCTCTTCGCGATGATCGGCCGAAAGAAAGCCCATCAAGTCGGCCACGTCGGCCGGGTGCAGCGCCGCCAATAGATCCCGGAGGCGCTCGGCGTCGCCGCGATCGGCGGCGTCAACCACCATCGCGACGAAGTCCGGGTTTAGCGCGTAGTCCTCGCCAAGGGCGAGGTCTTCAAGATCTTCCTCAAATTCGGGAGGCGTCTTGTCATGAACGTCAGTCGGGTCAGCCGTTTCGCGGCTCATTCGGACCTCCCTGATTGTTCAGACTAAGACTGTTCTACCGGCTGTTGACGACCTTGTTTCACTGGTGCGGTCGAGAAGACTCGAACTTCCACGGGTTGCCCCACAGCGACCTCAACGCTGCGCGTCTACCAATTCCGCCACGACCGCTCGTGGTGAGGCGCGGCTGTTAGCAAACGCTTTTGGCTTTGTGAAGTCCTACTGACCGCCGGCCATGAAATCATACACATTTGCTGCGCGGGTGACGGCGATCGAGATGCGGTCCTCGTTGATCTGTATCTCCCCGCGGGCGACCGGATGGTTGTTCGCCAGGATCCAGACCTCGTCGTTCACCCCGGCGTCGAGGGGGATCACCGCGCCACGTCCCATACGCAGCAATTGCTGCATCGGCAGCGTCGATCGGCCGAGCACGACCGATATCTCGACGTTGACCTCTTTGATCTGACCCAAGACGAAAAGCCCTCGAAACTCTAAGACATAGCCGGCCGAGCCTTGTTCAGCCCGCCCCAGGCGCCACATTGAGTCCGACATGCTTGACCGGTCGTTAACCCTCCCCGCAGACGCCCCGCTCTTTGGCCGGCAGGACGGCGTTCCCGCTGGCTGGGCGGTCTCCAGCGGTCATGTGCCCTACCCCGAAGCGGTCGCCGCCATGGAGGCGCGCGCCCAGGCCATCGCCGAGGGGCGAGCCGGAGAGCTTGTCTGGCTGCTGGAGCATCCGCCGCTCTATTCGGGCGGGGTGTCGGCCAAGCCGGCCGACCTGCTGGACCCGAATCGTTTCCCGGTCTTCGCCTCCGGCCGCGGCGGGCAGTTCACCTATCATGGTCCCGGGCAGCGGGTGGCCTATGTGATGCTCGACCTGACCCAGCGCCAGCGCGACGTCCGCGCCTTCGTCGCCAGCCTCGAGGCCTGGGTGATCGGAGCGCTCGGAAGGTTCAATGTCGATGGCGAGATTCGTGACGGTCGCGTCGGGGTCTGGGTCGAACGCCGCACGCCGGGCCTGCCGATTCGCGAGGACAAGATCGCGGCGATCGGCGTGAAGCTGCGGCGCTGGGTGTCGTTCCACGGCGTTTCGCTCAACGTCGAGCCGGACCTGGGCCACTTCGCCGGCATCGTCCCCTGCGGCCAGACCGAGCACGGCGTGACCAGTCTGGTGGACCTTGGCCTACCCGTCACCATGGACGAGGCCGACGACGCCCTGCGCGCCAGCTTCCGCGAAGTGTTTGGCGAGGTGGAGGCGGTCGAACCGCCGCGTTAGCGCAGCTTCACGGCGGCGCCCATGTCCACGCCGGGCGTCTGGCCGATGCGCTCATTCTCCGCGAGCTACTTTCGCTAACCCCGCAGGGACCTTAGATTGGACTCCATGAGCACGACAGCCGCCTCCCCCACCGGATTCGATCTCACCGCGCCCAGCCCGGCCGAACGCCAGGGCCTCGAAGCCGGCCTCACCCGCGAAGAGGCCGAGGTCCTGTTGCACCACGGAACCGAAGCGCCGTTCTGCGGCGGGCTGCTCGATAACAAGGAGGACGGGGTCTATTGCTGCCGCCTCTGCGCCCTGCCGCTGTTCCGCGCCCACACCAAGTTCGAGAGCGGCACCGGCTGGCCCAGCTTCTACGCCCCCTATGCCGAGAGCCACGTCGTCGCCGTGCGCGACGTCAGCCACGGCATGGTGCGGATCGAGACCCGCTGCGCGCGCTGCGACAGCCACCAGGGCCACTTGTTCCCGGACGGGCCGCCCCCGACCCGCCTGCGCTATTGCATCAATTCCGTTTCGTTGGAATTCGCCCAGGACGGCCAACCGCTCCGTGACCCGCTGCAGCGGGGCGACAACGCGGCCTTGGCGGCGGCCTTGCCCGCCTGATGGCCGCCGAGGTCCGAGCCTGCCGGGCTTGAGGCCTCAGGCGCCGAGCTGCGCCGCGGCCAGCTCGGCGATCGACGGATCGAAACGCGCGAGATCGCCGTCGCCCAAGATCCAGGCCGCCGACAGCCCGCTATAGGCCAAAATCCACATCAGCAGCCGCCTGGGCTCCATCCCAGCCCGCTCGGACACCTGGTCCAGGTATCGCTGCAAGCGGCCCGGTTGCAGGGCGCTCGCCATGTCGGGATTGCAGAACGTATTGGCGTAGTCATAGCCACGCTCGCCCAGTACGCCCTTAGGGTCGATAGCGAGCCAGCCGCGCGGGCCAAAGTCGAGGACGTTGGCGTGATGCACGTCACCGTGCAGCGCCACGATGTCTCGCGGTTCGGCCAGCAAGGCCTGGGCGGCTTGATGCGCGGTCGCCAGAGCGCCGCCCCGCGCCGCGGCCTGGCGGCCCAACTCGCGAAACCAGATATCGAGAGGAACCAAGGTTGACGGGGGCGTGCGCTGACGCGGGGCGTGCAGCACCTCGATCACGTCGCAGATGATCTGGGTGGCGGCCTCGTCCTCGCCGGCCTTCGACATGGCCGTCAGACGCCGCGGGCCCGTCGCCCGCTCCAGCAGAAGGGCCTCGCCCTCGCGGGCCAGCACCCGCGCCGCGCCCTCGCCGGCCCACCATTCCATCAGCGCCCCGCCGGCGATCTCCTCGGGCGACGGACTGACCTTCAGCATCGCGGCCTGCCCGTCGCGCAGGACGGGCAGCAGCCGGCTACCGGTATATTCGGTGGTGAAGGCTTCGCCATCCGGCGTCAGCCGCCAACGATCGAGCCAGGGTTGGAGCGTCTCGGTCATGCCGGACATCTAGGCACGAAAAGCAGCGCCGAAAGGTCCGAGCCGGCGTTTGTCGCCGGCCCTGTGCTCGCTAGGCCAGCGCCTTGAACCACTGTTCCAGCATCTGGCTCTCGACCAGCAGGCGCGCCGTGCGTTCGGCGGCCTCTTCGTCGATGCCCCATTTTTCCTGCTGATAGGCCTCATCGACCCGCGACAGGGTGAAGGCCTCCTCGCCGGTCAGCCAACCGCGATGGAGAGCGAAGGCCAGCACGCCCGAGCCGAACAACGGAACCCCGAACGCCACGCCGGTCAGGTTGAAGTCATCCAGTTCGAGCGCCAAGGCCTTGATCTTGGCCAGGGTTTCTTCCGGCTGGGCGGTATGGGTGATGCCGGTGGTGCGCACGAAGACCACGGCCAATTCGCGCTCGGCCCGCTGCAGGATCGGCTCCCAGGCCTCGATCTGCCGCTGATGCAGGCTCTCGGGCTCGCCGGCGAAGTAGCAGAGCAGATCGGAGGCCGCGTACTCGGCGACCTGCTCGGCGGTCGCGTCGCGGGCCGGCGGAATGGCTTCGGTGGCGGTGAAGGCCAGGCGGGTGATGGCCATGTCCGCCATCTCGATCACTTCGCCCTGGCCCGCCCACTCGGTGGCGACCATGTCGGCCAGCGCCCGGGTCGGAACATTGAGCTTGCCGCCCTTGGGCGAGCGAACGTTGCGGCCGTCGAGCTTGACGGCGAAACCGCCCTCCTCAGCCACCACCGCGACGTCCTTGTAGAACCGCCTCGGCTTCGCGCCCGGTTCGATGAAGCCCTTTTTCAAACTCGCCTCCTGGCCGCGCGCGGAAAATGCGCGGGCGCGAAGGGTGGAATGGGGACGGAAGCGCAATTAGGCAAGCTGCGGTTTGAGCAATGGGGCTGGTCGGACGCCGTTCTCTCAGCGATCCTCTACCTATGGCTGATCAAATTCTTACCCAGCGCGACCTGAACAGGATCCTGTTGGCCCGGCAGATGCTGCTGGCCCGCGAGAAGATCGGTCCGGTGGAGGCCCTGGAGCGGCTGTTCGCCATCCAGGCCCAACTGCCCCGGGCGCCGTTCCTGGGCCTCTGGGCGCGGCTGGACGGGTTCGAGCGTGGCGATCTTCTGAAGGCGATCCATGAACGTCAGGTCGTGCGCTCCACTCTGATGCGCGGCACCCTGCACCTGGCCAGCGCCAAGGACGTGCTGGCCTATCGCACCACCATCATGCCGCCGCGCAACGTCACTCTGCCCTGGGGCGTGAAACCGACCACCGAGGAGTTGGAGCGCGTGCTCGACATCTCCCGGCGGCACTTCGAGACCGAGCCGAAGAAATTCGAGAGCGTCCGGGAGGTTCTGGAGGCGCAGGGCGTCAAGGCGGTGCGGCCCCTGGCCTATGCCGCACGCATCTTCCTGCCTCTGGTCCAGGCCTCGTCCAACGCCCCCTTTGGGCACGAGCCAGGCGGGGTCTTCACCCTGGCCAAGACCTGGCTGGGCCTGGACGAATATCCCACGCCCCGGCCGCATGAGTTGGCGCGGCGCTATCTGGCCGCCCACGGGCCCTGCCTGCCGGCCGACTTCGCCGCCTGGTCTGGCCTGGGCGCGGCGGCGCTGGTCTTCGAGGGTCTGGGCGACGACGTCGTCACCTTCAAGGACGAGCGCAAGCGCACGCTGTTCGACCTCAAGCACGCCCCGCGACCGAGCGGCGACACCCCTGCGCCCGTGCGGCTGCTGGCCGATTTCGACGGGGCGGTCCTGGGCCGCGCCGACCGGACCGGGATCATCCGCCCCGAGCACGCCCCGCTGATGGCCAGCAAGAACGGGCTGATCCCGGCCATGGTGCTGGTCGACGGCGTCGTGGTCGGGACCTGGCGGATCGAGCCGAAGAAGAAGACCGTCGCGGTGAGCGTGCGCCTGTTCGACGCGGTCTCAGCCAAGGATCGCAAGGCCGTCGAGGCCGAGGCGATCTCAGCCGCCAAGTTCCTGGAGCCCGACGCCGTGGCGGCGGTGACGTTCGCGGAGGACTAACTCCCTCTTCGTCATCCTCCGGTCGTCTGAAAGACGATCCGGGGGACCCAAGCGGCCTAGCAAGTTCGGCAACTCGGCTTGGGTCCCCCGGATCTCGCTGCGCGAGCCCGGAG
>JBEBYB010000009.1:0-60615 GCA_040391295.1 Phenylobacterium sp. | reverse complement strand
CATCAGCCCGACCACGGCCGAGTAGCGAGCGCCGCCACCTCTCACTCGTCATCCTCCGGGCTCGCGAAGCGAGATCCGGGGCACCCAAGCTGACGCGCAAGTTCGGCAACTCAGCTTGGGTCCCCCGGCTCGTCTTTCAGACGACCGGAGGATGACGACGTGGTCGGGCCGCCCAGCGCCGGATGGGACCTTCAGTCTCGCTTGCTGCGCCGATCCTCGCTAGCGTCAGGCGATGGACTTTGACCGCGTGCTTGCCCGTTTCGACGCCGAAGTCCGCGCCAATCCCGCGCCGCCGGCCGGAATCTCCGTGGAGCGCCGCGGAGGGCTCATCCTGCTGACCGGGGGCTTCAACTATGTCTCGCGCTGGGATCTGACGACGCAGACCATGGGCGCTGTCGTCGCCGAGCAGGCGAGGTGGTTCCGCGCGCGGGGTGAAGAGCTGATGTGGCGCGTCTATGACCACGACGGCCCGCCGGGCCTGGCCGCCTGCCTGTCGGCGGCGGGCTTCGAGCCGGACCCGCCGGGCACGCTGATGTTCTTCGACCTGACCGATGACCTGACCGCCCCGCTCGCGGGCGAGGTCGAGGTGCGAAGAGCGCGGACCCTGGCCGACCTGGATGGCTTCGTCAGCGCCGCCGGCCTGGCTTTCGGCCAGGAGGAGGCCTGGCAGCGCGAGGCGTTCGCCAAGCAACTGGATGACCCGAACATGGCGCTGTTCGTCGCCTGGGCCGGCGGGCAAGCGGTCGCCTCGGCGCGGCTGGAGATGGCGGCGGGCAGGTCGTTTGGAGCGCTGTTCGGGGGCGGCGTCGCCCCGGCCTATCGAGGACGAGGGCTCTACCGGGCGCTGGTGGCCGCGCGGGTCCTTGAGGCCAAGACGCGGGGCCTGGCCTATCTCAGCATCGAGGCGCGCGACACCAGCCGGCCTATTCTGGAGCGGCTCGGCTTCGTCCCGGCCGGCCGCGAAACGACCTGGACGCTGCGCCGGTAGCGTCCAACTGACGGCCCTGCCCGGGGCTGTTCCCGGGAGGGCGTCTGCGCGGGCCTAGTTTGTCGGCGCGGCCGGGGTCGGCGTCGGGGCGGTGGCGTCGTGGATCGCGGCCTTGGTGTCACGGGCGGCGGCCTGGGCCGCGCCCTTGGCCTGGACGGCGGCGCCCCTGGCTTGGACCGCCGCGCCCTGAGCCGCGGTCGCGACCCGTTCGCGCGTTTGCTGCGCCGCGGGACCCGTCGCGGCGGCCCTGGTTTCGGCGGCGACGCTCGATGCGGCGGCCCTGGCTTCGACGGCGGCCTTCTCGGCGGCGGTCTTGGCGTCGGCGGCTGCACGGTCCGCGGTGGCTTTGGCTTGTTCCTGCTTGGCTTCCGAGCAGGCCGAAAGGGCCAGACCGGCGACAGCCATGCTGATGATCATTAGGTTGCGCATTGAGTTTCTCCCTACCCGAGCTTGCAGATGAACGGCCAAGCTTGCGTGTGGTTCCTAAAATCGTCCTTCGCGTCTAAACCGAGTGCGATGCGTATCGCCTTTCTTGGAACTCCCGACTTCGCCGTCGCGGCCCTCGACGCCCTGGTCCAGGCCGGGCACGAGGTCGCCTGCGTCTATTCCCAGCCGCCGGCCCCCCGCGGGCGCGGCCAGGCGCTAAAGCCCTCGCCGGTCCAGGCCTATGCGGAGGCGCGCGGCATCCCGGTGCGGACCCCGGTCTCGATGCGTGATCCGGATGAGGTCGAGGCCTTCGCCGCCCTGAACCTCGACGCCGGGGTGGTGGTGGCGTTCGGCCAGATCCTGCCAGCGGCGGTGCTGGACGCTCCGAAATTGGGCTGCTTCAACCTGCACGCCTCGCTGCTGCCGCGCTGGCGGGGCGCGGCGCCGATCCAACGGGCGATCATGGCCGGCGACAAGGTGACGGGCGTGGAGGTCATGCAGATGACCGAGGGCCTGGACGAGGGGCCGGTGCTGGCCTCCGAGCGCGTCAGCATCGACGCTCTGGAAACCGCCGGGACCTTGCATGATCGGTTGGCCGAAGTCGGCGCCCGTCTGCTCGCCGCCACCATGGCCGCCGTCGAGCGTGGCGAGATCAGCGCCACGCCGCAGCGGGCAGAGGGCGAGACCTACGCCAAGAAGATCCGCCCCAAGGAGGCGCGGATCGGCTGGACCAAGCCGGCGGCCGAGATCGACGCCAAGATCAGGGGCCTCTCGCCCTTCCCGGGCGCCTGGTTCGAACTGCCGACCGAGAAGGGGCCGCTCCGCGTGAAGGCGCTGCTGTCGCGGCTGGAGGACGGCGCCGGCGCGCCGGGCGTGGCGCTGGACGACGCCCTGCTGATCGCCTGCGGCGAGGGAGCCGTGCGGCTGCTGCGCGTGCAGCGCGAGGGGCGTGGCCCGCAGGACGCCGAAACCTTTCTGCGCGGCCTGGCCGTGCCTGCCGGGACCCAGCTCGACTGATGCCGCGCTACCGCCTGACGATCGAATATGACGGCCGCCCCTATAAGGGCTTCCAGGCGCAGGAGACCTTGCCCTCGGTGCAGGGCGCCGTCGAGCGCGCGGTGAAGGCCTTCAGCGGCCAGACCCTGCGCCTGCAAGCGGCCGGCCGCACCGACACCGGGGTCCATGCGACGGGCCAGGTGATCCATATCGACCTGGAGCGCGACTGGCGGCCCGAGGTCGTGCGCGACGCCTTGAACGCTCATCTCATGCCAGAGCCGATCGCGGTCCTCGACGCCCAGGTGGCGGAGGGGGATTGGCATGCGCGGTTTTCGGCGGTCGAGCGGCGCTACATCTACCGGATCCTGAATCGCAAGAGCCCGCCGGCCCTCGACCGGGGCAAGGTCTGGCACGTGAAGAAGCCGCTCGACGCCGAGGCGATGCAGGAGGCCGCCCAGGTGCTGATCGGCAACCACGACTTCACCACCTTCCGCCACATGCAGTGCCAGGCCAAATCGCCGATCAAGACCATGGACGTGGCCCGGGTCTGGCGCGAGGGCGAGCAGGTGCTGCTGGAATTCGCTTCCCGCTCGTTCCTGCACCGCCAGGTCCGCTCGATGACCGGCACCCTGGCCGAGGTCGGGATCGGACGCTGGAGCGCCGCCGACGTGAAGGCTGCGCTTGAGGCTCGCGACCGCAAGGCCTGCGGTCCGGTGGCGCCGGCCGATGGGCTCTATCTGGTCGGCGTGAAATACGAGTCTTAGATCCTCCCCCACTGGGGGAGGTGGATCGCTGGAGGCGAGACGGAGGGGGCAGCGGCCTCCAAAGAGTCAAAGTCCCCCTCAGTCAGCTTTGCTGACAGCTCCCCCAGCGGGGGAGCATCTAGTTCATCTCAGCCGAACGCGGCGAAGTACCGCTCGATCACGCGCTCATAGACCCGCTGCAGATCGCGGATTTCCTCGACCGGCGCACGCTCATCGACGGAGTGCATGGTCTTGCCGACCAGGCCGAGCTCGACCACCGGGCAGAGGTCGCGGATGAAACGGGCGTCGGAGGTTCCGCCGGTGGTGGAAAGCTCGGGCGCGGCGCCCGAGACGTCCTGAACCGCGGCGGCCACGACTTCGGTGAAGGCCCCGGGCTCGGTCAGGAAGGCCTCGCCGCTGACCACGGGTTCGACCTTGATGGTCCCGGCGAAACCTTCGGCGGCCTTGGCGGCTTCCGCCTCGATCCAGGCGGCCAGTTCGGCGCCCTTGTGGGAGGGGTTGAAGCGGATGTTGAGGCGGGCCTTGGCCTGGGCCGGAATAACATTGGTGGCGCCGTTGGCCACGTCGACCGTGGTGACCTCCAGGTTGGAGGGCTGGAAGCCGGTATAGCCCGCATCCAGCACGTGGTTCTGCAACGTGGCCAGCAGGTCGACCAGCACCGGGATCGGGTTGGCGGCGCGGTGCGGATAGGCGACGTGGCCCTGGCGGCCGTCGACCGTGATCCAGGTGTTGATCGAGCCGCGACGGCCGATCTTGATCATGTCGCCGAAGGTCTCGGCGCTGGAGGGCTCGCCGACGATGCAGTGGTCGAGGATCTCGCCCTCCGCCTTCAGCGCCTCGACGACCATCTTGGTGCCGTGGGTGGCCACGCCTTCTTCGTCGCCGGTGATCAGGAAGGACAGCGAGCCCTTCACCTGGCCGGCCGCGATGGCCTTGCCGGCGGCGGCGGCGAAGGCGGCCACGGCGCTCTTCATGTCGACCGAACCCCGGCCGATCAGCATGCCGTCGACGATCTCGGCGGCGAAGGCCTCGCGGCTCCAGGCCTGGGCGTCGCCCACCGGCACCACGTCGGTGTGGCCGGCGAAGCAGAGGTTCGGCCGCGCGGTCCCGTAGCGGGCGTAGAGGTTCTCGATCTCCCCAAAGCGCATCCGTCGGCAGGCGAAGCCCAGCCCTTCCAGGGTGCGCTGGACGATGTCCATGGCGCCCTCGTCGGCGGGGGTCACCGACGGGCGGCGGATCAGTTCTTGGGTGAGGGCGATGGGGTCGAGCTCGGACATGGGATGCTGGTAACCGGGGCTGCGGCGCGGAGCAATGGCGGGCGTGTTGAGCGCCGCGCCCGAAATGGGTAGGCGAGCCGCCCCCGGCAGCCCGAAATGGGAAGCGACCGCATCGACCCGGCGCGGCGGATGCTCGATGAGTCAGCTGTCGGGGCCGAAGTCATGTTGATGTTATTTCGTAAAAGTATCGCGCAGCCGCCGCCCGAACGCGGCGAGAGCATCGCCGATCTGCTCGCCTGGTGCGGGGCGGGCCGGCGAAGCGACACCTTTGTTCGTGACGCCGTCCCGAAATCGCCGCGCCAGGTGTCCGCCAGCGACCATCTCTACTTCGCCGCCCGTCTGGTCGCCGCCGATGGGCGCCAGCAGGTGATGCAGTACGCCTTCGTGGACGACCGCGGCAACGTGGCGTTCAGCGCCTTCGTCCGCTCGACCAGCCCGGTGATGATGTACGGCGGCGCGGCCAGCGAGGACCTGCTGGTCGAGCCGATCAGCGACGCGCTGTTCGGCGAGTTGGCGGTCAGGCTGTGCGCGGGGGCGACCCTGGTCGGCTTCCACCGCGTGCTGCAGGCCGGCATGTTGCCCGATCAGGCGGTGGCGGGCGCGGCGGGCGCTGAGTGCGCCTGGCGGCGCTTCCAGGCGGTCGCCCGTCAGCGAGGCATCGGGCTGTCGCGGCGCGAGCCGCTGACATTGAACGATTGTCTTGAGAAGCTGGGCTTGGCGCCGCTGGAATCCGAGGACGCGGCGCTGCGCGCCCTCGCCATCCGCGCCTTGTGGCGCAAGCTCGACGGGACCGACTAGCGCCCGGCGCGGCGCTATTTCTCGGCCTGGACCGTCTCGCCTAGCAGGGGCTTCAGGTCGTCGAAGAACTGGCTGGCGTCATAGGCGTCGCCCAGCGTGAAGAGGCCGTCGCCCTCGCGGACCAGATAGCCCCGCTCCACCAAGGCCAGCAGTTTGCGCCGCGCGGTCTCGCGCGGGATCTGGGTGATTTCGGCCAGGCTGAGCGCGTTCAGGCCGCGGCGACGGCGGAAGGTCTGCGGCGGGCGCGGCCCGCGCGGCATCGACTCCGAAAGCTCGGCCAGCAGGAAGATCAGGTAGAGCAGGCACTGGTCCAGGTCGCCGTCGAACTTCGAGCGGATGCGGACCAGGGCGGTCGAGAGGTGGCCGCCCCAGCGATAGTAGGACCGCATGGTCTCCACATCCAGAGAGCTGAGCGAGGCCTCTGCCGCGGCTTGCTCGCCGCGAGACTTTGAGGAGGCTACGACTTTGAGCGAAGGCGCTGGATTCATGATGCGGGCCTTGCATTAAAGTTAATTCAAGTTAACCGTGTTGTCAGCAGCAGTCATTCTCTCGCTCGAAGCAGCAGAGATTCCCCAGGCAGGAGCTCTGCTATTTCAAACGGTAGTTTGGTTACGCTGCGTCGTGCGGTGTTCAATAGGTAAGTTACTGATTCGCCTGTTGGGCGAGAAGCGATTGCTATGGTAAACGCTCATCGGGAGTCTGGTTGCGGGTGTTTTCCTGTGGATGATTTGTCCCAGAGGCGGCGGTCAGGCCGCTGGAATCCCTCAAAATCAACGCGCATACGAAAACAGGCCCGCAAGCGGGCCTGTTAGCGAATCAGTTGATGGACTGTGGAGGACGCGGGGACGCGTCCCGCGCGATCAGTCGCGCAGCAGCTCGTTGATCGAGGTCTTCGAGCGGGTGCGCTCGTCCACGGTCTTGACGATGACCGCGCAGTTGATCGAGGGCAGGCCCTCGCCGAACGGGCTGGGCATCGAGCCCGGCATGATCACCGAATAGGGCGGCACTTCGCCCATGAACACTTCGCCGGTCTTGCGATCGACGATGCGGGTGGTCGAGGTGATGAAGGTGCCCATCGACAACACGCTGCCCTCACGGACGATGACGCCCTCGGCGACTTCGGAGCGGGCGCCGATGAAGCAGTTGTCCTCGATGATGGTCGGGTTGGCCTGCAGCGGCTCCAGCACGCCGCCGATGCCGGCGCCGCCCGAGAGGTGCACGTTCTTGCCGATCTGGGCGCAGGAGCCGACCGTGGCCCAGGTGTCGACCATCGTGCCCTCATCGACATAGGCGCCGATGTTGACGAACGACGGCATCAGCACGGTGTTGCGGGCGATGAAAGCGCCGCGGCGGGCCACGACGCCGGGCACGGCGCGGAAGCCGGCGGCCTCGAACCGGGCGGCGTCCCAACCGGCGAACTTCGAGGGGACCTTGTCCCAGAACGGGCCGGGGGCCGGGGCGTCCATCAGCATGTTCGGGATGAGGCGGAAGGACAGCAGGATCGCCTGCTTGGCCCACTGGTGCGTGGTCCAGACGCCGTCGTCGCCGCGGGTGGCGACGCGCAGGGTCCCGGCGTCCAGTCGGCTCAGGGTCTCTTCGACGGCTTCGCGAACGGTGCCTTGGGTTCCGGTGTTGATATCGGCCCGGGCTTCCCAGGCGGCTTCGATCACGGACTTCAGGTCGTCGGACATCAGTTGGCTTCCTTGAGGCGCGCCGCCGTCAGGAACGGCGTCAGCTTATCGGTGCGGTGGTGGACAAAGGGTGCGGTGGAGGCGAGCGCCTTGGCGCCGACCAGGACGGTGGTCATGCCAAGGTCCGCCGCTGGCTTCAAATTATGCTCGGAGTCCTCGAAGAACGAGGTCGTAGCGGGAGTCAGCCCATGGGCGTCGATCATCCGCTCGAAGCCCAGCGGATCGGGCTTGGGCGCGAACCCGAACGAGTGGATGTGGAAGACGTCGTCGAACAGTCCGCGCAGGCCCAGGTGGGCCAGCACCCGTTCGGCGTGCTTGTCGTCGGCGTTGGTGAAAATCAATCGGCGGCCGGGCAGGCCCGCGATGGCCGCCACCAACTCCGGATCCTGGGCCAGGAGGTCCAGGGACAGGTCGTGGAAAAGGGCGTGAAAGTCGGCGGGATCGACGCCGTGGTGAAGCATCAGGCCCTTCAGGGTCAGGCCATGTTCGGCCAGATACTTCTTCTGCAGCGCATAGGATTCCTCCATCGGCAGCCCGGTGACCTTGGCCACGAAGGCGGTCATCCGGCCCTCGACCTGGCTCATGAACCCGGACTCAGCCGGGTAGAGGGTGTTGTCCAGGTCGAAGAGCCAGGTGTCGATGTGCGAGAGGTCGGGCCTCATGCGCGGATGAGCGTGCCCGAGCCGTGCTCGGTGAAGAGCTCGGTCAGCATGGCGTGCGGGCGACGGCCGTCCAGGATGACCACGGCTTCGACGCCCGATTCCACCGCCGAGATGGCGGTCTCCAACTTTGGGATCATGCCGCCGGTGGCCACGCCCGAGGTGATGGCTTCGCGGGCCTCGGCCAGCGTCATCTGGCGGATCAGGTCGCCGTTGGCGTCCAGCACGCCGCGCACGTCGGTCAGCAGCAGCATGCGCTTGGCGTTCAGGGCGCCGGCCAGGGCGCCGGCCACGGTGTCGGCGTTGATGTTGTAAGTCTCGCCCTCGACCGACACGCCGATCGGCGCGACCACAGGGATGTAGTCCTCGTCGGCATAGATCAGGGCCTCGATCAGCTTGGGATCGATGCGGGTCGGCTCGCCGACGAAGCCCAGGTCGACCACCTGTTCGATCTGGCTGTCGGGATCCTTCTTGGTGCGATGCGCCTTCTCGACGGTGATCAGGCGGGCGTCCTTGCCCGACAGGCCCACGCCGCGCACGTCGGCCTCGGCGCCGGCCAGGGTGATCCAGTTGGCGATCTCTTTGTTGATCGCGCCGGACAGCACCATCTCGGCCACTTCCATCGTGGCTTCGTCGGTCACCCGCAGGCCGTCGATGAAGGTCGACTTCACGCCGGCCTTGTCCAGCATGCGCGAGATTTGCGGCCCGCCGCCGTGGACGACCACGGGATGGACGCCCAGCATCTTCAGCAGCACGGCGTCGGCGGCGAACAGCTTGGCGACGCTTTCCTCGCCCATGGCGTGCCCGCCGTATTTGATCGTCACGACCTCGCGGTCGTAGATCTGGATGTAGGGCAGGGCCGTGGCCAGGGTCTTCGCTGTGGCCCAGCCCTGTTCTTCGGCGTCGTCGGTCAAGGCTTTCGGCCCTCCAAGAGCCTCTCGCGGCTCCAAGTCGAAGAGTTAGGACGCGCCAGCCGCCGAACCCGGCGTCCAGGTTCGGCCATCGCGCCCTAGTCGGAGCGCTCCGATAGCGGACCCTGGCCCGCCTGTCACCGCCTTGGAGGGGCCGGCGTGACGAACCGGCGCTGGAATAGCGGCGGCGGCGTCAGATCGAGCGGGCGACGACCTCTTTCATGATCTCGGAGGTGCCGCCATAGATGCGCTGCACTCGGGCGTCGCGCCACAGGCGGGCGATGGGATATTCGTTCATGTAGCCGGCGCCGCCGTGCAGTTGGAGGGCGATGTCGCAGGCCTCCCATTGCAGTTCGGTGTGGAACAACTTGGCGGCCGAGGCCTCGGCGGCGGTCAGTTCGCCGGCCACGTGGCGGGTGATCGCCCAGTCCAGGTGGGCCCAGCCGACCTGCAGCTTGGCCTTCAGCGCCGCCAGGGTGAAGCGGGTGTTCTGGAAGTCGAAGATCGACTGTCCAAAGGCCTTGCGTTCCTTGGTGAACTTCACCGCCTCGTCGAAGGCGCGTTGGGCGCCGGCTTGGCCGGCCACGGCGATCTGCAGGCGCTCCTGCGGTAGCTGGCCCATCAGATAGGCGAAGCCTCGGCCTTCCTCGCCCAGGCAATTGGTGATCGGCACGCGGACGTCGTTGAAGAACAGCTCGGAGGTGTCGGCCGAGTGTTGCCCGACCTTGTCCAGGTTGCGGCCGCGCTCGAAGCCTTCGGCGCCGCGCTCGACCAGGATCAGCGAGATGCCCTTGGAGCCGAGCGTCGGGTCGGTCTTGGCGACCACGATCACCACGTCGGCGTTCTGGCCGTTGGTGATGTAGGTCTTCGAACCGTTGACGACATAGTGGTTGCCGTCGCGCCGGGCGGTGGTGCGCACGCCTTGCAGGTCCGACCCCGTGCCGGGTTCGGTCATGGCGATGGCGGTGATGATCTCGCCGGAGACCATGCCGGGCAGGAAGCGCTTCTTCTGCTCCTCCGACCCGTAGTTGATCAGGTAGTCGACGGTGATGTCGGACTGCAGGGTGACGCCGGCCGATGAGCCGGCGTAGGCGAGTTCCTCGCCGATCACCGCGTTGAAGCGGTAGTCCAGCTCCAGGCCGCCGTATTCGGACGGGACCTGCGGGCACAGCAGGCCCGCCGCGCCATAGGCTTTCCAGAACTCGCGATCGACGATGCCCTCGGCCTCCCACCGGTCGAGATGGGGGTAGAGCTCCTTGTCGAAGAACTTCCGCACCTGATCGCGGAACAGCTCGAGGTCGGCGTCATAGGCCGTGCGGCCGGTGGTGGAGAGCATGATGGCTGGCCCTGTCGATTGGATGGGCCAGTTGTTCCATGCGGGGCGTGCAGCGGGAAGTATGACCCCGCGTCATCATTGGCAAACCACTTCGTCATCCTCCGGTCGTCTGAAAGACGATCCGGGGGACCCAAGCGGGTTCGCCGGTTTTGCACCTCAGCTTGGGTCCCCGGATCAGCCTTCGGCCGCCCGGAGGAGGACGAGCTTGGTGTTGTGGCTAGGGGTGCACCGCGCAGGCGGTCATGATCTCGGCGCGCAGCTCGGCCAGGCCGTCGCCCTTTTCCGAGGAGGTGGCGAGCACGCGCGGGAAGGCGGCTGGACGCTTGGCTATCGCCGCCTCGGTCTTGATACGGGCCGCCTCGACCTCGTGCGGCTTCATCTTGTCGGCCTTGGTCAGGATGATCTGATAGGAGACCGCCGCCTTGTCGAAGGCGTCCATCGGCTCCTTGTCGACTTCCTTCAGGCCGTGACGGGCGTCGATCAGCAGATAGGCCCGCTTCAGGTTCGCCCGGCCGCGCAGGAAATCGCGCCCAAGGTTCTGGAACTTCTTCACCGTGACCTTGGAGGCCTTGGCCCAGCCGTAACCGGGCAGGTCGACCAACCGCAGCTTGTCGTCGAGCACGAAGAAGTTCAGCTCGCGGGTGCGGCCCGGCTCGTTGGAGGCGCGCGCCAGGCCCTTGTGACCCACCAATCCGTTGATCAGCGACGACTTGCCCACATTGGAGCGGCCGGCGAAGGCCACTTCAGGCAGGTCGCCCGGCGGCAGGCCGTCGATGGCGACGGCCCCCATCATGAAGGTGGCCGGGCGTGCGAACAGCACGCGGGCCTCCTCAAGCTGTTCCTCGGTGAAGAGCGGGTCCTCGTTCACCCGACGGCCTTCGGTTTGCCGGTCAGCTTGGCGATGATCTGGTCGATGGGATTGTCCACCTTGAAGCGGCGCATGATCACGTACTGCTGCAGCACCGTGAGAACGTTCGACCAGGTCCAGTAGATCAGCAGGCCGACCGCGAACGGGGCCATGATGAACGTGAACATGATCGGCATGAACTGGAAGATCTTCTGCTGCACAGGATCGGCCTGCGGCGGGTTCATGGCCGTCGAGAGGTACATGGTCATGCCGTAGAGCAGGGCCAGCGGGCCCAGGTGCAGAAGGTCGGAGCTCAGGAAGCCGCCGATGACCGGGACCGTCGCCGGATTGTAGGGCAGCAGGCCAAACAGGTTCCAGATGGTCAGCGGGTCGCGGGCCGAGAGGTCCTGGATCCAGCCGAAGAACGGCGCGTGCCGCATTTCGATGGTGACCGTCAGCACCTTGTAGAGGCCGTAGAAGACCGGGATCTGCACCAGCATGGGCAGGCAGCCCGTCAGAGGATTGATCTTTTCCTTCTGATAGAGGGCCATCAGCTCCTGTTGCTGTTTGGCCGGGTCCTCCTTGAGGCGCTTGCGCAGCTCTTCGACCTGCGGCTGCACCTTCTTCATCTTGGTGAGCGACTCGTAGCTCTTGTTGGCCAGCGGGAAGAATATGAGCTTCACCGCGACGGTCAGCAGCAGGATCGCGATCCCGAAGTTGCCCACGTGGCGATAGATGAAATCGAGGAAGGAGAACATCGGCCGGGTGATGAACCAGAAGTTCCCCCAGTCGACGGCCATGTCGAAATGCGGCACGCCCAGCTTGGTCTCGTAGTCCTTCAGCACCGGAACCGTCTTGGCGCCGGCGAACAGGTGGGTGGTTTCGGTGATCTGGCGGCCGGCGGGGATGACCCGCGGCTGGCCGATATAGTTGGCCTCGTAGATGTCGGTCGCACCGGCCTTGGTCACCCGGTACTGGCTCTGGATGCGCTCCTTCTGATCGGGGATCATGGCCGCGAGCCAGTATTTGTCGGTGATGCCGGTCCAGCCGCCCGTGGAGGTGATGGGCGAGCCGCCGCCGTCCTTCAGCCACTTGGCGTACTTCACCTGGCGCAGCTCGTCGCCGAGCCAGCCGATCGCGCCTTCGTGGACGATGTGGATCTTGCCGAGGCCGAGCGGAATGCCCTGGCGTTGGACCGAACCATAGGGGGCGAGGGTCACCGGACCCGTGCCGGTGTTGGCCACGGTGTCGGTCACCGTGAACATGAAGCGGTCGTCCACCTCGATCTTGCGGGTGAAGGTCAGGCCCTGGCCGCTGCCGGTGCGCAGGGTCAGCGGTTGGCCAGGCGCGAGGGTCGAGCCCTCGACGACTTCCCAGACCGTATCGGCGGTCGGCAGGCCAGGCAGGTTGGCGCCGGTCCAGCCGAATTCGGCGAAGTAGGCGTAGCGCGAGCCCTCGGGGCGCAGCAGTTCGACCGGCGGGGAGGTTTTCTCGACGGTCTGACGGTAGTTCTTCAGGAACAGATCGTCGATCCGCGCGCCGCGCAGGGAGATCGAGCCGGCGAGGGCCGGAGTGGCGACCGGGATGCGGGCGCTGGCCGCGGCGGCCTGCTCACGCGAAACCACCACCGTTCCCGGCGTCGCAGTCGGCAGGGCGCCGGGCTTCTGCGCCTCGACGGTGGCGGCCTTCTGGCGGACCATGTCGGCGTTGCGCCGCTTGGTCGCGGGGTCCACGACCAGGAACTGGTAGGCGATCAGGATCAGAACCGCGCTGACCACGAAGATGATCGTATTGCGGTTGTTGTTGTCTTGCATAAGGACGCGCGCTCAGGCGGAGGGGGAAGGAGGGGGGCGCGGCGAGGCGCGGGACGGGCTGTCGCTATCGGCCGCGAGGCTTATCAGCGCGCTTTTCACATCGTCAAGCAAACGCGGCCACGGGCGCGTCGGCGCGCCGTTGCGGGCGATCAATACATAGTCAAAGCCAGGCTTGGCGAGCTGCGGCAAAAGCAGCCGGGCGGCCTCGCGCATCCGCCGCTTGGCGCGATTGCGGACCACCGCCCCCCCGATCTTTCGGGTGGCGGTGAAACCAACTCTGATCAAGGGGGTGTCGTCGGCCCGATGACGGGCCTGCAGAACAACCGCGCCCTTGGCGCACGAAACAGCGCGCGCCGCGGCGAGGAAATCAGGGCGCTTTTGCAAGCGCTCGATTTTTTGGGGGGCGTCGGTCATGACCGACACCTAAGCCGTCAAGACGTAACGTCTTAGGCGGTCAGGCGCTTGCGGCCCTTGGCGCGACGGCGAGCCACGATCTTGGCGCCGTTCTTCGTCGCCATACGGCTGCGGAAACCGTGACGACGAGCGCGCACCAGTCGGGACGGTTGGAAAGTCCGCTTCACGTGATTAGCTCCGGGCTCGAAAACAAGGCGCGCTTCCTAGGTTAGGCGGCGGGACGTGTCAACCGCCGCGACCTCCAACACGCGCTATTGCGCATGCTTTGAGCGTTTGAAGCCGCATTAATGTGATCCGCGGCGCTCGTCACCCTTCTCGGGCGGTCAGGCGAGGGTCAGAATCACCGGCCCGCGTTTGGTCGCCACCAGGGTGTGTTCGTACTGCACGGTGGGCTGGCCGCCGGGCGGGGTGAGCGTCCAGCCGTCGTCCAACTCCTCGACCCAGTCCGCGCCCAGCGACAGGAAGGGTTCGATGGTGAAGACCAGGCCCTCGTGAATGCGGCGCCGATCGCCGGGCTCCCACCAGGTGGGGATCTCGCCGGGCTCGTCGTGCAGCGAGCGGCCGACGCCGTGGCTGGCGAGATTCCTGACCAGGCTGTAGCCGTGCTTGTCGGCGAAGGTTTCGATCGCCTTGCCGATCTCGTTCAGCTTGCCGCCGGAGCGCACGGCGCGGATGCCGCTCCACATGGCGCGGCGGCCATCGCGGCACAGGCGCTCGATCTTCTGGGCCACCGGCGGCACGGCGAAGCTGGCGCCGGTGTCGCCATAGAAGCCGTTCAGTTCGGCCGAAACGTCGATATTGACCAGGTCGCCGGCGGCGATCTTGCGGTCGTCGGGAATGCCATGAGCGCAGTCGGGGCCGACCGAGATGCAGGTCGCGCCGGGGAACTTGTAGGTCAGCTCCGGCGCCGAACGGGCGCCCTCCAGCTCCAGCATCTGGCGGCCCAACTGGTCCAGTTCGCGGGTGGTGATGCCGGGCTCCAGAGCCTTGCCCATCGCCTCCAGCGTTCGCGCCACCAGACGGCCGGCGGCCTTCAGGCCTTCGAGTTCTTCTTCTTTTTCAATGGTCATCTGGTTCTGCCTACAGATCTGGCCGCACGATGGTCTTGCCGACCACCTTGCGGGTCGCCAGCGAGTCGAAGGCGGCGCGCCATTCGCTGAGCGGATATTCGCGGTCGACGCGGGGCTTCATCTGGTCGGCCATGGCCCAGATGGCGGCGGTGTTCTCGCGGCCTTTTTCGGGGAACTGGCGGCCATACTCGCCGGCCCGGACGCCCATCACCGAGAAGCCCTTGATCAGGGCGATATTGACCGGCAGCACCGGCTGGCGGCCGGACGTGAAGCCGATCGAAAGGATACGGCCGTTGAAGGCGATGCAGCGCAGGCTTTCGTCGAAGACGTCGCCGCCGACCGGATCATAGATCACGTCGGCCCCGCGACCGCCGGTGATCTCCTTGACCTTCTCGCGGAAGCCGCCGGTCACGTTCACGATGGCGTCAGGCCGATACTCGGCTTGCAGAATGGCGAGCTTCTCGTCCGAGGCCGAGGCGGCGATCACCTTGCAGCCCAGGTGCTTGGCCATGTCTACGGCGGCCAGGCCGACGCCGCCGGCCGCGCCGTGCACCAGCACCCACTCGCCGGCCTCGACCTGGGCGCGGCGGATCAGCGAGACATAGGCGGTGAGATAGGCGGTCGAATATCCCGCCGCCTGGCTGAACGACAGGCTGTCAGGCTTCTTGCGCAGGATCGCGGCGGGGGTGACGGCATATTCTGAGAAGCCGCCGATCTTGGCCCCGCCGACCACGGCGTCGCCGATCTGAAATTCGCTCACGCCCGCGCCCAGGGCCGAGACCTCGCCGGCGATCTCCATGCCCGGAATGAAGGGCAGGGGCGGCTTGTGCTGATATTCGCCCCGGGTCTGCAACAGGTCGGGGAAGTTCACCGCCGCCGCGCGCACCTTGATCTGCACCTCGCCGGGGCCAGGGACGGGGGTCTCGATCTCCTTCAGGACGCAGCCGCCGTACTCGGGGGCCAGTTCCTCAACCAACAGCGCGCGCAATCCGTCCCTCCAGGCCTTCGCGGGCCAGGCCCGCAATTTCGCGACAAGCCGCGTCCGCGCCAGGCGCCAGGCCGGTGAAGCCGTGGGCCTGATCGCCGTCGCAACGATAAATGATTAGCGCGCTGGCGGCTCGCGCCCCAAGCGCCGCGTGGCCGGCTTGCGCGGCAAATGGGGCCTGGGGCCCATGCGCGTGCCGGAAGGCGCTCAGCACGTCCTCCAGCCCCGCTGGGCCGGCGCGGGCGGCGACAGGAGGGCGCGGGCGGGGAACCGCTGAGCCGCTCCGCCCCGCAACGCCTTCAGGCCTTGGACTGCGGAAGGGCCTGCAGGCCCCCCTGGATCATGGCCACGGCGAATTCCGTCGCGCCCTTGGTGTCGATGGGGCGGCGGGTCAGCATTCTCTCGCCGACGTCGCGAGCTATGGCGATGCAGGCCGCGGCCACATAGTCGGGATCGGCCGCCGGCGCCCGGCCCATGGCGATTTCCTCGACGATGGCTTCGCGCACCTCGTTGAACACCGCGGCCATTTCCGGCGTTTCGCCGTGGACGTGGGGGACCGACTCCTCAGGCGGGCGACGCGCCAGCCAACTCTTGTGGGCATCCCCCAGGAACAGGAAGTAGGCGCCGATGGCGGCGCGGACGAACTCGTTCCAATCGGCGGATTGCGCGCGCTGGGCCTTCAGCAGCGGCGCGAACTGCCGGGCGCCTTCAGCCGAGAGGGCGAGGTACACCTCGTCCTTGGAGCGGTAGTAGTTATAGAAGGTGCCGGCCGCCAAGCCGGTGCGGCGGATGATGTCGCGCACCGTGGCGGTCTCGTAACCAAGCTCTCCGAACACCTCGCGCGCGGCGTCCAGTATGGCCTGCCGGTTGGCGACCTTGGTCAGTTCGCGCTTGCCGGTCGGGAGGTAGGCGACTTCGGACATTCTGCTTGTGACTCGAGAAACGTGACGCCCGTCATTGTAGGGGCGGTCGGGGCGTGACGCAAAGGCTGGCCGTGGCGGCGTCAGCCTTTTCTTCTGGTCACGATGTCCGGCCCCTACGTCGCGTAGGTCAAGCCGCCAACGAAAAAGGGGCCGCCTTGCGGCGACCCCTTCGTCTGTTCCTGCACGTCCTAGAATTCTTCCCAGCTCTCTTCGTCGGCGCCGGGAGCGTAGGCCAGGGCCGTCGCCCCGCGCGTGGCTGGACGTTGGGACTGGCGTTGCGGGGGGGGCGAAGACCTGCGGGTCGCGGTCTGGACCCCGCCGCCGGCCACCTTGAAGCGGGCGACCAGGCGAGCCAGCTCCTCGGCCTCGTCGGCGAGGACCCGGCTGGCGGCGGTCGATTCCTCGACCATGGCGGCGTTCTGCTGGGTGACCTGGTCCATCTGGTTGACCGCGGTGTTCACCTGTCCAAGGCCGAGCGCTTCTTCCTTCGCCGAGGCGGCGATTTCGCCGACGACGTTGGAGATCTCGCCGACCTGGCGAACGATGCGTTCCAGCGCCTTGCCGGTCTCGCCGACCAGGCTCACGCCGGAAGCGACTTGCTGGCTGGAGGCCGAGATCAGGGTCTTGATCTCCTTGGCGGCCTCGGCCGAGCGTTGGGCCAGGGCGCGGACTTCGGAGGCGACGACCGCGAAGCCGCGGCCGGCCTCGCCGGCGCGAGCGGCTTCGACGCCGGCGTTCAGGGCCAGCAGGTTGGTCTGGAAGGCGATCTCGTCGATCACGCCGATGATCTGGCTGATCTGCTTGGCCGAGCTTTCGATCTGGCCCATGGCCTCGATGGCGCGGCCGACGACCAGGCCGCCTTCTTCGGCGTCGGTCTTGGCGGCGGCGACGGCCTCACGGCCGTGCGAGGCACCTTCCGAGGTCTTGTTGACGGTCGCGGTGATCTCGTCGAGCGCCGCGGCGGTCTCTTCGAGGGTCGCGGCCTGGTTTTCGGTGCGGCGCGACAGGTCGTCGGCCGAGTGGCTGATCTCCCCGGCGCCGGACTGGATGGAGGCGGTGGCGCCGGCGATGGCGCGCATGGCTTCCTCAAGCTTGACCGAGGCGGCGTTGAAGTCGTCGCGCAGCTTGCGGTAGTCGCCCGGGAACTCGCGGTCGAGGCGATAGGTCAGGTCGCCGGCGGCGAGGCTGTCGAGGCCTTGGGCCAGCGAGTCGACCACCATGGCCTGTTCTTCGGCGATGGCTGCGGCGGCTTCGGCGTTTTGGCGGCGGGTGAGCTCGGCGGCGGCCTCGGTCTGATCGTGCTCGATGCGCAGCTTTTCAAGGTGGAGCTGGTTGTCGCGGAAGATGGTCAGCGAGGAGACGATCGCCCCCAGTTCGTCCTTCCGGGCCAGGGCGTCCAGATTGATGGCGTTGTCGCCGTGGGCGAGAGCCTCGGTGGCGCTGGCGATCTTCTTGACGTCGCCCCGCAGGATGGCGGTGAGCGCCCAGGCCAGGGCTCCGGCGATCAGCAGGGTGGCGAGGGCGGCGACCATGGTCACCATCTGCGCGGCCTGCGAGCGGTCTTCGCTGGCCTTGGCGTTGGCGTCGGTCAGGGCGCCGTTGGCGGTGACGATCTTGTTCAGGGTGCCGCTCATCTTCGTATACTCCTCCTCGAAGGGAGCAGCGAAGCCGGCGGCGGTGCCGAAGTCGGTTGTGATCATGGCCGCGATGACGTCGAGCGCGTCGCGGGTCTGTTGCAGCGCCTTCGTCAACTCGTCGAAGGACTTCTTCTGCGACGGCGGGGCCTTGGCGGCGATCGCCTTGACTTCCGTGGTGATCGCATCGACTTCAGTCAGCAAGGCTTGGCTTCTGCCTTCGATCTTGTCGACGTCAATGGCGGCGGCCTGGTGGGTCAGCAGGAAGTAGAGCTCACCGTGAACACCAGTGATCCGCTCCGAAACCTTCTGCAAACGCAGGCTGTTGGGTAGATCAGTGTGGACGACCTGACGAAGGTCGCTCGCTTGGCCGCGCTGGATAACAACCGCGCCGCCGGCTGTGAGAGCCAGCATGACCAGTGCAAAAGCAGGTGCGAAGCCGATCTTGACGATCAGCGGCACGTCTACAAGTCGAAAGCGCTTCACCAATTTTCCCCCGAAGCCATTAGCCCTTTTCGGGAAGATGCCGCGATGTTGCTAACCAAACGTCACTGACAGAACGGTTTTTTGCGACCTGAGAGCCTGTATATATAAAGACACGGAAATTGTGATTCAGTTGTTTACTTGTCTTTAACCACGTCTATTTCGCCAACATCAGATTCTTTTAACCTGAATCCCCCATAACAGCGTTGCGTCCGTTATCTAGAAGGAGTGGGGCAAATGAAGAATCTCATCAAACTCGGGGGCGGTATCGCTCTCTGCCTGGCGTTTGCCGGCGCGTCGTCCGCCGCTGATTTCCAAGAAAGCATGGCGAAGTGCCTGACCAAGCACGCCAACACCCGCGAAGCGGCTGTTGTCATGCTGGAGTGCAGCGCCAGCGCCGGCAAGCTCTCGGGCTGCAAGGTTCTGGAAGACAGCAAGGCCGGCAAGGGCTTCGACAAGGCCGCCCTGTGCGTGGCCGATGCTCTGCCGATGGGCTCGAAGACCGGCACCGTGAAGGTTCCGATGCGCTTCCCCGGCGGCGCATAAGCGTCCCGACCAAGAATTCGCATTCTTGCATTTCACGCCCTCGGCCTCGGCCGGGGGCGTTTTGCGTTTGAGGCGCCGTGTCGCGGCCGCGCTGACCTGGACCTATCCTTGATCGTCGTCACCGGGCTCTTGTCCCGGTGATCCATAGACGCAAGCCTCCGTGGGCGATCACCGCGCGCGGCGTCTATGGATGGCCGACACAAACGGTCGGCCATGACGAGCGGATGGGAGTGGGAGCCAAGCTCCGTAGCGTCTGAACTACGTGTTCACCCGCTCATCCAGCGCCTGCGCGGCGGCCGGGGCGCGGATCTTTCCCTCGTGGATCACATAGGCGAACACTTCGCGCGGACCTTCGGCCGGGCCGGTGCGGTCGAGCGGCTTGAAGTCGCCGGGGACAAGACCTTTCGCATAGTCGGTGAGGCGGCCCGCCCAGGCGTCGAGCTCTTCCGACGGATAGGCGGTCTCGATCTCGTCGACGCCCTTCATCAGCCGCAGATAGACAAAGCCCGAGGTGATGTCGGCGATCAGCGGGTGGGTCTCGTGCTCGGCCACGCAGATGGCCACGTCATGATCGCGGCATAGCTTCACGAAGGCCGGAACGGCGAAGCTCGGATGGCGGACCTCGACCACGTGGCGCAGGACCAGGCCGTCCAGCTTCTTGGGCAGCAAGGCGAGGAAGGCGGCGAAGTCGTCCGGATCGAACTTCTTGGTGGCCATGAACTGCCAGTTGATCGGTCCCAGCCGATCGCCAAGCTCGACGACGCCCTGGTTCAGGAACTTGCCCACCGACTCGCCGGCCTCGGCCAGAACCCGGCGGTTGGTGCAGAACCGCGAAGCCTTCACCGAGAAGACGAAGCCGTCCGGCGTGGAGGCCGCCCACTTGGCGAAGGTCGCCGGCTTCTGGCTGGAATAGTAGGTGGAGTTGATCTCCAGCGTCTTCAAGTGGCGGCTGGCGTAGGCGAGTTCGTCAGCCTGTTTCAGTCCTTCCGGATAAAACACGCCCCGCCAGGGTTCGAAGGTCCAGCCCCCGATCCCGGTACGGATTAAACCCGCCTGCGCCATGTCGCCCTCGCCTGCTATTTCCGCTGGGACGCGGTGGCGTCCCGGGTCAGCTTGAATTCCGAACCCGCTTTCCACTCCGGCCAGTCGGTCGAATTGGCCAGCTTGCGGCCGAGATCCAACATCAGTTGGCCGTCCTGCGCGATACCTTCAAGGTTCCAGGAGGGATCATACTCGTCGGCCGGCTGGTGATAGCGGTCGGCGGTATAGGCCTTGGAGAAGGCGTCGCCCGCCGCGGTCCCGCCGTCGACCAGGTCGCGGCCGGAGCCGAACGAGATCGCCGGCACGCCGCGCTTGGCGAACGGGAAGTGGTCGGAGCGGAAGAAGCCGCCGGCCTCCGGGCGCGGGTCGGGCGAGTAGTAGCGGCCCTGGGTCTTGCCGACCGCGATCAGTTCGTCCTGCAGGGTGGAGGCGGCGTTGCCGGAGGAGGTGAAGTCCTTGGCCGGACCGGACGGCGAGAGTGCGTCCATGTTGATGTTGGCGACGGTCTTGGCCAGCGGATACAGCGGGTTGGCCGAATAGTATTCCGAGCCGAGCAGGCCCTTTTCCTCGGCGGTCACCGCCAGGAACAGCACCGAGCGATCTGGCTTGGGGTTATGGGCGAAGGCGCGTCCGATCTCGATCATGGTGGCGATGCCGTCGGCGTTATCGACCGCGCCGTTATAGATCGTGTCGCCCTTGGCGTCCGGCAGGCCGACGCCCAGGTGATCCCAGTGCGAGGAGTAGATCACCATCTCGTCCGGGCGCTTGGCGCCGGGAACCAGGCCGACCACGTTCTTGGAGACGATCTTCTGCACGTCGACGGCATAGTCGGTGGAGAAGGTCACGCCCTTCAGTTCGACCGGCTTGAAATCGCGGGTCTGGGCCTGTTTCTTCAGCGCCTCGAAGTCGAGGCCGGACGCCTTGAGCAACTCCACCGCCTTGTCGCGCTGGATCCAGCCCTCGAGCGGGACATGGGCTTGGCTCGGCTGGTCGCGGATGATGTCGAAGAGCGTGTTGGTGTTGGAGTTCTTCACCGTCGCCCAGCCGTAGGAGGCCGGATCGGTTTCGTGGACCACCAGGAAGCCGGCGGCGCCGCGACGCGCGGCCTCCTCGAACTTGTAGGTCCAGCGGCCGTAATAGGTCATGGCCTTGCCGCCGAAGTCTCCCTTCCCGGTTTCGAAGTCGGGATCGTTGACCAGCACCAGGGCGATCTTGCCCTTCAGGTCCTGGCCCTTGAAATCGTCCCAGTTGCGTTCCGGAGCGGTGACGCCGTAGCCGACGAAGACGATCGGGGCGTCCTTGATGGTGACCCGCTCGGCGCCGGTCTGGGCCGCGCGCAGGGCGACCTCTTCGCCTTGGGTCCAGGTCTGGGTCTTGCCGCTGAGGTTCACGCTGACGGCCACGGGGCCCTCGGTCTCGAAGCGGGCGAGCGGCACGTCCTGGGTCCAGGCCCGCTGACCGTCTTTCAGGTCGCCGCCCGGTTGCAGGCCGGCGGCCTTGTACTGCTCGATGATGTAGGCGACGGTCTTCTTCTCGCCTTCGGTCGCTGGCGCGCGGCCTTCATAAGCGTCGGATGACAAAACTTTAACGTGTTCGGCGATCTTGGCCGGGGCGATATCGGCGGCCATGGCCGGTGCGGCGAAAACGGCCCAAATCGCGGCGCTGGCGAGGAGAAACTGCTTCATGAACATTCCAGGTGTGGGATGAGATTGCGCAGGACCGTAATTCGATGGCCTAGCTAGCGCTAGGGGGTTGCGACCAACGCGCCACAGTGGCGAGGGGCAATGCCAATTGTCTCGGGTCTGCAATCGACGGCGCGCCCGCACCCGACTAAGTACGAAAACGCCGGTATCGAGGTCTGGCGCGGCGCCGCGCGAAAGCCAAAAGGTTCGTGAGCGCTCGCGGACCGCAATGACGAAAAGAATGATGCGTTCAGCCTCTTCCGCGACCACTCCCCTGGTCGCTCTGGCCTGCCTTGCGCTCTCGGCTTGCGCGTCGACGCGGAGCGTCGATACGCGCCTGCCCGCCGCCTTCGAGGCGCCGGTCGCGCCGCCGGCGGACGCGGTGGCGCTCGACACCTGGTGGACAGCCTTCAATGATCCGGCGCTCACCGCCCTGGTCGAACAGGCCCTGGCGGCGAGCCCCGACGCGCGGACCGCCGCGGCCAGGCTCCAGGAGGCCCGCGCCACCCGTTCGGGCGCCCTGACCAGCTTCTTCCCGCAGGGCAATCTTCGCGGGGCGGGCTCGAAGACCGAGAGCAAGTTGATCGACGGCACGCAGATCAATGTGCCGGGCTTTTCCACGGTGGGCGAAAGCGAAAGCTATAGCGCCAACTTCGACGTCACCTGGGAGATCGACCTGTTTGGCCGGGTGTTCGCCGCTCGGCGCGCCGCCAACGCCGAGATGGCCGCGGCCCGGCTGGACTACGAGGCGACCCGCGCCAGCCTCGCGGCCAATGTGGCCGACAGCTATTTCCAGGCGCGCGGTCTGGCGATCCAGTTGGACGACGCGCGGGCGACCTCGCGCATCCAGACCGAACTGCTTCGCATCGTCCAGATTCGCGTGGATCGCGGAATCGCCGCGACCTCGGACGCCGACCGCGTGGCCGGCGACCTTTCCCAGGCGCAAAGTCAGGTGGCGGCTCTTGAGGCCGATCTCCAGGCTCAGCGCCGCACGTTGCTGATCCTGGTGGGCCGCGGGATCGAACCGACCGTCAACTTGGCCGTGGACGCCCAGGTCGGCGCCATCCCGGAGGTTCCGGCCACGATCCCCGGCGAGCTGTTGGCCCGGCGCCCGGACGTGCGGCAGGCCGAGGCGATGCTGGTCTCGGCGCTTGGCCGCAAGGACTACGCCAAGCTCGCCTTCTTCCCGACGTTCAAACTGGCGCCTGGCTTCGGGCTTCAGGAGACCCGGCAACCGAACTATTCCAACCTGGTTCAGAGCTGGACCATCGGGGCGAACGTCGTGGCGCCGGTGCTCGACATCCCACGCCTGCTTTCGGAGCTGAAGGTCCAGGACGCGCGGACCGAACAGGCGGCGATCGCCTACGAAAAGGCGGTGCAGACCGCGTTCGGCGAGGCTGAAAACGCCCTGGTGCTGCTGGCGGCCGATCGTCGCCGGGTGCAACTGCTGGACGCTGGCGAGGCGCGCGCCGAGCGGGCCTATGAAGCCTCCCGCAAGGGCTATGTGGCCGGGGTCACCGACCTGCAGACCACGCTCAACAACGAGCAGGCGTGGCGCTCCGTGCGCACCCAGGAAACCGCCGCCCAGGTGCAGGCGCTGCGCCGAGCGGTCCAAACCTACAAGGCCCTGGGAGGCGGTTGGCCGCTCCAGTCCGCCCCGACCAACCAAGAGGCTCGCTGACGTGAGATCCAAGACCTATCTGACGCTCGCGGTCGGCCTCGTGTCGGCCCTGGCCCTGTCGGCCTGCGGCGCCAAGGAGCCCCCGAAAAAGGATCCCGCCGCCGAGGCCCGCACCGTTCGCGTCGTGCGGGTCGAGAACCGCGCCATCACCGGTTCGCTGACCGCGTCCGGCTCGCTGATCCCGCGCGAGGAAGCCGCCGTCGCGCCCGAAGTCACCGGCTATCGGGTGTCGCGCGTGCTGGTCGAGGAGGGCGCCTATGTCCGCGCCGGCGAGACCCTGGCCCAGCTCGACGGAGCGCTGATCGCCGCCCAGGTCGAACAGCAGCGCGCGCTCGCCGCCCAGGCCGCGATCCAGGCCGACCAGGCCGAGGCCGAAGCCGCCCGCGTGGCCGGCCTCGACGGCCAGGGCGTCTTGTCGGACGAGGCGCTGCAGCAGCGTCGCTTCCAGGCCAAGGCCGCCCGCGCCACCGCCAACGCCCAGGCCGCCGCCTATCGCGACGCCCAGACGCGGGCCGGCAAGCTGGCGGTCACTGCGCCGGTCTCCGGCCTGGTGCTGGAACGCACCGTGCGGCCCGGCGATCTCGCCGCCGGCGGCGCCACGCCGTGGTTCCGGATCGCGCGTGACGGCGAGATCGAACTCGACGCCGAACTGCCCGAGGACGACATGGCCCGGGTCCGGGTCGGTCAGCGCGCCACCGTCACCCTGCCTTCGGGCGGCAGCGCGCAGGGGCAGGTGCGGATCGTCTCGCCGGAAGTGAACACCCAGACCAAGCTGGGCTCGGTGCGCATCAGCCTGCCGGTTCGCGACGATATCCGCGCCGGCGGTTTTGGCCGGGCGATCTTCAATGACGCCGCGGGCCAAGGCCTGACGGTGCCGGAGACCGCCATCCGCTACGACGCCGACGGGGCCAGCGTGATGACCGTGGACTCCGATAACAGGGTCAAGCGCGTGATCGTCCAGACCGGCGCGCGCGGCGAGGGTCTGGTGACCCTGGTCAGGGGACCGGCGGCCGGGACCCGCGTGGTCCAGAACGCCGCGGCCTTCCTGCTCGACGGCGATGTCGTCAAGCCGATGGACGCGGCGGCGGCGGCTCCGGCCGCTGCTCCCGTCCCCGCCAAACCGGCGGCGGCCCCAGCGCCTGGTAAGAAGCAATGAGCGACGGTCGCGCCAGCGGTGGCGGTGACGGGCTGATGATCTCAGCCTGGGCCATCAAGAATCCGGTCCCGGTCGCAGTGCTTTTCGTGGCCCTGCTGCTAGCGGGCATGGTGGCCTATTCGGGCCTCTACGTGAAAATGTTCCCCAACGTGCAGTTCCCGATGGTGTCGGTGACGGTCACGCAGAACGGCGCCGCGCCGGGGGAGATGGAGACCCAGATCACGAGGCCGATCGAGGACGCCATGGCTGGCATCCCGAACGTCAAGAACATCTATTCAACGGTCACCCAGGGCGTCTCGAGCACCAGCATCGAGTTCGAACTGGGCGAGGATCTGCAGAAGAAGACTGACGAGGTCCGCTCGCGGGTCGATCAGGCGCGGGCGGTCTTGCCGCGCGAGATCGACGAGCCGACCGTCACCCGGGTCGAGCTCGATAGCCAGCCGATCCTCACCTATGCGGTGACGGCGCCCGACATGTCGGATGTCGAACTGTCATGGTTCGTGGACGACACGCTGGGGCGTCTGCTCCAGGGCGAAAAGGGCGTGGCCCAGGTCGCCCGCGTCGGCGGGGTGACCCGCGAGATCAACGTCATCATCGACCCGGACAAGCTGAACGCCCGCGGGCTGACGGCGGCCCAGGTGAACAACGCCCTGCGCGCGGCCAATCTCGACGCGCCTGGCGGGCGCATCGAGGTCGGCGGACGCGAGCAGACCCTGCGGGTGCTGGGTTCGGTCAACACCCTGAAGGCGCTGCGCGACTTCACCATCTCGACCGGCAATGGCGGCCATGTGCGATTGACCGACATCGCCGAGGTCGGCGACGGCTCGTCGGAGGCTCGCGGCTTCGCGCGCCTGAACGGCCAGCCGGTGGTCGGCTTCATGGTCATGAAGACCCGCGACTCCAGCGACGTCGCGGTCGAGGACAACATCATCGCCGCCCTGGCGAAGGCCGAAGGCCAGTACAAGGGCGTCACCTTCACCAAGATCTTTTCCAGCGTCGACGAGACGCGGGCCAGTTTCCGCGCCACCCAGCACGTGCTGCTGGAGGGCATGATCCTGGCGGCCCTGGTGGTGTTCCTGTTCCTGCGCGACTGGCGCTCGACGGCGATCACCGCCTTCGCCATGCCGGTCTCGCTGATCCCCACCTTCTTCTTCATGAATCTGTTCGGCTTCTCGCTGAACGTCGTGACCCTGCTCGCCCTGACCCTGGTCATCGGCATCCTGGTCGATGACGCCATCGTGGAGATCGAGAATATCGAGAAGCGCGTCGCCGGGGGCATGCGTCCCTACCAGGCGGCGATGGAGGGCGCGGACGCCATCGGCCTGGCGGTGGTGGCCACCACCTCCGCCATCGTCGTGGTGTTCACACCCGTCTCGTTCATGGCCGGCATGGCCGGGCAGTTCTTCCGGGAGTTCGGCATCACCGTGTCGATCGCGGTGCTGTTCTCGCTGGTCGTCGCGCGGTTGCTGACGCCGCTGATGGCCGCCTATCTGCTGAAGCCGGTCACCCACCCCAAGCCGCGCAAGCCGTTCGAAGGCTTCTATCGTAACACCCTGGAATGGGCGCTCGATCACCGCATCATCGCCTCGGTTATCGGCGGCGTGATCTTCGTGGGCTCGCTGCTGCTGGTGCCGCTGTTGCCGCAGGGCTTCCAGCCCGAGGGCGACCCCGACTACCTCTATGTCAATGTCCAGGGCCCGCCCGGCGCGACCGCGACCGACATGGAAGATGTGGTCCAGCGGCTGACTGTCCTGTTCAAGAACCGGCCCGAAGTCACCGGCGTCTTCGCCCAGATCGGTTCGACGGTGTCGGTCGGCGGTCCTGGCGGCGGCGGCGGCGGGGGCAGCGATCTGCGGTCCGGCACCATGACGGTTCTGCTGTCTGGCGATCGCGACATCAGCGGGGCGGACCTGCGCAAGGAGATGCGCTCAGACCTGCTCGCCATCCCGGACGCCCGCGTCAGCTTCCTGGGCTCCCAGGGCGAGGCGGGCCTGCAGAAGATCCTGCAGAGCAACGACCCGGCCAAGCTTCAGGCCACCGCGCTCGAGCTGGAAAAGCAGATGCGGACCCTGAACGTCATCGCCGATCCACGGCCTTCGACCCCGCCGGTCGGGCCGGAGGTGGTGATCCGCCCGCGTGAGGCCGAGGCCGCGCGCCTCGGCGTCTCGGCCGACACCATCGCTCAGGTCGCTCGGGTGGCGACGGTCGGCGACATCGACGCCAATGTCGCCAAGCTGACGGACGGCGAACGGCGCCTGCCGATCCGCATCCGCCTGCCCGCCGACGCCCGCGCCGACATCCAGCGGATCAAGTCGCTACGCATCCCGACCTCGTCGGGCGCGGTGACGACGCTGGAGGCGGTGGCCGACGTCGAGTTCCAGGCCGGTCCGGCGCGGATCGAGCGCCTGAACCGCATGCGCCAGCAGACGGTCCAGGCCGAGTTGAACGGGGTCGAGATGGGCACCGCCAACCAGGCCGTCGACAAGCTGCCGATCATGAAGAACCTGCCGGCCGGCGTAACCCCGGCCGAAACCGGCCAACTGGAGGCCATGCAGGAGCTGTTCGCCTCCTTCGGGCTGGCGGTCTTCTCCGGCGTGGCGATGATCTACGGCGTGCTGGTGCTGCTGTTCCGGTCGTTCTTCAAGCCGATCGTCATCCTCTCGGCCCTGCCGCTGGCGGTGGGCGGGGCGTTCCTGGGCCTGCTGATCTTCGACCTGTCGCTGTCGATCCCGTCGCTGATCGGCTTCCTGATGTTGCTCGGCCTGGCGGCGAAGAACTCCATCCTGCTGGTGGAGTACGCCATCGAGCGGGAGCGGGACGGCATGGAGCAGCGCCAGGCCCTGATCGAGGCCTGCCGCGAGCGGGCCCGCCCGATCGTCATGACCACCCTGGCCATGGCCGCGGGCATGCTGCCGACCGCCTTCGCTCTCGAGAAGGGGGCCGAGTTCCGCCAGCCGATGGCGGTCGCCGTGATCGGCGGCCTGATCACCTCGACCCTGCTGTCGCTGGTGCTCGTGCCGGTGGTCTACGAGTTCGTCGACGACTTCGAAAACTGGCTGAAACCCAAGCTCGCCAAGCTGGTCACCCCTCGCGAGGCCGCGCCGGTTCCGGCGCCGGAGGATCGGCTCTAGATTTCCTCGCGTAGCACTTGGGAGAAGAGTTCAGGGTCCACATTGCCGCCGGACAGCACCAGGCCGGTGACGCCCGAGGTCTTGACCTTGCCGGCCAGCAGGGCGGCGAGGCCGACGGCGCCGCCGGGCTCGACCACCAGCTTGAGGACGGCGAAGGCGTAACGCATAGCTTCGGCGACCTCGGCGTCGGTGACGACCGCGATGTCGGCGACGTTCTGTTGGAGGATCGGGAAGGTGAGTTCGCCGGGCGCCGGGCTTTCCAGCGCATCGCACAGCGAGCGGGTGGCGGGCTTGATGTTGATCCGCTCGCCCTTTTGCAGCGAGCGCAGGGTGTCGTCGAAGCCCTCGGGCTCTACGCCGACGACAGCGGTGGAGGGCGAGAGCGCTTTTACCGCCGTCGATAGTCCGGCCATCAGGCCGCCGCCGCCGATCGGCGCGACCACGACGTCGAGGGCGCCGCCGCGGGCGAGCGCCTGGCGGATCAGCTCCAGGCCGATCGTGCCTTGGCCGGCGATGATGTCGGGATCGTCGAAGGATGGGACGACGACGGCGCCACGCTCGGCGGCCACCGTGGAGGCGAGCGCCTCGCGGCTTTCGGTCAGCCGATCATAGAGCTGGACCTGCGCGCCGTAGCTGCGCGTCGCCTCGATCTTCACCGTGGGGGCGTCGGCCGGCATCAGAATCAAGGCCGGCACGCCCAGCAGCCTGGCCGCCAGCGCTACGCCCTGGGCGTGATTGCCCGAGGAGTAGGCGACGACACCCTGCCTGGCTTGCTCCGGGGAGAGCTGCGCCAGCCGGTTATAGGCGCCGCGGAATTTGAAGGCGCCGACCCGCTGCAAGGTCTCGGGCTTGATCAGGACGCGGCGGCCCAGCCGTTCGTTCAGGGCGGCGCTCTCGATCAGCGGGGTTTCGACGGCGTGGCCGGCCAGACGGGCGGCGGCGGCTTCGATGTCGGAAAGGGTCACGGTCATGGTGCAAACACCATAGCTAGACGGGCCGGGGCGCGCGACCTTGCCGGCCGCCATGAGTAGCGGTTCCGCCCGCGCGGGCTTGACTGGCGAGCCCGCCACTGGTTTACCCCCAGCGAACGGATAGTCGCTGCCCGTCGGGCGCGCATCTGCTTCCTAAAATCGATCCAGTCCACCCGCCGAGAGCCTGTCGAAGGGCGTGGTTGGACCCGCTCGGCAGGCCGGGAAATCGTATCTAATGGCAAATGTGACCGTGATCGGCGCCCAATGGGGCGACGAAGGCAAGGGCAAGCTTGTCGACTGGCTTTCGAACCGGGCCGACGTCGTGGTTCGCTTCCAGGGCGGCCACAATGCTGGCCACACCCTGGTGGTCGGCGACCAGGTCTACAAGCTCTCGCTGCTGCCCTCGGGCGTGGTGCAGGGCAAGCTGTCGGTGATCGGCAACGGCGTCGTCGTCGATCCCTGGCACCTGCTGGAAGAGATCGCCAAGCTGGACGGCCAGGGTGTGAAGATCACCCCGGACCTGCTGGTTCTCGCCGACAACGCCTGCCTGATCCTGCCGCTGCACCGCGACCTGGACCAGGCGCGCGAAGCCGCCGCGGTCAACAAGATCGGCACCACCGGCCGCGGTATCGGCCCGGCCTATGAAGACAAGGTCGGCCGCCGGGCCATCCGGGTCGGCGACCTGGCCGACCGCGACGCCCTGGAAGCCAAGATCGACCGCCTGTTGGCCCACCACACGCCGCTGCGCGCCGGCCTTGGGCTGCCGGAATATGACGGCGCGCAGTTGCTCGCCGCCCTGGAAGAGATCGCGCCGAAGATCTTGCCGTTCTCCCAGCCGGCCTGGCGCCTGCTGGACCGTGTCGTGAAGTCGGGCAAGCGGGTGCTGTTCGAGGGCGCCCAGGGCGCGCTGCTGGACGTGGATCATGGGACCTATCCCTATGTAACCTCGTCTAACACCGTGGCCGGCCAGGCCGCCGCCGGTTCGGGCCTGGGCCCCAAGGGGACGGGCTTCGTGCTGGGTATCGTCAAGGCCTACACCACCCGCGTCGGCGAAGGTCCGTTCCCGACCGAGCTGTTCGACGAGATCGGCCAGCATCTGGGTACGGTCGGCAAGGAGTTCGGCGTGGTCACCGGGCGCGCGCGCCGCTGCGGCTGGTTCGACGCAGTGCTGGTGCGCCAGTCCGTGGCGCTGAACGGCATCGACGGCATCGCGCTCACCAAGCTCGATGTTCTCGACGGTCTGCCCACCCTGAAGATCTGCGTCGGCTACAAGCTGCGCGGCGAGATCCTCGACTATCTGCCCGCCGGTCTGAAGGACCAGTCGGCCATCGAGCCGGTCTATGAGGAGATGGAGGGCTGGAGCGAAAGCACCGCCGGCGCCACCTCCTGGAAGGACCTGCCGGCCAATGCGGTGAAGTATGTCCGCCGGGTCGAGGAGTTGATCGGCGCGCCGGCGGCGATGGTTTCGACCAGCCCGCAGCGTGACGACACCATCATGGTGCGCGACCCCTTCCAGGATTAATCGTCAAGGCGTTCTTAAGGACGCTGCGTGCAGTGTGGGCTCCGAATCTTTCGGAGCCCGCTCTCGTGTTGACCGAAGACCTGAAACAGATTCAGCGCATGTCGCCGCTGATGCGGAAGGTGCTGATCGTCGACCCCGCCCCCGCCAGCGCGCGGATGCTGGGCGACCTGATGCGTAGCATCACGCCGCTGCAGATCTGGACGGCGCCCACCACCCGCAAGGGGTTGGAGGCGGCCCGACAGATCAATCCGCAACTGATCTTCGTCGAGTTCGCGGGCGCCGATGTGGACGGGATCGAGTTCACCAAGCAGCTTCGCAAGTCCGAGATGGTCTGCCGCCAGGCGCCCGTCATCATGGTCACCGCAAGCGCGACGGCGGCGGCCATCGTCGGAGCCCGCGACGCCGGCGTGCACGAGTTTCTTCGCAAGCCCTACACCACCAAGGACCTGCTGCGGCGGCTGGAGGCGGTGACGCTTCGCCCCCGCGACTGGGTGGAGGCGGTCGAGTACATCGGCCCCGATCGGCGACGGTTTAACTCCGGCGACTACAAGGGCTCTCTGAAGCGCCGCTCCGACACCGAGGCGACCCCGGAAGCCACCCGGATCATCCAGGCCTTGAAGATCGTCCGCTCGGCCGTTCCGGCCGTGGCCAGCGATCCGGCCCAGGCCATGCGCGCGATGCTGGCCCAGATGGTCGAACTTCAGCGGGCGTCCGCGGTGACGAAGAACGTGGCGTTGGCCAAGGTGACGGTGGAGTTCCAGCTGTTTCTGGCCAAGGCCGCGCAAAGCGGCGTGCTGGTGGCGGCCGAGGTGGCCGTGCAGGCTGCGCCGGTGCTGGCCTTCCTGCCGAAGGATGAGCCCTCAAAGGAAAAAGCGGCCTAGCCAGGGGCTAGACCGCTTCTGATCAGTCAGTCTCGCCGAGCGCCGATCAGGCGTTGACGAGGTTCTTTTCGACGGCTGCAGCCTGCATCGACTTCTGCAGCTTTTCGAAGGCCCGGACCTCGATCTGGCGCACGCGCTCGCGGCTGACGCCGTACTGGCCGGCCAGTTCCTCAAGCGTCGTCGGGCTGTCCTTCAGCCGGCGTTCGGTGAGGATATGACGCTCGCGGTCGGTGAGTTCCGTCATCGCGTCTCCCAGCAGACCCATACGCTGGGTGCGCTCCTGGTTTTCGGCGACATAGGTCTCCTGGCTGACCGAGGTTTCATCCTCGAGCCAGTCCTGCCACTCGCTTTCGCCGTCCATGCGCAGGGGCGCGTTCAGCGAGGCGTCGGGGCCCGACAACCGGCGGTTCATCGAGATCACTTCGGAGTCGAGGACGCCGAGCTTGGTCGCGATGACGCTGACCTGATCAGGGTGCAGGTCGCCTTCCTGGAACGCGCTGATCTGGCTCTTGGCCTTACGCAGGTTGAAGAACAGCTTCTTCTGCGCCGCCGTCGTGCCCATCTTCACCAGGCTCCAGGACCGCAGGATGTACTCCTGGATCGAGGCGCGGATCCACCACATGGCGTAGGTCGCCAGGCGGAAGCCCTTGTCCGGCTCAAACTTCTTCACAGCCTGCATCAGGCCGACATTGCCTTCGGAGATCACTTCCCCGATCGGCAGGCCGTAGCCGCGATAGCCCATGGCGATCTTCGCCACGAGGCGCAGGTGGCTGGTGACAAGCTGGTGGGCGGCGTCGGAATCCTCGTGCTCACGCCAGGCCTTGGCGAGCATGAATTCCTGGTCCTTGGCCAGCATCGGAAACTTACGAATCTCAGTCAGATACCGGCTGAGGCCGCCATCAGGCGACATAACGGATAGCGATTTGGTCGCGGCCATGAACGTATCCCCTCTTCGATTGGCGGACTTTCAAGTCGCTCAGCGCGCCATGCGCGCGAGACCGTCCGCCCCCTCCAATGCCTCAGATAGGTATTGGTTGCGGTGGGCGAAAGGCCGCGGTTGGGAGAAACCGACGGCTTGAACATCCGACTGCTCAACTCAGGTATTTGTACAGGCCGAACGGGGCGGCTTCAAGGCGTTGGGGGCACAAGCTTTCTTACAAAGCTGACAGGTTAGCTTCTAGTTGCGCCATATCGGCAGGGAGGGGGCTTTCGAACCTCAAGGTTTCGCCGGTCACCGGATGGACGAAGCCCAACACCGCGGCGTGCAAGGCCTGGCGCTTCAGACCGGCCTGCGCGATCGCCTCGCGAACAGGGGCTGCGGGCGGTCCCGAACCATAGACCGGATCACCCAGGCACGGCGTTCCCCTGGAAGCCATGTGGACACGGATCTGATGTGTGCGCCCGGTCTCGAGTTGGCAAGAGATACGCGCCGCCGTCGGTTTGTCGGCGGGGCCGAAGGTGCGTTCGGTCCGATAGTGGGTGATCGCCTCGCGACCGCCGGACTTCAGCACCGCGATCTTCTTGCGGTCGTAGGACGAGCGGCCCAGCCGGCTGATGATCGTGTCCTTCGCCGGATGGGGCGCGCCGCGCACCAGGGCGACATAGACCCGTTCGATGTCGTGGGTGGCGAACAGCTTCGACAGTCCCTGATGGGCGGCGTCCGACTTGGCCGCGACCAGCACGCCCGAGGTTTCCTTGTCGATCCGGTGGACGATGCCGGGGCGCGCGACACCGCCGATCCCCGACAGGCTGTCGCCGCAGTGATGCAGCAGGGCGTTGACCAGGGTGCCGGTCTCGTTGCCCGGGGCGGGATGGACCGCCATGCCAGGCGGCTTCTCCACCACGATCAGGTCGGCGTCCTCATAGAGGATCGACAGCGCGATGGCTTCGGGCTGGGGCTCGGCGGGGGCTGGCGGCGGGATCAGCACCTGATAGTCGCCGGCCAGGGCCTTGGCCGAGGCGTCGGTCAGCACGGCGCCGCCCAGGCTGATCAGGCCCTGGGCCATCAGCGCCTGGATTCGCGCGCGCGACAACTCGTCCGCGTGTTTGGCCAGGGTCTTGTCCAGCCGCGCGCCCGCGGCCTCCGGCGGAATCGTCACGACCCTCGCGACCATGTCCCCGATGTCGAGGCCTTCGGGCGGCAGGTCGTCGTCCTCAATCGTTGTTTGGCTCACCTTTGGAGGTGTCCGCCGGCGCCAGGGCCGAGTTTTCTGATCAGTTGCTGGCGCATGGCTTGCGGCGCGGTTTCCCTGGTGGCGAGGCAGGTCCTGCCTTAGCAGTTCCACGCAGCGCCCGTCCCGGATGAGCGCTATTTCGATTTCTCTTCCTGTTCGGTGATCGAACCCTCGGCGAACAGGAATGTCTTCAGATGCCCGTCGAATTCGCGGTCGTTGCGGCGGATCCATTCCAGCACCATCGCGGCGTGTTCGATTTCCTCGTGGGCGTTGTGCAGCAGGATTTTCTTCAGCGCGGGGTCTTCGCAATCGTCGGCCCGCTGTCGATACCAGTCGACCGCCTCCAACTCCTCGATCAGCGAGGTGATGGCGTGGTGCATGCTGAGGGTGTGGGTTGAGAGCTTCTCACGCGGGGCGTGAAGGCCTTCGCTGGACATGTGGCTGTCATCCTTCTCCAGTAACGCTGCGAGCTCAACTGCAACGCGCGGGAGGGAAACGGGATGCAGCCCGCTATTCCGGTCCGGCGGCGGGCGCAGCGGCCTTAAGGCCGCTCGACCAGCTTGCCGTCCTCGACCACCCGATAGAAGCACGAGCGAAAGCCGACGTGGCACGCCCCGCCGTCGCCCTGCGGCAAGACCTTCACCAGGATGCAGTCCTGATCGCAGTCGACGCGCATCTCGACGACCTTCTGGATCTGGCCGCTGGTCGCGCCCTTGTGCCAGATCTCGTTACGGGAGCGGCTGAAGTAGACGACCTCGCCCAGTTCGAGAGTCCGGGCGAGCGCCTCGGCGTTCATGTAGCCCAGCATCAGCACCTCGCCGCTCTCGGCGTGGGTGGTGATGACCGGCATCAGGCCGTTGGCGTCGAACCGAGGGGACAGGACCTCGCCGCGCTCTAGCGCGTCCTTGGTCGGGGCGGTGGGAAAGCTCGCTTGCGTCATGAGCGCATATGGCGCGTCGACGGGGGCTCGCGCTAGCCTTCGCGCCATGAGTTTGAAGGACAAGATCAAGAACCAGGTGGCGCGCTTCGACGCCTTCGCCGTCCGTGGGCCGAGCGCGGGCGCTGGCATGGCCATGCCTACGAGTTCCTGCTGTTCGGGCTCAAGCAGGCTTGGGCCTGCCTGTTCGGCGGGGCGATGCTGGCCCTGCTGATCCTGACGCACTTCTTTTGGCCGGCCGATCCGGTGATCGCGCGCTACGATTTTCTGGTGCTGGCCGCGGTGCTGATCCAGGGGCTGCTGCTGGCGACCAAGCTGGAGCGGGTGGAGGAGGCGCTGGTCATCCTGATCTTCCACGTGGTCGGCACGGCCATGGAAATCTTCAAGACCGCGCACGGGTCCTGGACCTATCCCGAGGACAACATCTTGCGGATCGGCGGCGTGCCGCTGTTCTCGGGGTTCATGTACGCCTGCGTGGGCTCCTACATGGCCCGCGCGATCCGGCTGTTCGAGATCCGGTTCGAGAACTATCCGCCGCTCTGGGGGCCGTGGGTGCTGGCGGTGCTCGCCTACCTCAACTTCTTCACGCACCATTATCTGCCCGACATCCGCTGGGGGCTCTACGCGCTGTCGGTGGTGTTGTTCGGCCGGGCCTGGTTCCAGTTCACCCCGGACCGGACGGTGCGTCGGATGCCGATGTTGCTCGGGTTCCTGCTGGTCGCCCTGTTCATCTGGATCGCCGAGAACGTCGGCACCTTCACCGCCGCCTGGGTCTATCCGAGCCAAAGGGACGGTTGGAGCCTGGTGCCCATGGCCAAGCTGGGGTCCTGGTATCTGCTGATGATGCTCAGCTTCGTCCTGGTGACCCTGGTTCACCGGCCCGAACGCGCCCCGAAGGGTCTTTTGCGGTCAGGCCTTCCGGAGAAGGCCTGACCGCAAAGAGGTCGGCTAGCGCTTGTTCACGAAGTCCAGGAACCGCTGACGCAGAGTCGCGTCGGTCTTGAACACGCCGGTGAACTGCGTGGTGATGGTGGTCACGTGGCGGTGGTGGACGCCGCGGGTGGTCATGCACTGGTGGGCGGCGTCGATCAGGACGGCGACGCCGGCCGGGCGCAGGCTGTCGGTGATGGCGTCGGCGATCTGCTGGGTCATCGTCTCCTGGGTTTGGAGGCGGCGCGCATAGATCTCGACGACCTTGGCCAGCTTGGAGATGCCGACGACGCGGTTGGTCGGCATGTAGGCGACGTAGGCCTTGCCCAGGAACGGCGCCATGTGGTGTTCGCAGTGGCTCTCCACCTCGATCTCGCGCAGCATGACGATGTCGTCATAGCCCTGCACGTCTTCGAAGGTGCGCGAGAGTTCCTTGGCTGGATCGAGCTTGTAGCCCTCGAACCATTCGCCATAGGCGTCGACGACGCGTTTGGGGGTGTCGATCACGCCTTCGCGGCGGGGATCGTCGCCGGCCCACGCGATCAGCGTGCGCACAGCTTCCATAGCCTCTTCGCGCGATGGGCGCTTCACGGCTTCAAGATCAAGACCGGGCGTGCCGATCAGGGTTCGGTCGCGACTAGGAGCGTCCATGATTGAGCGGTTCTTTCCGGGGCCTGAGTTGCGCCGGGACGAGGGTCCCGGAAATGACGCGTGCCACCCCTTGGTCTGGTCGAGCTGATCCACGGACGGAACCGTGGCCTCCAAGCCAGACCGAATGTATATGGGGCCAACACCTTTGACGGCAACCGTTACCCAGCGTCAGTTTTCTATAAGCACGGCGCAGTTTTCATAAAGAACCCGATGGCCCTGACCCTTTACGACACCATGGCGCGCGAGAAGCGGCCCTTCGTTCCCACCGATCCGGCGCGGGTGACGATGTATGTCTGCGGGCCGACGGTCTACAACTACGCTCACATCGGCAACGCGCGCCCGGTGGTGGTTTTCGATGTGCTGTTCCGTGTTCTTCGGCACATTTACGGCGAAAAATCAGTGGTCTACGCGGCCAACGTCACCGACGTGGACGACAAGATCAACGCCAAGGCCGCGGCCGAGGGCGTACCGATCGACACGATCACCGACCGCTATCTGGCCATCTACAACGCTGACATGGCCACGCTCGGCGCGCTGGCGCCGACCCATCAGCCGCGCGCCACCCAGACCATGGACGCGATCGTGGAAATGATCGGCCGCCTGGTGGGCAATAACGCCGCCTATGCGGCCGAAGGCCACGTCCTGTTCAACACCCAGGCCTATGGCGACTATGGCAAACTGTCGCGCCAGCCGATGGACGACATGATCGCCGGCGCCCGCGTCGACGTCGCGCCCTACAAGCAACACCCCGCCGATTTCGTGCTCTGGAAGCCCTCCAAGGAGGGCGAGCCGGTCTGGGACAGTCCCTGGGGCGCCGGCCGGCCGGGCTGGCACATCGAGTGCTCGGCGATGATCGAGCAGACCCTGGGGTTGCCGATCGACATCCATGGCGGCGGTATCGACCTGCTGTTCCCGCACCATGAGAACGAGATGGCCCAGGGCCTGTGCGCCGGCCACGACCACAGCGTCGGCTACGCCAAGTACTGGATGCACAACGGCTTCCTGAACATGGGCGCCGAGAAGATGTCCAAGAGCGTCGGCAACGTCGCCCTTGTCCACGAACTGATCGCTCAGGCGCCTGGCGAGGCCCTGCGTTGGGCCCTGCTGGTCGGTCACTATCGTGCGCCGCTGGAGTGGACCGGCGAACTGATCGACCAGTCGCGCAAGGCGCTGGACCGGATCTATGGCGCCCTGCAGGACGCCAACCGCTTCCTGGCCTCTCACGGCGGCGTGCCCGAGGTTTCCGCCGACGATTGGCGCACCAATCGCCCCGCCGACCGGTTCATGGCGGCGCTGGAAGACGACTTGAACACGCCGGCCGCCTTCGCCGCGCTGTTCGAACTGTCCGACCAGGTCCGGCTGGCGATCCGCAAGCAGTCGGAAGCCGAGGTCTTGCACGGCCGTCAACTGCTGCTGGATTCCGCCAATCTGCTCGGCTTCCTGACGGGCGACCCGGAAGAATGGTTCCAGGGCGGGGTGGACGAGACCTTGCGCGAGAAGGTTGACAGCCTGATCGCTCAGCGTATCGAAGCGCGGGCGTCCAAGGATTGGGCCGCCGCCGACCGCATCCGTGACGAGCTTACTGCGTTGAATGTCGAAGTGATGGATGGTCCGACGGGGGCGACCTGGCGGATCAAGGACTCGGTCTGATGCTGAGCGGCAAGAACTCGAAAACCAACATGTTCACCCCGGCCAAGGGGTTCACGTTCAAGACCCCGGCGCCGGCGGGGCCTAGCGGCCTGCGGATCGAGCACCGGATCGGCATCCAGGCGCCGCCCGACGTGATCTGGGACATTCTCTACGACGTGGAGCGCTGGTCGGAGTGGAACCCGCTCTATGTCCAGGCGGCGGGCCAGATCCGCATCGGTAACCAGCTCGACCTGACCATGGTGCTCGGCGACGAACCGCCGACCGTCATCCATCCGGTCGTCCTGGAGTGGGTGCCCAATGACCAGATCCATTGGCGCCTGAAGATGATGGGCGGCCTGATCTCCACCACCCGCTTCCTGGAAATCGAAATTCTGGACGACGCGGCCTGCATCTTCTCGAACGGCGAGATCTTCGGCGGGCTGATGGGGCCGTCGGTCGGCAAACGCATGGGGCGCAAGATCTATCGCGGTTTCGTGGCGATGGACGAGGCGTTGAAGGAACGCGCCGAGGCCGTGTGGCATGCGCAGGGTGGAAAGCCTACATCTGCTTCATGATCGACGACCTCTACTCGGCGAAACTTCTGATGCTGGCCGCGAACATGCCGCGCGCGGGCCGGCTGCCCATGCCGCACGCCAGTTCCGAGAAGATCGCCAAGCTCTGCGGTAGTCGGGTGACCGTCGATGTGGTCGTCGAGGGTGATCGCGTCGTCGACTTCGCCCAGGATGTTAAGGCTTGCGCGCTTGGCCAGGCTTCGGCGTCAGTCCTGGGCGAGCATGTGCTGGGCGCCAGCCTGGCGGAGATCGAGATGGCCCGAGATCAGTTCCGTGCTATGCTCAAGCAAGGTGCCGATGCGCCTGTTGGACGTTTCGCGGATCTCTCGATGTTGGCCCCGGTGAAAGACTATCCCGCCCGCCACGCCTCCACGCTGCTTGCGTTCGAGGCCGCGGTGGAGGCTGTCCGCCGCGCCGTGGAACGAACTAGCCCCGCCGGCGCGGCTTGATCCCCAAGACCGCTAGGCGTAATCGCAGCGATTGAATCGCACGCCCGCGAGCCGGCATGAACCTTTATGAAACCTGCGTCCGTGGCGCACTTCGCGCCTACAAGCTGACGCTTTCGCCCCTGATCGGGCGCCAATGCCGGTTTCTTCCGAGTTGCTCGGAATACGCCGCGGAGGCTCTGATCCTGCACGGCCCTTGGCGCGGCTCCTGGCTCGCGACCCGGCGGTTGTGCCGCTGTAATCCCTGGGGAGGCGCGGGCTACGACCCGGTCCCTCAACCGCGCGACAAGACCCCAGGCGGGTCGGCCTCGCGGACATGGACATGTGAATCATGATCGATCTGATTTTTCCCGACGGCTCCCAGCGCCAGTTCGAAGACGGCGCCACGGGCCGTGCCGTCGCCGCCTCCATCGCCAAGTCGCTGGAGAAACGCGCCGTGCTCATCAAGCTCGATGGGCAGCTTTATGACCTTGATCGGGAACTGCCGGGCGGCGGCCAGTTCGAGATTCTGACGCGCGACAGCCCCGAGGCGCTCGACACCATCCGCCACGACGCCAGCCACATCATGGCCGAGGCGGTGCAGGAGTTGTTCCCCGGTACGCAGGTCACGATCGGCCCGGCCATCGAGGACGGCTTCTATTACGACTTCGCCCGCGAGACGCCCTTCAGCCTGGATGATCTGGCCAAGATCGAACAGCGCATGAAGGAGATCGTCGATCGCGACGAGAAGATCGTGCGCGAGGTCTGGGACCGCCAGGACGCCATCGCCCACTTCAAGTCCATCGGCGAAGACTACAAGGCCGAGATCATCTCCGACCTGCCCGAGGGCGAGACGATCACGGTCTATCGCCAGGGCCAGTGGAAGGACCTGTGCCTGGGTCCGCACCTGCCCTCCACGAAAGCGGTCGGCAAGGCGTTCAAGCTGATGAAGCTGGCCGGCGCCTATTGGCGCGGCGATCATCGCAACGCCCAGCTCCAGCGCATCTACGGCACGGCCTGGGCCAGCGAGGCCGACCTCGAAGCCCACCTGACGCGGCTCGAGGAAGCCGAGAAGCGCGATCACCGCAAGATCGGCCGGGCCATGGACCTCTTCCACCTGCAGGAAGAGGCCAAGGGCATGATCTTCTGGCACCCCAAGGGCTGGACGCTCTACCGCACGGTCGAGTCCTACATGCGCCGCCGCCTGGAGATCGACGGCTATGTCGAGGTCAAGGCGCCGCAGATCATGGACCGGGGGCTCTGGGAGAAGTCCGGGCACTGGGAAAAGTTCGGCGCGAACATGTTTACGTGTGAGACGGCCGAAGGCGAGCAACTGGCCGTCAAGCCGATGAACTGCCCGGGCCACGTGCAGATCTTCAACTTCGGCCAGAAGTCCTATCGCGACCTGCCGCTGCGCATGGCCGAGTTCGGCGCCTGCCACCGGTTCGAACCCTCGGGCGCGCTGCACGGCATCATGCGCCTGCGCGCCTTCACGCAGGACGACGCCCACATCTTCTGCCGCGAGGACCAGATCGAGGAAGAGACGACGAAATTCGTCCGCCTGCTCAACTCGGTCTATGCCGACTTCGGCCTCGAGCTCCACAGCGTGAAGTTGGCCCTGCGGCCCGACCTGCGGGCCGGCACGGACGAGGTATGGGATATCGCCGAGGACAAGCTCGACCGCGCCGCCCGCCAGGCGGTGAACATGGAGGTCGAGCGCCTGCCGGGCGAAGGGGCGTTCTATGGCCCGAAGCTTGAGTTCCACCTGTCCGACGCCATCGGTCGGACGTGGCAGTGCGGCACGCTGCAACTCGATTTCGTCATGCCCGAGCGCCTCGACGCCGAGTACGTGTCCGAGGACGGCTCCAAGCAGCGGCCGGTGATGCTGCACCGCGCGATCTGCGGTTCGATGGAGCGTTTCATCGGCGTGGTGATCGAAAACTACGCTGGCGCGTTCCCGCTTTGGCTGGCGCCGACGCAGGTGGTGGTCGCCACAATTACGTCAGATGCGGATGATTATGCCTTGGCGGTGGCTCAAGAACTGAGCGCCGCCGGGCTCCGGGTCGAAACGGATCTTCGGAACGAGAAAATCAATTACAAGATTCGTGAACACAGCCTCGCCAAGACGCCGGTTATCGCCGTGGTCGGTCGACGTGAGGCTGAGGAGGGCAGGGTGGCTTTGAGGCGTCTGGGGTCCGATGGTCAGCAGATTCTGTCGCTCGCCGAAGCCGCCAAGGCACTTGCCTTAGAGGCGAGTCCGCCGGATGTTACACGCCAGGCTGTGTTCCGGGGCGCGTCGCCTCCGCAGGGCGAGGTCGGGGTAAGGGAGGCTGGATGAACGGCATCGCCGCACCGATCGTTGCTTACGAACCCGCGCCGACGCAGGACTTCTTGAAGCCCCGCCGTAAGGTCTCCGTGGTCATGGTCGTGTACATGACCGGGGAGGCTCTTCAGCAGAGCGTCGAATGCGTGCTCGCCGACCCCCTGGTCGATGAGTTGGTGGTCGTGGACAACGGGTCGACCCTGCCGGAGGCGGCGCGTCTGAAACGTCTCGCCGACGGCGACCGGCGGGTGCGGGTGATCGCGGGCCAGGGAAACGTCGGGTTCGCGCGGGGCGCCAACCTCGGCGCCCGCGCGGCCTGTGGCGAGGTGCTGGTCTTCCTCAATCCCGACGCCTTCCTGCAAGCTGGTTGCATCGCCGAATTGGCGGGGGCCATCGAAAGCCGCCCTGTGCCTTGCCTGGTCGGGGGGCGGATCCTGAATTCGGACCGCACCGAACAGCGCGGCGCGCGGCGGGGTGACATTACGCCTGTCAGCGCCCTGCTCAGCCTCAGCCGCCTGGCCGCCGCCATGCCCGCCCTGCGCCGCTACGAGGTGCATTGGGAGAGCGAGGCCACTCCGGAAGAGGTGATCGCCGTCCCCACCATCTCAGGGGCGTGTTTCTGCATGCGCCGCGAGGACTTCGACGCCGTCCAGGGGTTCGACGAAGGCTATTTCCTGCATGTGGAGGACGTCGACCTCTGCTGGCGCGTTCGCCAGAGCGGCGGCGACGTCCTGTTCCAGCCCAAGGCCGAGGTGGTCCATCTGGGCCACACCAGCCACGCCAGCCCGCTGCGCGTGGAGTTCCACAAGGGCGTCGGCCTGGCGCGCTATTTCCGCAAGCGGGCCGAGACGGGCGGCGAAAGCCTGGTGGCCTGGCTGATTTCGCCGCTGATCGTCTGCACCGCCATCGCCCGCCCGGTGATGTGGCGTATCCGCGGGCGCGCGGCCTAGCTACTGCGGGAAGACGCCGGCCCGGCTGACGGAGGCGGCGATAGGCTTGTTCAAGACCCCTGACATCCACTTGGCCGTCTCGATCAGGGCGGGCAGGTCGTAACCGGTCTCGAACCCGGCGCGCTCGAGCATGTAGACGAGGTCTTCGGTGCCGATATTGCCGGTGGCCTCGGGCGCGAACGGGCAGCCGCCGAGGCCGCCGCAACTGGCGTCCAGGATATCCACGCCGGCCTCAACCCCGGCGAAGGCGTTGGCCAGCCCCGTGTTGCGGGTGTCGTGGAAGTGCAGGCGCAGGGGGATGTCGCCGATCACCGCCCGCACCGCCTCGACGCGGCGGCGGACGGTCCAGGGATCAGCCACGCCGATGGTGTCGGCCAGGGCGATTTCGGCGACCTTGGCGTTCGCCGCCTCACGGGCCAGCGAGACCACGCGGTCCTCCGGGACCTCGCCGTCGAACGGGCAGCCGAAGGCCACCGAGAAGGTCACCGAAATCGGCGGCCCGCCATCGGCGGCGCGACGCTCGGCGATGCCGTGCATGGCGGCGATCTGCTCGTCGACCGAGGCGCCCTGGTTGCGGATGCCGAACCCGTCGGAGGCGCAGACCACCACATTGGCCTCGTCGCAGCCGCTCGCCACCGCCCGCTCCCAGCCGCGCATGTTCAACACCAGGCCGATGCGCGAGAGCTTCGTATCGGGCGACAGGTCGGCCATCACCTCCTCGGCGCCGGCCATCTGCGGCACGCGGTTGGGATTGACAAAGGACACCACCTCCATCCGGCGGGCGCCGGCGGCGTCCAGGCGGCGGATGAAGTCCAGCTTCTGGCCGACGTCCAGGACGGTCTTTTCATTCTGCAGCCCGTCGCGCGGGCCCACTTCGACGATTTCGATGAAACGGCTCATGGGCCCTCAGATGGGATCGGGGCGTAGACACGTAAAGTGGTGTCGTCGCCGTTGGAATAGTTGAGACCCTGGATCTTGCCGATCTCGCGGGCCTGGACGCCTCGGGCCTTCAGCGCGGCTTCGAACTGCGCCTGTTCGCGGCCCTCGACCACGGCGGGACGCTGGTCGGCCAGGGCCTCGACGGCCTGGTCGACACCGCCCAGATCGGTCGGCGTGCCCAGCTCAAAGACCAGGCTCGGTTCGGCGTATCCGGCCACGGCCACCGGCGCCGGCGTAATGCCCTGGCGCGGCAACAGGCGTTGGGCGGTCAGGATGTCGGCGGTGCGCTTGGACACCAGCAGCGGCTCAAGGCGGGGGATGAACGTCGCGGCGAACGCCCCATGGCCCAGGATGCTCAGGGCCGCGGCCGCGACCAGCGCCTGGACCGGTTCGCGCCGCCAGAGCAGGTAGGCGCCGACCAGGCCCGCCGCCGCCAGCAGCAGGGCGGTGAGGATGGCCGCCGGCAGGTCGCTGGGATCGCCGTATTCGCTGAACAGATAGAAGATCGCCGCCGCCAGCACCGTTCCGACCAGGGCCGAGAGCCCGGCCCCCAGCCAGCGGGCGACCGGACCCACCTCGCCCCGGGTGGCGGCCGCCGCCATCAGCCAGGCCAGCGCGCCATAGGTCGGCAGGGTGTAGTGGACCAGCTTGGTCGGAGTGGCCTCGAAGACCAGGAACGCCGGGATCAGCCAGCAGAGCGCAAAGCGCACGCCAGGTTCGTTCCGCCCGCGCCAGCCGAGCGCCAGGGCGGCCGGCAGCAGCAGCGAGCCGGGGAAGATCAGCAGCGGCAGCAGCAGGGTGTGATAGCCGGGCGGCGCGCCGTGGCTTTCCTGGCCGCCGACCAGCTTGGGGGCGAAATCGGCGCCGAAGGCGGTGGTCCAGAAGCCGCCGTCCGTGGCCACCGTCACCGCCGTCGCCCAGGGACCGACGACCGCGGCGGTCAGGATCAGGCCCCAGATCCAGCCCATGCCCTTCAGCCAGTCGGCCTTGCGGTCCCAGATGCAGAGACTGAGCGCGGTCAGGATGACGACCATCAGGCCGACCGGCCCCTTCACCAGCATCGAGACCGAGAGGCCCAGCCAGAACAGCAGCCGGGTCAGGCGCCCGGCGGGCGGTCCGTCGCGCGACGCGGCGTAGATCCGTCCCATCGCCGCCAGGGCCAGGGTCGTGGTTCCGGCCAGCACCGCGTCGGTCTTGGCGATAAACGCCTCGGTCGACAGCAGGAAGGTCGCGCCCAGCAGGCCGCCCGCCAACAGGCCGGCCCGGTTGCCGAAGAACGCCGCCGCGCCCCAGGCGCAGGCCGCCGCCGCCAGCATGGCCCCCAGCAGGGAGGGCAGGCGGTAGGCCCAGATCTCCCGACTCTCAGGCGAGGAGAAGACCGCGACGCTGCCGGCCTGCAGCCAGTGGATGCCGACCGGCTTTTTGAAGCGCGGCTGGTCCTGAAAGCGGATGACGACATAGTCGCCGGTTTCCAGCATCTGCGCCGTGGCCTGGGCGAACCGGCTTTCGTCACGGTCCAGCGGCGGCATGGTGAAGACGCCCGGCAGGCCTGCCAGGAATGCGATCAGGGCTGCGAACGCCGGCGCGCGCCACCCCCGACTGAAACGGTCGATATAGGCCTCGAGATTCATGCCCGAGTTGATAGCACCCGCGCGGCGAATTTTCCGCTATGGAGGGAATATGGCCCAATCAACGCCCGACATTTCCGTCGTCGTCCCCGTCTTTGACGAGGAAGGCGCGGCGCCAGAGCTTGCCCGCGAGATCGCGGCCGCCTTTGCTGGGCGCGATTTCGAGATCGTCTTCGTCGACGACCACAGCCGCGACAACACCCGCGCCGTGCTCACCGCCCTGAAGGCGGAGATCCCGCAATTGCGGGTCCTGAGCCACGCCAAGAACTCCGGGCAGAGCCGTTCGATTCGCACCGGCGTCCTGGCCGCGCGCGGCGACGTGATCGTGACCCTGGACGGCGACGGGCAGAACGATCCGGCCGACGGACCTGGGCTGGTGGACGCGTTGGCCGCCGGGCCGCCGGAGTTGGTGCTGGTGGGCGGCGAGCGGGTGAAGCGCCAGGACAGCGCCGCCAAGAAGTTCGCCTCGAAGTTCGGCAACGGCGTGCGCAAGCGCCTGCTGAAGGACACCGCCAACGACACCGGCTGCGGCCTGAAGGCCTTCCGGCGCGAGGCTTTCCTGCGCCTCCCCTATTTCGACCACATCCACCGCTACCTGCCGGCCTTGATGCTGCGTGAAGGTTATCGGGTGGACTTCCGGCCGGTGAACCATCGCCATCGCCAGACCGGCCAGTCGAAATACACCAACCTCGGCCGGCTCTGGGCCTCGGCGTCGGACCTGCTTGGGGTGATGTGGCTGCAATCGCGCTCGCGCCTGCCGGGCCGGGTCGAAGAACTGTAAGGGAGCCCGGCTTGTCGCGTCTGGCGAAGCAGCGGAATCTCCTGCTCGATCCGGGTGGGGGAGGGGTGTCCATGTTCGCCGCGCTGCCGCTGCTGGCCCTGCCGGTGCTCGCCTACAACCTGGCGGCGCTGACCCTGACGGGCGGCTTCGGCTCCCAGGAAGCGGCGATCCGCATGGGCGAGCCGATGTTCTCGATCGCGATGAGCAACGGCGCGCAATGGCCGGTGAACCTCGGCGACGTCATGCTGCTGGTCGGCCTGATCGTGCTGTTCATCGAACTGTTGAAATCGACGACCAGCCGACGGACGGCGATCGTCAACCACGCCCTGTCGATGCTGCTGTTCGTGGCCTGCCTGGTCGAATTCCTGCTCGCGCCGGCCTTCGCGACCTCGACCTTTTTCCTGCTGACGGTGATGGTGCTGCTGGACGTGCTGGCCGGGTTTATCGTCACCATCGTCTCGGCGCGCCGCGACGTGGATTTCGGCTCCGACGGGCGCTGACGGACGGTCGCTAGGTGAGCGCGCTGAAGATGAGCGTCACGACGGCGACGTCGAAAAGGCGGATGGCGAGGGTGAACATGAGCGTCCCGGCGGCGGTGGATTCACCTCCGGTTAAGCAAGACTGGCGCCAAGGCGGGCGGACCTGATGGCGTTGTTCTTCGATCGCGAATGGTTCGACGCCAAACTGGCCGAAAGGGCGCTCAGCCAACGGGTGATGGCCGCCGCCGTCGGCATGAGCGAGGCCGACCTGGTCCTGGTGTTCAAGGATCAGCGGGAGCTTTCCGCCGAGGAGGTGGGCATTTTCGCCGACCTGCTGGGCGTGACACCGGCACAGATCGCCCACCACGCCGGGGTCTCGACCCCGGTGCCGGGCCAGGACGACCTGGCCGGCCGATTGCTGGCCCTGGAAAAGAAGGTCGCGGTGCTGGAGGCGGAGATCGCGCGGTTGAGGGAGCGGTAAGCGGGCGAGCCTATCAGACGTCAGTCTTGGCTGCGGCGCCCTTTCGAGCCCGCCGGTCGGCGGCGCCGGAATATTCGGTCCGGTTGTAGACGGTGCGCGCGGTGTCGAGCGTCTCCTGGCCGCCGCGCAGACCGCGACGCTGGCCGTCCTGACCCAGCACCTGGGCGGCGAAGACGGCGGCCGGGCCAGGGGGCTGCGCCGGCGCCGGCGGGGGCGGGGCCTCGTAGATCGCCGGCACGCTGCGGTCCTCGATGCCTGACGCGCCGCTGGCCCCGGCGTCTTGCGAGCGTCGGACGCGTCGGGCCTGGTTGGCCCTGCGAATGGGGTCGATCGGAGACGTCATGGAGGCGGGACCCTAGCCTCGGTCAGGTTAATCTAGCGTTTGGCGAGCTTGGCGATCTGCGCCTGCATCTCTTCCATCTGCTTTTTCAGGACGTTCAGGGTCTCGTCGCCGGCCGGACTTGGCGCGGGCGCCGGCTCGGCGGGCTTCTGCGGCGCGGCGCCGTCGTCGGTGCGGGCGTAGGCGAAGGGCGAGAACATCTTCATGGCCCGGTCGAACATGGCCAGGTTCTGACGGATCTGTTCTTCGTAGCCGCTGCCGAGTCCGCCGCCGGTCCCGAGCGTCGCGAACTGCGTCCGCATCCGCTCTTGCTGTTCGGCGAAGGTGGCCAGCGACAATTCCAGATAGCTCGGCAGGAAGGCCTGCATCGAGTTGCCGTAGAAGCCGATCAACTGACGTAGGAACTGGATCGGCAGGAGGTTCTGCCCCTCGCGGCTTTCCTCCTCGAAGATGATCTGGGTGAGGACGGTGCGGGTGATGTCGTCGTTGGTCTTGGCGTCATAGACTACGAAGTCGACGCCTTGCTTCACCATGTCGGACAGGTGTTCGAGCGTAACGTAGGACGACGAGGCGGTGTTGTAGAGCCGCCGGTTCGCATACTTCTTGATGACGACGCGCGCGTCGCCGGATCCCTGGGTCTCGGCCATCCCACAATCCCTTTTTAGGTCCGCTCCCCGCGGCGGATCTCCACTCTTGCACCGCAGTATCGCGGATGCGAGGGCGTTCGGAAAGCAGGTGTTCCGATCAGGCGAGTTGGTTGCACCCCCTTGCCCAAGCTCCGGGGTTTATCGATAGATGAAAGCCTTGAAGTTCAGGAGCCCCGCCATGAGCGACGTCGTCATTGTCTCCGCCGCCCGCACCCCGGTTGGATCGTTTAACGGGGCGCTGTCCAGCTTGCCCGCCCATGAGCTCGGCAAGATCGCCATCCTGGCCGCCATCGAGCGCGCCGGCATCAGCGCCGCTGATGTCGGCGAGGTGATCATGGGCCAGGTTCTGCAGGCCGGCGCTGGCCAGGGGCCGGCGCGTCAGGCGGCGGTCAACGCCGGCATTCCGGTCGAGAGCCCGGCCTGGAGCCTCAATCAACTTTGCGGGTCGGGCCTGCGCGCGGTCGCGCTCGGCGCCCAGCAGATCGCCGACGGCTCGGCCAGCGTGGTGATCGCCGGCGGCCAGGAAAGCATGAGCCAGTCGCCCCACGCCCAGAACCTGCGCGGCGGCCAGAAGATGGGCGATCTGGCCCTGGTCGACACCATGATCAAGGACGGCCTGTGGGACGCCTTCCACGGCTATCATATGGGTCAGACCGCCGAGAACATCGCCAATCGCTGGCAGATCACCCGCGAAGACCAGGACGTCTTCGCCGTCGCCAGCCAGAACAAGGCCGAGGCCGCCCAGAAGGCCGGCAAGTTCGCCGGCGAGATCGCCCCGGTGACCATCAAGGGCCGCAAGGGCGATACGGTGGTCGACCAGGACGAATACATCCGCCACGGCGCGACGCTCGACAGCGTTTCGGGCCTGCGCCCGGCCTTCGCCAAGGACGGCTCGGTCACCGCGGCCAATGCGTCCGGCCTCAATGACGGCGCGGCGGCCCTGGTGCTGATGAGCGCCGACGAGGCCGCCAAGCGCGGCCTGAAGCCCTTGGCCCGCATCGCCTCCTGGGCCAATGCCGGGGTGGACCCGGAGATCATGGGCACCGGCCCGATCCCGGCCAGCCGCAAGGCGCTGGAAAAGGCCGGCTGGAGCGTCGAGGACCTGGACCTCATCGAGTCCAACGAAGCCTTCGCCGCTCAGTCGATCTGCGTGGTGCGCGATCTTGGCCTCGACCCGGCCAAGGTGAACGTCAATGGCGGCGCCATCGCCATCGGCCACCCGATCGGCGCATCGGGCGCCCGCATCCTGACCACCCTTGTCCACGAAATGAAACGTTCCGGCGCTAAGAAGGGCCTGGCGACGCTTTGTGTCGGCGGCGGCATGGGCGTTGCCATGTGCGTCGAAGCAGTCTGACCATCTAGGTTGGGAGCGCCGGATCAACCGGCGCCCCTGTTTTTCAAGCGGGAGGCGGCCCTATGGGCAGAGTAGCGTTCGTGACGGGTGGGACGCGCGGCATCGGCCGGGCGATCTGCGAGCGATTGAAGAACGACGGCTTCAAGGTCGCCGCTGGCTATTCAGGTAACGAAGAGGCGGCCAAGGCCTGCGCCGACGAACTGGGCGTCATGGTCGTGAAGGGCAATGTCGGCAGCTTCGAAGACTGCCGCCGCGCCGTCGAGGCGGTCACCGCCGAACTCGGACCCATCGAGGTCCTGGTCAATAACGCCGGCATCACCCGCGACGGCGTGTTCCACAAGATGACGCCCGAGCAGTGGTCCGAGGTTATCCGGGTCAATATGGACTCGGTCTTCAACATGACTCGCCATGTGATCGAGGGCATGCGCGACCGCTCCTGGGGGCGGGTGATCAATATCTCGTCGATCAACGGCCAGAAGGGCCAGATGGGCCAGACCAACTACTCGGCCGCCAAGGCCGGGGTCATCGGCTTCACCAAGGCGCTGGCGCTGGAGAACGCGCGCAAGGGCGTGACGGTGAACTGCATCGCGCCGGGCTATATCGACACCGAGATGGTGCAAGCGGTGCCGGAAAACGTGCTGGCCGCGATCATCGGCCAGATCCCCGTCGGTCGCCTGGGCAAGGGCGAAGAGATCGCCGACATGGTCGCCTTCCTCGCCGGCGAGCATGCGGGTTATGTCACCGGGTCGACATTGTCGCTGAACGGTGGCCAGTACATGGCCGGCTAAGCTTGTTAGGGGTCCAAAAAGCGCCCCACTCAACGGGCATCTGCCTATCTTGATGGCAAGCGAACGATCGGCGTCAATGTGTCGACCTCTCTTCGCCGCGGCGCTCGCCGCGGCGTTGAGCGTCGGCTGTGCGTTACCGGCCTATGCCGGGCCGCAGACATTGCGGGACGGTCTGTTCGGCGACCGCCCGGCGCCGGGCCGCCGCGCTACGCCGCCGGTCGCCCGCTATGTCAGCCAGGAAGGCGAGGCCTTCATCCTGGATCGTAGCCAGACGCGGGCCTTCATGAAGTTCGAGAGCAGCCCCGAGGTCTGGGTGCTGCGACCTCATCCGGCCCCGCGCGGCGACGTCATCTACAAGAACGATCTGGGCGAGCCGATGTTGCGGGCCACGCGACTGGGCGGCCTGACCCTGTTCACGGCCCAGCGTCCGGGCGGGTCGCCGGCCGCCTTCGCGGGCGGCGGCAACGCCCTGCGCCTGGCGCCGCTCAGTCCGCAGGTCCTGTTGGAACGCCTCGCCCAGGCCAGCGCCAAGGCCACCCGGGCCGCCCGGCGGCTGATTCCCTTCGAGGCCGACGCCTCGCCGGCCTCATCGGCCGTCGTGGCGGACGCGGCGATCATCACGGCCGAAGCTGTGGTGCGGCTCTCGCGCCGCCCTGACGGCCACAGCCTGCTCGGCCGCCTGAAGAAGGTGAAGCTGGTCGAGGGCAAGAAGCCGGGCGTGGCTCTGCACGGCAGCGAGATGCGGGTCACCGTCTCGCCCGACGACGGCCTCGCGGGCCGGCCTTCCTCCGACAAGATCATGCAGGCGGCCGGCGCCCATTAGGCGTCGCCGGATGCGAAAAAGCCCGCCACGGGGGGCGGGCTTTGCACGTGGGGTTGAGCTTAGGGCTTAGCGTTGCGCGAGTTCGGCGCTGCGGGCCTTGGCCATCATGGCGTTGCGGCGGGCGACGCCCTCGGCCATTTCGACGCGGACGCCCTGGATGCAGGCGCTGTCGGTCAGGCGCGCCATCGCGCCGGGCTTGGCCTGGCTGCAGAACTCACGGGCGGCGACCTCGATGCGCTGGTTCAGAATCTTCGCGTCCTGGGCGCTGGATGTGTCGATGTCGGAAACCTTCACGACCACCGGGGCGGCGTGGGCGCCGCTGGCGAGGGCCAGCATCGGAATGGTGGCGAGGGCGAGGGTGGCGGCGCCGGCGAGGGTGCTGATGATCTTGAACATCTGAAATCTCCCATTTCATCTGTAGTCGTTGTGGCGCCCGTCTGGGCCGCCGATGAATTGGAGATAGCGCCGGTATGCTCTCGAAGTCTTGTTAATGCGGCGTAATGACACAGATTTAAGGAAGTTACCGGAGGTTAATCTGAAACATTACATGAAATTTATGCTTTCTGTTCTGTAATGAAGCCGTTCGAGTTAGCTTTCCGCTTATAGATTTCCTTTGCTTGCGGTCTGCCCCCCCGAGCCCTTAGGATTCCAGGCAATCAATAAGGGGAGGGCGCTTCATGGCCTTCAAGCTCAACGTCAACGGCAAGGCCCTGTCGGCGGATGTCGACGGCGATACCCCGCTGCTCTGGGTGCTGCGCGACACGCTGGGGATCCTAGGTCCCAAGTACGGCTGCGGCGTCGCCCAGTGCGGCGCCTGCACCGTGCATGTCGATGGCGCGCCGGTGCGGTCCTGCGTCATGCCGGTCGACAGCCTGGGCGCCTCGAAGATCGTCACCATCGAGGGGATCGGCGCGGGCGCCGTCGGCATGAAGGTGCGGGCCGCCTGGACCGAACTCGACGTCGCCCAATGCGGCTACTGCCAGGCGGGCCAGATCATGTCCGCCACCGCGCTGCTCACCGCCAACGCCAAACCCACCGACGCCGATATCGACGAAGCGATGAGCGGCAACATCTGCCGCTGCGCCACCTACGTCCGCATTCGGGCGGCGATCAAGCTGGCGTCCGGCCAGAAGACGGAGGCTTGAGGCTCATGGCTGACGGATCCCACCCCTTCGTGGCTTCGCGCCGCGGCGTCCTGGCCGGTGGCGGCCTGCTGCTGTCCTTCAGCGTTGCGCCCAAGGCCGGAGCCGCCGAGGCCGGCGGCGCGGCCTCGAAGCTGAACGCCTATGTCCGGGTCGCGCCTGACGGGATCGTGACGGTCGTCGCCAAGAACCCGGAGGTCGGCCAGGGCGTCAAGACGATGCTGCCGATGCTGATCGCCGAGGAACTGGACGTCGACTGGAGCGCCGTCCGTACCGAACAGGCGATGAACGACCCAACAGTATATGGCCGCCAGTTCGCCGGCGGCAGTATGGCCACGCCCCTGCATTGGGACGAGCTGCGCCGGGTCGGCGCGGCGGCGCGGGTGATGCTGATCGCCGCCGCGGCCCAGGGCTGGGGCGTGCCGGCCGCCGAGTGCACGACCGCCTCGGGCGTCGTCCACCACAAGGGCTCGAACCGCAAGGCGGCCTATGGCGCGCTGGCGGGCAAGGCGGCGGGGGTTCCGGTCCCGGACCTGAAGACCGTGCCGCTGAAGGATCCCAAGGACTACAAGATCATCGGCCAGCCCAAGGTCCAGGTCGACACCGCGGCCATCGTCACCGGCAAGCCGCTGTTCGGCATCGACGTGACCGTGCCCGGCATGCTGTTCGCGACCTATGAGAAAGGGGCTGTGTTCGCCGCCAAGGTCGCCGGCGCGGACCTCGCCGCCGCCAAGGGCGTGAAGGGCGTGCGCGACGCCTTCGTGGTCGAGGGCGGGACTGAACTGGACGGCCTGCTGCCCGGCGTGGCGGTGGTCGCCGACAGTTGGTGGGCGGCCAAGAAAGGCCGCGACCAGTTGAACACCCGCTGGGCCGACCATCCGACCGGCAAGCAGTCGAGCGCCGGCTTCGCCGCTCGCGCCGTCGAGCTGTCCAAGACCGCGCCGCAGAAGGCCGAGCGCAACGACGGCGACGTGACCGCCGCGCTGAAGGGCGCGAGCAAGACCGTGGAGGCGGCCTACGCCTATCCGTTCCTCTCGCACGCCAATCTCGAGCCGCAGAACTGCACAGCCCACTTCAAGGACGGGAAGATCGAGATCTGGGCCCCGACCCAGAACCCCGAGCCTGGCCGTCAACTGGTCGCCAAGACGCTGGGCGTCGCGCCGGGCGACATCACCATCCACATGATCCGTGGCGGCGGCGGCTTCGGCCGGCGGCTGATGAACGACTACATGGTCGAGGCGGCCTGGATCTCCAGGCAGGCCGGCGCGCCGGTGAAGCTGCTCTGGTCGCGCGAAGACGACATGCGTCACGACTTCTACCGTCCGGCCGGCTGGCATTTCCTGAAGGGCGGGGTGAACGCGGCCGGCGATATCGTCGGCTGGCACGACCATTTCGTCACCTTCGGCGAGAACGGCGTGGCTGGGCGCAGCGCCGGCATGTCGCCCAATGAATTCCCCGCGCGGTTCTTGACCGACTATCGCTACGATCTCTCGATGATGCCGTCGGGGATCCCGACCGGCCCGCTGCGGGCGCCGGGTTCTAACGCCATCGCCTTCGTGGTTCAGTCGTTCATCGACGAATTGGCCCACGCGGCGGGCGCCGACCCGGTGGCCTTCCGCCTGAAGCTGCTGGGCGACAAGCCGATGGTGGGCGAGCCGCCGTCGGGCTATGCGGCTGGTCGCATGGCGGCGGTGGTGAAGCTGGCGGCCGAGAAATCGGGTTGGGGGCGCAAGCTGCCCAAGGGCTCGGGTCTGGGGATCGCCTTCCACTACAGCCACCTGGGCTATTTCGCCGAGGTGGTGGAGGTCGCGGTCGCGCCGGAGGGCGCCGTCAAGCTGGTGAAGGTCTGGGTGGCCGCCGATGTCGGCCGCCACGTGATCAATCCGTTCGGGGCGCTGAACCAGATCGAGGGCTCGGTGCTGGACGGCCTGTCGGCGGCTCTGCACCAGAAGATCACCATCGAGAACGGCGCGGCGGTGGAGAGCAATTTCACTGACTACGCCCTGATGCGGATCAACGAAGCGCCGCCGATCGAGACCCACTTCATCAAGTCGGACAATTCGCCGACCGGCCTTGGGGAACCGGCCCTGCCGCCGATCCTCCCGGCCCTGTGCAACGCGATCTTCGCCGCCACGGGCAAGCGGATCCGGCAACTGCCCGTCGATACGGAGATGCTGAAGACGGTCTAGGGCTGCGGCAAAATCGTCCGACCCCGGACGCTTCTGGCGTTCGGGGCCATGCACCGCTATCGAGAAAACTGAAGGCGCGGTATGACGTTGGCCCGAGGCGGCGACGCCTTCAAAGATAATGACGCGATGACAAACAGCCGGCCGCCCACGAAACGCTACGAGCAGCGCAAGAGCGCCATCGTCAGTTCCGCCGTGGAGGTGATCAACCGCAAGGGCGTGCGGGGCATGACCCTGGCCGATGTGGCGCTACGGCTGAATCTGGTGCCGACCGGGGTGATCTACTACTTCAAGAACAAGGAAGATCTGGCCTGCGCCTGCTTCCTGCACGGCATCGAGCTGTTCAATGATCTGTCGGCGGTCGGCGAGGCCGGCGCCAGCGTCCGCGAACGGCTGGCGCTCTTCCTGGACGCCTATTTTGACTACAAGGCCCGGGTCGTTCTGGGCGAGGCCGAGCCGATCGCGGTCTTCAACGACGTTCGCGCACTGAACAACGCGCCGGTTAATGCGGCCTATCTGGAGATGTTCCGCAAGCTGCGCGGATTGCTCCAGGGACCCGAGACCGACGGCCTGTCGCGGGCCGGGCTCAACGCCCGGGCCCATCTGCTGATTTCCGAGGCCTTCTGGGCGGTGGTCTGGCTGCGGCGTCACGACGTCGAGGACTATGGACGGGTCTCCAAGCGGGTGCTGGCGATCACCGCCGACGGTCTGGGGGCGCCTGGCGCGGCCTGGGACCCGCTGGCCCTGCCGACCCTGATCGCCGAGCCCGCGGCCGGGGCCGAGGCGTCGAGCGAGCTGTTCCTGCGGGCGGCCACGCAGTTGATCAATGAAGAAGGCTACCTGGGCGCGTCGGTCGAGAAGATCTCGGCCCGGCTCAACGTCACCAAGGGCGCCTTCTATCACCACAACGAGAACAAGGATGAGCTGGTCGTCGCCTGCTTCGAGCGCACCTTCGAGGTGATGCGGCGGGCGATCCGGCAGGCTGAGGCGGTATCCAGCAGCGGGCTCCAGACCTTGACGACGGTGGCCACGGCGTTGGTCTGCTATCAGATGTCGGGCAATGCGCCGCTGCTGCGCGCCTCGGCCCTGACCTCTGCGCCGGAATCAATCCAGCCGCAACTGCTGGCGAAGTTCGACCGCCTGTCGGACCGGTTCGCCTCGCTGATCTCCGACGGCGTCGCCGACGGATCGGTGCGGGCGGTGGACACCAATATCGCCGCCCAGATGCTGACCGCGATGATCAACGCCGCCGCCGAGCTTCACCACTGGGCCAGCGATGTGACGCCGCAGGAAGCGACGGAGCTCTATGTCCGGCCGTTCTTCGAGGGTTTGCTCTCGCCGCGTCCCGACTAGGCGCGGGCGCTCGCGCCGGGCACAGTGAAAGAAAACGTCCCGGGGAGCGCCAAGTGAAGAAACTGCTGATCGCCAATCGCGGCGAGATCGCCGTCCGTATCGCGCGCACCGCCGCCGAGATGGGGATCGAGACGCTCGCGGTCTATTCGAGCGACGACGCCGCCTCGCTGCACACCCGCAAGACCGACGCCGCCCATTCCCTGACGGGCTCAGGGCCGGCGGCTTATCTCGACGGCGCGCAGATCCTGGCGGCGGCCCAGGCGCTGGGCTGCGACGCCATCCATCCCGGCTACGGCTTCCTGTCCGAGAACGCGGCCTTCGCGCGGGCCTGCGCCGAGGCCGGCGTCATCTTCGTGGGGCCGTCGGCTGAGACCCTGGAGCTGTTCGGCGACAAGGGCCGTGCGCGGGCGCTGGCCGTTCAATGCGACGTGCCGATCCTGGCCGGGACGCAGGGCGGGACGACGCTGGCCGAGGCGCGCGCCTTCCTGGAGGGGCTAGGCGCCGGCGGGGCGGTGATGGTCAAGGCGGTGGCCGGCGGCGGCGGGCGCGGCATGAGGCCGGTGCGCTCGCCGGGCGAATTGACCGAGGCGTTCGAGCGCTGCGCCTCCGAGGCCCAGGCGGCGTTCGGCGACGGCTCGCTCTATGTCGAACAGTTCCTGGCCCACGCGCGGCATGTGGAGGTGCAGATCGTCGGCGACGGCCAGGTGGTCTCGCACCTCTGGGACCGCGAGTGCAGCCTGCAGCGACAGCGCCAGAAGGTGGTGGAGATCGCGCCCGCCGACAGCCTGCCGCTGGAAACCCGCGAGCGATTGTTCGAAGCCGCCGTGGCGCTCGGGCGGGCAGCCCACTATCGCAATCTCGGCACCGTCGAGTTCCTGGTCGACGGCGAGGCGGTGGTGTTCATCGAGGCCAATCCGCGTCTCCAGGTCGAGCATACGGTGACTGAAGCGGTCACAGGCCTGGATCTCGTCCGCATACAGATCGAGGTGGCGCGCGGCCGCTCGCTGGCCGACCTCGGCTTGACCCAGAGCCAGGTGCCGGCCCCGCGCGGCAGCGCCGTGCAGGCGCGGATCAATCTGGAGACCATGAGCGCCGACGGGTCGGCCAAGCCGTCGGGCGGGGTGCTGTCGGCCTATGAGCCGCCGTCCGGCCCCGGCGTCCGCGTCGATGGCTTCGGCTATGCCGGCTATCGCACCAGCGCCCGCTTCGACAGCCTGCTGGCCAAGCTGATCGTCCATTCGGTCGACCTGCCCACGGCGAGCGCCAAGGCGCGCCGCGCGCTGTCGGAATTCCGCATCGCCGGTTCGGCGACCAATATCGGCTTCCTGCAAAGCCTGCTGGCCCATCCGGCGGTGGCGACGGGGCAGGTTCATACCCGCTTCATCGAGGAGCGGATGGAGGAGCTGGCCGCCGGCCCCGAAGCGCCGAAGCTCTATTTCGAGACCTTTGGCGCCGCACCGGTCAAGCGCGCCGGCGCGCAGATCGACGCCTCCGACCCGCTGGCGGTCCTGCATCACGGCAAGGCGCAGAGCGCCATCGAGGAGGACGATGAAGAACTTGAGGGGCCGGAGGGGACCAAGCCCCTGCGCGCGCCCCTGCAAGGCACGCTCATCAGTCTTCTGGCGAAGGTGGGTGACGAGGTTCGCGAGGGCCAGCCGCTGTTCGTCATGGAAGCCATGAAGATGGAGCACGTGATCGCCGCCAGCTTCTCGGGCGTCGTGCGGCAGATTGCGGTGGCCGAGGGCGACACGGTCTTCGACGAGCATCCGCTGGCCTTTATCCAGGAGGCCGATGTCGCCGGCGGCGTGGTCGCGCAGGAGGAGGAGATCGACCTCGATCACATCCGCCCCGATCTCGCCGAGGTGCTGGAGCGCCACCGCCTGACGTCGGACGCAGCAAGGCCCGAGGCGACGGCGCGGCGGCGCAAGACCGGCCAGCGGACCGCCCGCGAGAACATCGACGATCTCTGCGACGCGGGCAGCTTCACCGAGTACGGCGCCCTGACGGTGGCCGCCCGCCGGCGTCGCAACACCATGGAAGAACTGATCGCCCAGACGCCGGCCGACGGCATGGTGATGGGGCTGGGCTCGGTCAACGGCGACCGCTTCGCCGAGGAGAAGTCCCGGGTCGCGGTCATGGCCTATGACTACACGGTGCTGGCCGGCACCCAGGGCTCGCACAACCACGACAAGCTCGACCGGATGAGCGAGATCGCCGCGCGCTGGCGGCTGCCCACGGTGTTCTTCACCGAGGGCGGGGGCGGACGGCCGGGCGACACCGAAGGCGGGGGCTTCGTTCGCGGGTTCGAGTTTTGGGGCCGGCTGTCGGGCGCGGTGCCGCTGGTCGGGATCAATTCGGGCCGCTGTTTCGCGGGCAACGCCGCCATCCTCGGCTGCTGCGACGTCATCATCGCGACCAAGGATTCGGCGCTCGGCATGGGCGGGCCGGCCATGGTCGAGGGCGGTGGTCTTGGGGTCTTCCGGCCCGAGGAGATCGGCCCGATCAAGGTCATGCAGGCCAACGGCACCATCGACGTCCTGGCCGAGGACGAGGCCGACGCCGTGCGGCTGGCCAAGCAGTACCTGTCCTATTTCCAGGGGCCGGTGAAGGATTGGGAGGCGGCCGATCAACGCCTGCTGCGCCGCGCGATCCCGGAGAACCGGCTGCGGGTCTATGACGTCCGCAAGGTGATCGAGTTGATCGCCGACACCGGCTCGGTGCTGGAGCTGCGGCCCAAGTTCGGCCTGGCGATGGTCACCGCCTTCATCCGGATCGAGGGCCGCCCGGTCGGCGTCTTCGCCAACAATCCCCAGCACCTGGGCGGGGCCATCGATAGCGACGCCTCCGACAAGGCCGCTCGCTTCCTGCAACTGTGCGAAGCCTTCGACATTCCGCTGCTGTCGCTCTCCGACACGCCCGGCAACATGGTGGGGCCCGAGGCCGAGAAGACCGGGCTGATCCGCCATTGCTCGCGGCTGTTCGTGATAGGGGCCAACCTGACCGTGCCGCTGTTCTCGGTGATCCTGCGCAAGAGTTATGGCCTGGGCGCCATCGCCATGACCGGCGGTTCCTACCAGGGCTCGATGTTCTGCGTGTCCTGGCCGACCGGCGAGTTCGGCGGCATGGGGCTGGAGGGTTCGGTGAAGCTCGGCTACCGCAATGAACTGGCGGCCATCGAGGACCCGGCGGCGCGCAAGGCCAAGTTCGACGACATGGTCGCCGCCGCCTATGCGCGCGGCAAGGCGTTGTCCCAGGCTTCGGGGCCGGCGCTGGACGACGTGATCGACCCGGCCGACACCCGCCGCTGGGTGCTGTCGGGCCTCAAGTCCCTGCCGCCCTTGCCGGTGCGGACCGAGAAGAAGCTGCGCTGGATCGATAGCTGGTGAGTCCGCGCGGAGGTCCTTTGCCGGGGCTGCAAACTTTCGGAATGGTCGCCTTGCTGCTGTTGGTGGTCAGTATTCCGCTGACGTCGATTTATACGACTTGGGCTGATCGGCGGGCGATGCGGTCTGAATGGGCGATCGAAGGGCCGCCCTGTCCCGTGGTCGCCCCGCCTGACGTCACCAAGCTCGAACGGCGGCCGCTGAAGGTCTTTCAGTACGGCGGCGCCAGCTTCTCGCGGCGCTTTGGCCATGTGAGCTGCGTATCGCCCAGCGAGGGCCTGCTCTTAGAACGGACGATCTACAGAGTATGCCAGTTCACCGCCCCGGCTCTTGTCGGGGTCAAGACGGGCGAGGACACGGTCTTTTTCTCCACGGGGGTCGGGCGCAAGGTGACCGTAACCGTGCGAGGCGGCGAACCATCCTGCGTGCTTGGCGGATGGTTCGCCGGCTGAGGCCTCAGCGCGGCACGTAGGTACGCAAGACGTCCTCGATGATCCGCTCGAGCTGGCCCAGCGTGTTGCAGGTCTTGGCCACGTGGCAGAAGCGCTCATAGCGGTACATGACGCTGTCGCCCTGACTCCAGTAGCTCTCGGGTTCCGGGTTCAGCCAGATGACCGAGCGTGCGCGCTTCTGGATCGTCGCCATCAGGTCCAGCCGCGGGTCGGCGTAGTTCGACCGGCCGTCGCCGAGGAAGATCACCGTGGTGTGGCTGTCGACATGGTCCAGATGGTTCTCGCAGAAGTCCTCCAGCGACTTGCCGTAGTCGGTCTGCTGGAAGCCGATCCGCTTCAGGACCTCGAAGATCGCCTTATCGACGTGCTCGTCGTCGAGGATGTCGTTGACGCTGATCAGTCGGCCGGAGAAGGCGTAGGCCTCCATGCGGTCGACGACCTCGTTCAGGCTGTAGAGGAAGGTCAGCAGGAACTGGGCGGCGGCGGCCACCGATTTCGAGACGTCGCAGATGCAGACGATCGACGGCTTGTCGATCTTCTCGGTCTTCCAGATGACCTCGAAGGGCATGCCGCCATAGGGCATGGATTTCCGCAGGGTGCGGCGGATGTCCATGTGGCCGCGCTTGGCGCGGTTGCGGCGGCGCGAGTAGCGGTCGGCCAGGCGCTTGGCCATCTTCTTGACCAGGGCCTGCATCATCGCCTGGTCGACGGGATCGATGCCGCCTTCGGCGTTCAGCGCCTTGCGGGCCAGCATCTCCTCGCGGAGCATCTTGCCCGAGCCGGAGGCGTAGAGTTCGTGCTGGCGGGCGACATAGCGCTGGGCTTCTTCGGTCAGCTTGCGCTTGCCGGCTTCGAGCCGGTCGGCCGCGTCGCCGCCGCCTTCCAGCTTGCGCGCCGAATTGATGATCGCCTCGATCTGCGACAGGCCCATCTCTTCGAGCAGCCGCCGCGTCAGGCGTGAGCGCTGGGTCGAGAGCCGGATCTGCGAGACCTGGGCTCGCTCGGCGGCTTCCTCCATGGCCTGGGCGATGGAGGAGGCGTCGCCTTCCATCAGCATCCGGGCGAGGTCGGAGTCCGCCGCTTCGGGCGGCAGGCCGTCCATGGGATCGCCGCCGTCCTGCCCGCTCGGCGGCGGGGGCGGGGTGAAGGACACCTGGTCGCGGGCGAAGAAGGTGTCGAAGGTCGCGTCGAACCGCACCACCTCGTCGGCGGTCTTGGCCAAGGTGGCGCACAAGGCGTCCTTGAACAGTTCACGGTCCGAGAAGCCGACCTTCGCCACCGTCAGGTGAGCGTCGATCGCCTCTACAGGCGAGACCTTGACGTCCGCGGCCCGCAGGGCCCGGAAGAAGTCTTCCAAAGCGCCCTGCATGGGATCAGGCCGCCGGCCGGCGGAGCAGTTCGCCGATCTGCGGCTCCACGGCGGCGATGTCCGGCTCGAACTTCAGCAGCACGTTGAGGGTGTCGCGGACCACCTCGGTGTCGAGGCTGTCGGCGTTCAGCAGGATCAGCGCGCGGGCCCAGTCCACGGTCTCGGAGATCGAGGGCGACTTGCGCAGGTCCAGCGTGCGCAGCGATTGCACGAAGCCGACCAGTTCGGCGGTCAGGGTCGCTTCGATGTCCGGCACGCGGCTGGCGACGATCCTGCGTTCCAGCGCCGCGTCCGGCAGCGGGATGTGCAGGTGCAGGCAGCGGCGCTTCAGAGCGTCGCCCAGGTCGCGGACGTTGTTGGAGGTCAGGAAGACCAGCGGCGGGGTCTTGGCCTTGATCACGCCGAGCTCGGGGATCGAGACCTGATAGGCCGAGAGCACTTCCAGCAGGAAGGCTTCGAAGGCTTCGTCGGACTTGTCGATTTCGTCGATCAGCAGGACGCAGCCGTCGTCTTCCTTCAGCGCCTTCATCAGCGGGCGCGGCTCCAGGAAGGGCTCGGAGAAGAACAGGTCGCCGATGCCGTGCAGCCGGTCCATCGCCGCGTCCATGTCGGCGGCGTCGGCCAGGGCCGCGCCCATCCGGTCCTTCAGGATTTGGGTGTAGAGGAGCTGCTTGCCGTACTTCCACTCGTACAGGGCTTTGGACTCGTCCAGGCCCTCGTAGCACTGCATGCGGATCAGCGGCTGGTTCAGCAGGGTGGCGGTCGAGAGCGCCAGTTCGGTCTTGCCGACGCCGGCCGAACCTTCGACCAGGATCGGCTTTTGCAGGTGGATGGCCATGTAGAGCGCGGTGGCGATGCGCTTGGAGGCGATGTAGCCGACGCTGGCCAGCCCCGCGATCAGGGCGTCCACGGATCCCAGGACGTCCGTCGGCGCGGCCTTAATCGCCGCGGTGGAAGAAAGGGTCAAAGTCTCGAACTTTCATAAGTGCGCGAAAACCGCGCCATGACGTCTTCAATAATTCGCCAAGTGTGCAAGCCGGCCAGCCCCGACGCAAGCGAACGTTCAAACGGGCGTTGGAATGGTCTCTCTTGATGCTCCCCTTTTGGGGGAGCTGTCAGCCGAATGGCTGACTGAGGGGGACTTTAAACTCCTGCCGTTTCCCCCTCCGTCGCGCTGCGCGCGCCACCTCCCCCAGCGGGCCTGTTGCATTACGGCTGGTGCTGGCGAGTTGGAGCTGTGCTGGCCGACGGG
>JBEBYB010000008.1:0-61175 GCA_040391295.1 Phenylobacterium sp. | reverse complement strand
TGCGACAGGCGCCCATGCGGGCCTTCCGGCTGGTCATCAGGGGCCGCCGGAGCTCACCCACTTTCGCGCCTGCCGAAGCAAGGCGATGTTTAAAGCCTGCGCCCCGAAAGAACGGCGGTCAATCAGCATTCACGGTTAAGTGCTTCACAAGCCGGCGTTTGAGGGGCGCCTGGCGGGCCATGGCCAGGCATGAGGCGGCAAGCCCCGAGGCCTTTTCGCGCACGGCGATCACCTGCAAGGGCGGGCGATGGGTCACCATCGCGCCGCCCCAGGGCTGAAGCGTCAGCCGTAGCTCTGCAGCGGGCGCACGTCCAAGGTGTCCGTCGCCGTCGCCTCGATCGCCTGGGCGGCCGCCAGGGCCCCCGCGGCGGTGGTGAAGTAGGGGGTCTTCATCATCAGGGCCGTGCGACGGATCGCAAAGGAGTCGGCCAGGGACTGCTTGCCCTCGGTGGTGTTGAAGACCAACTGGACCTCGCCGTTCTTCATCGCATCGACGATGTGCGGACGGCCTTCGAGGACCTTGCGGACCGTTTCCACCTTCAGGCCTTGCTCGGCCAGGTAGGAGGCGGTGCCCGAGGTGGCCAGGATCTTGAAGCCCTGGGCGATCAGCAGGCGCACCGGCTCGACGATCCAGGGCTTGTCGTCCTCGCGGACCGAGACGAAGGCGCAGCCGGACTTGGGCAGGATCACCCCGCCGCCGAGCTGGCTCTTGGCGAAGGCGCGCGCGAAGGCGGGCGCCGAGGAGGTTTCACCGTCGCGGATCCAGTCGAGGCCCATGACCTCGCCGGTCGAGCGCATTTCCGGGCCGAGCACCGTATCGACGCCGGCGAAGCGAGCGAACGGGAACACCGCTTCCTTCACCGCGACGTGGTCGAAGGGCTTTTCGGTCAGGTCGAAGCTGGTGAGCTTCTCGCCGGCCATCAGCTTGGCGGCGATCGAGGCCAGCGGCTTGCCGATGGTCTTGGCCACGAACGGCACCGTGCGGCTGGCGCGCGGGTTCACTTCCAGCACGTAGATGCGCGGGGCGTCCGAGTGGGGTTCTTCGATCGCGAACTGCACGTTCATCAGGCCGCGAACCTGCAGGGCGCGCGCCATGGCCTCGGTCTGGCGTTTCAGCTCGGCGATGGTTTCCGGCTTCAACGAGAACGGGGGCAGGGAGCAGGCGCTGTCGCCCGAGTGCACGCCGGCTTCTTCGATGTGCTCCATGACGCCGGCCACGAAGACCTGGCCCGCATCGTCGCACAGGGCGTCGACGTCCACCTCGGTGGCGCGGCTCAGATATTGGTCGATCAGCACCGGGCTGTCGCCCGACACCTGCACGGCGGTGCGGACGTAGCGCTCAAGCTGCTCGTCGTCGCGGATGATCTCCATCGCCCGGCCGCCCAGCACGTAGGACGGGCGGATGACGATGGGGTAGCCGACCTGATGGGCGCCGGCGAAGGCCTCGTCGCGCGAGCGGGCGATGGCGTTGATCGGTTGGGCGATCTTCAGCTTGTGCAGCAGTTGCTGGAAACGCTCGCGGTCCTCGGCCAGGTCGATGGCGTCGGGGCTGGTGCCCAGGATCGGGATGCCGGCGTCTTCCAGCGGCTTGGCCAGCTTCAGCGGCGTCTGGCCGCCGAACTGCACGATCACGCCCAGCAGGGTTCCGCGGGCTTGCTCGACGGCGATCAGCTCCAGGACGTCCTCGGCCGTCAACGGCTCGAAGTACAGGCGGTCGGAGGTGTCGTAGTCGGTGGAGACGGTCTCCGGGTTGCAGTTGACCATGATCGACTCGACGCCGAGGTCGGCCAGGGCGAAGGCCGCATGGCAGCAGCAATAGTCGAACTCGATGCCTTGGCCGATCCGGTTCGGACCGCCGCCGAGGATGATCGCCTTCCTGGCGTCGGACGGCTCGCTCTCGCACTCGGGGATCTGGCCCAGCGCGCCCGTCTCGTAGGTCGAGTACATGTAGGGCGTGGTGGCGTGGAACTCGCCGGCGCAGCTGTCGATGCGCTTGAACACCGGGCGAACGCCATGGCCCCGGCGCTGTTCGCGAACCTCGGCCTCGGTGGTGTGGGTCAGCTTGGCCAGGCGGGCGTCGGAGAAGCCCTGGGCCTTGACGGCGCGGAACTCGGCGGCGGTCGCGGGCAGGCCGCGATCACGGATGCCGGCCTCGACCTGGACCAGGGTTTCGAGTTGGCGCAGGAACCACGGCTCATAGGAGCAGGCCGCGTTGATCTCTTCGACGCTCAGGCCGTGGCGGAAGGCCTGGGCGATGACCAGCAGGCGGTCCGGGGTCGGCTGGCCGAGCGCGCGGATGACCGCGGCGCGGCCGGTTTCGGCGTCATGCGCGCCTTCGATTTCGATCTCGTCCAGACCGGTCAGGCCGGTTTCGAGGCCGCGAAGCGCCTTCTGCAGGCTCTCGGCGAAGGTGCGGCCGATGGCCATGACCTCGCCGACCGACTTCATGGCGGTGCTGAGCAGCGGCTCGGAACCCGGATACTTCTCGAAGGCGAAGCGCGGGATCTTGGTGACGACGTAGTCGATGGTGGGTTCGAACGAGGCCGGCGTCGCGCCGGTGATGTCGTTCATCAGTTCGTCGAGCGTGTAGCCGACGGCCAGGCGCGCGGCGACCTTGGCGATCGGGAAGCCGGTGGCCTTGGAGGCCAGGGCCGAGGAGCGCGACACGCGCGGGTTCATCTCGATGACGACCATGCGGCCGTCGGCGGGGTTCACCGCGAACTGGACGTTCGAGCCGCCGGTTTCGACGCCGATCTCGCGCAGGACGGCGATCGAGGCCGCCCGCATCTGCTGATATTCCTTGTCGGTCAGCGTCAGGGCCGGGGCGACGGTGATCGAGTCGCCGGTGTGGACGCCCATCGGGTCGATGTTCTCGATCGAGCAGACGATGATGCAGTTGTCCGCCTTATCGCGGACGACCTCCATCTCGTATTCCTTCCAGCCGAGCACGCTCTCTTCGATCAGCACTTCGGTGGTCGGCGAGAGGTCGAGGCCGCGTTCGACGATCTCTTTGAATTCTTCGAGATTATAGGCGATGCCGCCGCCGGTGCCGGCCAGGGTGAAGGACGGGCGGACGATCGCGGGCAGGCCGACGAACTCCAGGCCTTCCAGGGCTTCGTCCATGTTGTGGGCGGCCTTGGACTTGGGGCTCTCAAGGCCCAGCTTGTCCATGGCGTCGCGGAATTTCTGGCGATCCTCAGCCTTGTCGATGACGTCGGCCTTGGCTCCGATCATCTCCACGCCGTATTTCGCGAGCGCGCCGGAGGCCTCGAGGGCCAGGGCGGTGTTCAGCGCCGTCTGGCCGCCCATGGTCGGCAACAGGGCGTCAGGACGTTCCTTGGCGATGATCTTCTCGACCATCTCCGGGGTGATCGGCTCGATGTACGTGGCGTCGGCCACGTCCGGGTCGGTCATGATCGTGGCCGGGTTCGAGTTGACCAGGATGATCCGGTAACCCTCGGCGCGCAGGGCCTTGCACGCCTGGACGCCCGAGTAGTCGAACTCACAGGCCTGGCCGATGACGATCGGGCCGGCGCCGATAATGAGGATCGAGGAGATGTCTGTGCGTTTCGGCATGTCCACTCGCGCGCATGGGCCGCGCGGTAGAGCGCGCTGCGGCCGATCATATTGCAGGTTAAGCCGGCCGTTTAGAGGCGGAGTCGCCTGGGCGCAAGTCGCCGATTGTCTTAAACAAAAAGGGCCGGCGTTTCCGCCGGCCCTCAGTCGTTCTAACGCAAGGGCCCAAAGGCCTTTGCGAGTATTTTTAGACCTGCAGGTTGCCAGCGGACATCTTGCCGCTGCGACGGTCTTGCTCGAGCTCGTAGGAGACCTTTTGGCCTTCGTTCAGGCTGCGGAGGCCTGCGCGCTCCACGGCCGAAATGTGGACGAAGACGTCAGCGCCGCCATCGTCGGGTTGGATGAAGCCGAAGCCCTTGGTTCCGTTGAACCATTTCACAGTGCCGGTAGCCATAGAAGTGTCGTCCTTGGGATATTAATTCCGCAACCCAGCCTTTGAGCCGCGCATCAAATTTCGGGAGGGTCGGGGAGTAGGTTCGGTGCACCGGAATTTGGAGCGTCGAAGAACAGCCGAACCATACGAGTTTGACACATCGACGCTAACGCGGTTCAGCGGCGTCCGCAAGACGAGCCTAACGGGTGTGTTTTGAAAGTCACACGTCCGAGGTGGTTGTGATTCGGCCGGAACCGAACGGCGTTCTCCAGCGTCCTGGCTCGTAGGGGCTCGGGAGGAATGATCGGCCGGCGCCCCACCGCAAGACCGTGGGGACGCCATGACCAACAAGTCAAAGCTGCTGTCGAGTTCACTGCTGTCGAGCTTCGCCCTGATGCTGCTCGCGCAGCCAGTCGCCGCTCAAGACACCGAGACCACCGAGCCCGTGTCGGTGGAGGAGTTCGTGGTCACCGGCACCCGCCTGCGGCTGCAGGATTTCATCTCGCCTAATCCGGTCAGTTCGGTGACCAGCGACACGATCGAGCGGTCGGGCACCACCAACGTCACCGACCTGATGAAGGACTATCCGGCCCTGGTCGGCTCTGCTGACAGCCAGACTTTCTCGAACGCCGGCGAACGCGGCATCGTCGGCCTCAACCTGCTCAACCTCCGCAACCTGGGCGAAGATCGCACCCTGGTGCTGGTCGATGGGCGCCGGCACGTCGCGGGAACGGCCGGCAGCGCGGCGGTGGACACCAACTCGATCCCCGTCGGCCTGATCGACCGGGTCGAGGTGCTGACCGGGGGAGCCTCGGCGATCTATGGCGCCGACGGGGTGTCGGGGGTGGTGAACTTCATCACCAAGCGCAATTTCGACGGCCTGGACGTGCGCGCCCAATATGGCTGGTCGGATGGCGGCGGGGGCGAAAACGCCTTTATCAGCGTCGTCGGCGGCCGCAACCTGATGGACGACCGGCTGAACATCACCGGCGCCTTTGAATACTCCAAGACCGATCCCTTGAACCCGGAGGATCGCAGCTTCTCGCGGCCTGGGAGCCGGGAGATCCTGGTCGACAACCCGGGTCGCTTCGGCCAGGACGACCCCAACTTCGATCCCGGCGTCTGGGGAACGACCGACAAGGTGTTCGCCCGCAACGTCCGCTATATCGACAGCGCCGTCGGCGGCGGGGCCTATACCAATCTCAACGCCGCCAGCCGCTCGGGCATCAGCTTCTACGGCGACGGCTCGCCTTGGCGCGACGGCCTCTACGCCGGCGGCTTCACCATGATCGGCGGCTCGGGCAGCCAGCTCGACCTGTTCCAGACGGAGCTGACGCCGGGCATCGAGCGCTGGACGGTCTATGGCGCGGGCCGGTTCGAATACGCGCCCAACCACCGGGTGTTCGGCGACGTGAAGTACGTCAACGCCAAGACCAGCTTCACCTCGCAGCCGACCTTCGACTACGGCATCTTCGTTTCACCCGACAACCCGTTCATCCCAGCCTCGATCCTGGCCGACGCCCAGAGCCCCGGCGGCCTGGCGACCCAGGAGGGCGCCGACGAGTTTGGTTTGCCCGAGCCCGGCATCCTGATGGCGCGCGATAGCTTCGATCTGGGCAGGGTGCGCCGCGATATCGAGCGCGAGACGTTCCGGGCGGTGATCGGCCTGGAAGGTGATTTCAGCCCCACGGTCAGCTACAATTTCTCCTACACCTACGGCCAGACCAAGGAAGACAACCGCGAACTGAACAACCGCAATAACGAGCGGTGGTTCGCGGCTATCGACGCCGTGCGCAATCCGGCCAACGGCCAGATCGTCTGCCGCTCCGACCTGGACCCCTCGGCCATTCCCTATGGCGACCTGTTCGGCCGCACGACCGACCCCGACAGCTGGGGAACGACCTTCAAGCCCGGTCCTGGCAGCGGCTGCGTTCCGGTCAACATCTTCGGCGAGAACACGGTGTCCGACGCGGCGCGGGCCTGGATCACCGGCGTCGCACGCTCCAGCGCCAAGATCGAGCAGCACGTGGTCAGCGCCTATATCTCAGGCGACAGCTCGTCGGCCTTCGAACTCCCGGCCGGTCCCGTGAGCTTCGTGCTCGGGACCGAGTATCGCAAGGAGATCAGCAATGCGACGCCGTCCGACGACGAACTGTTGGGCGCGCAACTCGGCTACGACATCACCTGGCTCGGCCAGGGGGTGATCTCCGACGGGCAGTACAGCGTCGCCGAACTGTATGGCGAGCTGGGTGTTCCGCTGCTGCGCGACGTGCGCTTCGTCAAGTCCCTGAACCTGAACCTCGCCTACCGCTTTTCCGACTATTCGACGAGCGGCGCCACCGACACCTGGAGCATCGGCGGCCAGTGGAGGGTCTATGACGACCTGATGTTCCGGGCCACGCGGGCCCGAGCCGTTCGCGCGCCGAACATCACCGAACTGTTCCTGCCGCAGACCCAGACCTTCAAGAACCTGACCGATCCCTGCGAGACCACCAATGTCCAGGCCGGAACCCAGTTCCGGGTCGCCAACTGCACCGCGGCGCTGGGCTTCAACCCCGTGGACCAGGAGTTCATCGATACGACGTCCTCGTCGGTCGAAGGCGTGATCGGCGGCAATCCCGAGTTGAAACCGGAGAAGGGCGACACCCAAACCTACGGCGTGGTGTTCACGCCCAGCTTCGCGCCGGGCCTGTCGATCTCGCTGGACTACTATAAAATCCGCCTGCAGGACGCGATCAACTTCTTCGAGGCCGACACCATTCTGGAGAGTTGCTACGACCTGCAGCAACCCAACGAGTTCTGCGGTCTGTTCACCCGCGATCCGAACACCCAGTTCGTCAATTCCTTCGAGGAATTCGGGATCAATGTTTCCGAGTACAAGACCGCGGGCTGGGATCTGTCGGTCCAGTACAATCTCGATCCGGCCCGGTTTGGCGTCGAGCAGGACATCGGGACCTTCCAGTTCTCGCTGCTGGCGAACAAGCTCGAGACGCTGGAGTTCACCGAGGTCGCCGGCGCCGAGGTTTCCAGCGAGGTCGGTTATGTCGGCGCGCCGAAGTGGCAGGCTAATTTCGACGTCACCTGGCAGTGGAAGCAGCTGCTGGTGAACTACGGCTTCAACTGGTTCGACGAAACCAAGCGCTTCAGCGACGAGCGCCGAGCCTCGAACCCGACCTATGTCGAGGATCGCTACTGGCGCTACAAAGCCCGCGCGACCCACGACATCCAGGCCCAGTACGAGCTGATGGATCGCTATTCGCTGTATGGCGGGATCAACAACTTCACCAACCAGCAGCCCGACCGCGGCACGACCGGGCTGGCGTCCACCAGCCCGGGCGCCTTCACCCAAGGACCGACGCCGGTCGGCCCCCTGGGGCGGTTCTTCTATGTCGGCCTCAAGGCGCACTTCAACTGAGGCCATGGCGGTCAGGGCCGCACCGAGGTCCTGACCGCGCGCCGCCTGTGGCCCCTGGCCCCTAAACTTCGAAGCGCCTTATGCTCTACGCCAGAGCTAGAGGAGCGATGATGAAAGCATACCTGTTCGCGGCGAGCGTGGCGGTCTTGGCTGGCCTGGGCGGCGGGGTTCAAGCCGCCGAGTTCCACAAGGACGGCATGACCGCCAAGGAACTCCAGGCGTGGCTGTTCGAGAGCGGCTACCGAGCCGAACTTGCCAAGGACGATGAGGGCGACGCCTATGTGAAGAGCGCCTCGGACGGGGTGAACTTCGACGCCCATCTCTATGACTGCACGAAGGATCGCTGCGCCTCGATGCAGTTCATCGCCGGCTTCGACATGGAGGGGAAGCTCGAGCTCGCCAAGATGAACGCGTGGAACGCCAGCAAGCGTTACATCGCCGGCCACATCGACGACGAGGGCGACCCCTGGTTCACCTACGATGTGAACCTCAGTCCTGGCGGCAGCCGCGCGGCGCTCGACGACGACTTCGCCGTCTGGCTGAGCTTCCTGCCCGACATGAAGGAAATGGCCGGCTGGTAGCCGGATCTCTGTTCAACATGGCCGCAGGGGCCATGTTGAACAGCTAGGCGGATTTCGCCCGATCCTACTTTTGCGCGGCGGCCATGAGATCGCCGAACCGCTCGAACAGGTAGAGCGAGTCCGTGGGGCCAGGAGAGGCCTCGGGGTGGTGTTGGACCGAGAACACCGGCCGGCCGGTCAGGGAGATGCCGGCGTTGGTGCCGTCAAACAGCGACACGTGGGTCTCGACCACGCTTGCGGGCAGGCTGTCGCGATCGACGGTGAAGCCATGGTTCATCGAGACGATCTCCACCTTGCCGGTGGTGACGTCCTTGACCGGGTGGTTCGCGCCGTGGTGGCCCTGCTCCATCTTCACGGTGTCGGCGCCCAGCGCGCGGGCCATCATCTGGTGGCCCAGGCAGATGCCGAAGATCGGCACGCCGCTCTCGACCAGCTTCTTGATCTCGGGCACCGCGTACTCGCCGGTCGCGGCCGGGTCGCCAGGGCCGTTGGACAGCAGCACGCCGTCCGGCTTGCGGGCCAGGATTTCCTCTGCGGTGGTCTTGGCGGGCACCACGGTGACGCGGGCGCCGATCGAGGTCAGGGCGCGCAGGATGTTGCGCTTCACGCCGTAGTCGAGGACCACGACCTCGTACTTGGGCTCGCCGGCCTTGGCGTAGCCTTCCGGCCAGGTCCACAGACCCTCGTCATAGACGAACGGCTGCAGGCAGGAGGCGTCCTTGGCCAGGTCCATGCCTTCGAGGCCGGCCCAGGCCTTGGCCTTGGCGGTGAGGGCGGCGATGTCGAACTGGCCGTCGGGCGAGTGGGCGATGACGCCGTGCGGCATGCCCTTTTCGCGGATCGCGCGGGTCAGGGCGCGGGTGTCGACGCCGGCCAGGCCGACGACGCCGCGACGCTTCATCCAGGTGTCCAGGTCGCCCTGCGCGCGCCAGTTGGCCGGAGGGGTGGGCACGTCGCGGAAGATCGCGCCGCGCGCCGCGGTCTCGGCCGAACCGGACATCTGTTCGGTGTCCTCGACGTTGACGCCGACATTGCCTATGTGCGGGAAAGTGAAGGCCACGATCTGGGCCATGTAGGACGGGTCCGTCAGGATCTCCTGACCGCCGGTCATGGCGGTGTTGTAGCAGACCTCGCCGACCACGTCGCCGGTCGCGCCGACCCCGACGCCCTGCAGGACCGTCCCGTCGGCCAGGACCAGAACGCCGGTGACACCTGGAAGGAGTTCAACAGTCATCTCGGCGTCTCCATGGATGGGCCGCATGCTCGCAAAAAGGCGGCCCAGGGTGAACCCCGCCCGTTCAATCTGTCCGCTTGTGTCGGCAAACGGCCGCGTAGGTACTGACTCGCGGCCGCCCGGTCAATGCGGGTCTCTAACGCACTTCGCCGCGACGTGATCCCCTAAAGCCGCAATCATCGTGCTGTCGCCCATGAGATGGCTCTCAGCCGGCGGTCAGGGCCAGGCCTTGGTTAAGGTCGCCGGCCATTTCGAACCGTCCTGACGCTCATCGGCGTGCCCGGCCCGGGTCTGCTAGATGGCGCCCCTTCTTCAGCGCAAGAGGCGCGCAAGTGACGATCACAACCGTAGGCCTCGATGCCGACGACACCCTTTGGCACAACGAAACCATCTTCCGGCTGACCCATGATCGGTTCACCGAACTGTTGGCCGATGTCGCCGACAAGGAGGAACTGGGGCAGCGCCTGGCGGCGGTCGAGCAACGCAATTTGCGGCTCTACGGCTACGGGGTGAAGGGCTTCACCCTCTCGATGATCGAGACGGCGATGGAGATGACCGGTGGCGAGCCCCCCGGCCATGTGATCCGCGAGATCCTGGCCGTGGGTCGCGAGATGCTGAGCGAGCCGGTCGAGCCGCTGCCCGGCGTCGACGACACCCTGGCCGAGCTGTCCAAGCACTACCGGCTGGTGCTGATCACCAAGGGCGACCTGTTGCATCAGGAACAGAAGCTGGCCGCTTCGGGCCTGGGCGACCTGTTCGCCGCGGTCGAGATCGTCAGCGAGAAGGACGCCTCGACCTATAGCCGGGTGTTCGCCCGCCACGGCACCGGGGCCGAGCAGGCGGTGATGTGCGGCAACTCCATGCGCTCCGACATCCTGCCGGCGGTCGAGGCGGGCGCTTACGGGGCCTATGTTCCCTATCCGCTGATCTGGGCTCACGAAATGGCCGAGGCCCCCACCGGCCATCCGCGCTACGCCGAGCTGGCCTCGATCCGCGACCTGCCGGCCTGGATCGCCGGGCTGGGCTGAACCGCGCCGCCTGCCGGGGGATGTCACAACCCACCCCTCCGATTCGTCCTTGAGGCGAAGGTCGGAGGAAATCATATGTCGCGCATACCGTCGGCGGACTCGCGCTGGTGCTGGGCGGTCGTCCCTGTCCTGGTCGCCGCCTGAGGGAGGCTCAAGCATGGCCGCCGATATCGAAGCCTTCGAAGCCCAACGCCCCCGCCTGACGCGGCTGGCCTATCGCATGCTGGGCTCGGTCGCCGAGGCGCAGGATGTGGTCCAGGACGCCTGGCTGCGCTGGACGCGGACGCAGGAGCAGGTGCTTGATCCCGCCGGTTGGCTGGTGCGGGTCACCAGCCGCATCTGCATCGACCGCATGCGCTCGGCCAAGGCCCAGCGCGAGGCCTATCGCGGCCCCTGGCTGCCGGAGCCGTTGATCGAGGAGCTGAACGTCGATCCGGTCGAGCGGGCCGAGGACGTGTCTGTGGCCTTCCTGCTGGCGTTGGAGCGGCTCTCGCCATTGGAACGGGCGGTCTTCCTGCTGCACGACGTATTCGACGAGGACTATGGCTCGGTCGCCGAGACCCTGGGCCGCAACGAGGCTGCGGTCCGCCAACTCGCCGCCCGCGCCCGCACCCATGTTCGCGACAACCGCCCGCGCTTCAGCGTCAGCCAGGAGGACGCGGCCAAGCTCGCTGCCGCGTTCATGGCGGCCGCGTCCCAGGGCGACATGGCCGCCCTGTCGTCGGTGCTCGCGCAGGACGCCATGATGCTCACCGACGGCGGCGGCAAGCGGAAAGCCTCGCTGCGCCCGATGATCGGCCGCGAGGACATCATTCGGTTGCTGGAGGGCATCGCCTGGCGGTCCGGCGGCGACCAGGAGGCTTGGCCGCTCACGTTCCGCGCGGTGCGGATCAACGGCTATCCCGGTATCGTTCTGGAGCGTGACGACGGCCCGATGACGGTCGCCTTCCAGCCCGGCGAGGACGGCAAGCTGGCCGCCATCTACATGGTTCGCAACCCCGACAAGCTGGGGCATGTCTCGGCCAGTTAGTGAGCCTTGCGTTTGGGCAGCAGGTGGATGACGCCGGCGATCACCGCCCCGACAATGAGCCCGACCACGGCCGAGCCCGCCGCCATCGCCGTCCAGCCGGTCAAGCTGCCGACGCCCGGAATTCGGCGCGCCCAATGCGACCCGCCCTCGACCCAGAGCGGGATCGGGGTCAGGTGGAAGTGTTCCAGGCCGTGGACGATGATCCCGCCGCCGACCCACAGCATAGCGGCGGTGCCGATCACCGTCAGCCATTGCATGATCACCGGCATGGCCTTGACCATGCCGCGGCCCAGGCCGCTGACCGGGCGGCTCTTCCGCTTGGCCAGATGCAGGCCGATATCGTCCATCTTCACGATCAGCCCGACCACGCCATAGACCAGGATCGTAATCGCCACCCCGACCAGGGCCAGGGCCGCGGCCTGGATGCCCAGCGGGCGGTCGGCGACGTCGGCCAGGGCGATGGCCATGATCTCGGCCGACAGGATCAGGTCGGTGCGGATCGCGCCGGAGACCTTCTGCTTTTCCAGCTCGACCGCGCTGAGCGCCAGTTCGTCGGTTGTGTCGCCGTCGTCGTGGGGGTTGAAGGCCTCGATGATCTTTTCGGTGGCCTCGAAGCACAGATAGGCGCCGCCCATCATCAGCAGCGGCGTCACCGCCCAGGGCGCGAAGGCGCTGAGCAGCAGCGCGCCGGGCAGCAGGAAGATCAGCTTGTTGCGTAGGGATCCGATGGCGATCTTGAGCACGATCGGCAGTTCGCGATCTGGCGTGAAGCCCATCGCATAGCCGGGCGTCACGGCCGTATCGTCGACCACCACCCCGACCGCCTTGGTGCCGGCCTTGCCGGCCGCGCCGGCGACGTCGTCCAGCGAAGCCGCCGCGATCTTGGCGATGCCGGCGACGTCATCGAGCAGCGCGACAAGACCCGAAGCCATGTGGGAACCCCAAACCGACGATATATGTACGCCTGATCGTCGGTACGGTTTCACGCGCAGGGCGTAAAGCCGATTGTCTCGCTTCGGACAAACCGCGATCCAGCGGCTATGGTGGCGGCGTGCGCGTCGATGAACACTTTCTTGATGAGATCAAATCGCGGCTCCGCCCCTCCGACGTGATCGGGCGGACGGTGAAGCTGCGCAAGCAGGGCCGGGAGTTTGTCGGCCTGTCGCCGTTCAACAAGGAGAAGACCCCTTCGTTCTATGTGAACGACGAGAAGGGCCAGTTCTTCGACTTCTCGTCGGGCAAGAACGGCGATCTGATCTCGTTCCTGCAGGAGACCCAGCGGCTTTCCTTCATGGAGGCCGTCGAGCGCCTGGCCGCCGAGGCGGGGCTGGCCATGCCGGTCGCCGATCCGCGCGCCGCCGAGCAGGAGCGCCAGCGCCAGGGGCTGTCGGACTGGATGGAGCTGGCCGCCCAATGGTTCGAGGCGGCTCTTCTCCGGCCCGAGGGCAAGGAGGCGCGCGCCTATCTGGAGCGCCGCGGCCTGCCGCAGAGCGAATGGGCGCGGTTCCGCCTCGGCTTTTCGCCGGCCAGCCGCACCGCCCTGAAGGACTATCTGATCACCAAGGGCGCGAGGCCGGCCGAACTGGTGGAGTCCGGGATGCTGATCGCGCCGGAGGAGGGCGGGGCGCCCTATGACCGGTTCCGCGATCGCATCATCTTCCCGATCTCCGACGCGCGGGGCCGCATCCTGTCGTTCGGCGGCCGGGCGATGGACCCCCAGGCGCGCGCCAAATACCTGAACGGCCCCGAGAGCCCGCTCTTCCACAAGGGCCGCACCCTCTACGGCATCGGCGAGGCGCGGAAGATCCTGGCGGCCGCGCCGGGCGCCGAGACCCCGCCGCTGGTGGTGGTCGAGGGCTATATGGACGCCATCGCCTGCCAGCGCGCCGGGATCGCCGCCGTGGCGCCCATGGGAACGGCCCTGACCGAGGAGCAGATGGAGGTGCTCTGGCGCCTGCATCCCGAGCCGACCCTGTGTTTCGACGGCGACCGGGCCGGCCGCCAGGCCGCGTCGCGGTCGATCGACCGCGCCTTGCCGCTGCTGAAGCCGGGCAAGAGCTTCCGATTCGCCATCGTCGACGGCGGCAAGGATCCCGACGAGGTGCTGCGCGAGCAGGGGGCTCCGGCCCTCCGCGCTCAGTTGTCGCAGACGACGCCTTTTGTGAGCGCGCTCTTTACCCGCGAGCACGACCTGGAGCCCCTCGACACGCCCGAACGACGGGCGGGCTTCAAGAACAGGCTGCGTAACGCCGCCGGCTCGATCGCCGACAAGGACTTGCAGCAGGCTTACCGCGAAGCCCTGATGCAGCGCTTCGATGAAAGTTCGCCGCAAAGGCGCCAGGGCGGCGAGGATTTCGGCGCCCGCGCGCAACGCGGAGGCTTTGGACAATCAAAGGGTTGGCGGGGTCAGGCCAAGGCCTGGATCGATCCGGCCCCGACCGCGGCGGGCAAGGCCGCCGCTCAGCGCCTGGCCCGGTCTCTGGGCCCGGTGGCCGCGGCTCTTGCCCAATATGCGCTGACCGATCCGGTGGTGTTGGATGAGTATTTGGAGGACCGTTTCATCTCCAAGGGCTTTGGAGATCCGGCGCTTGTGGACTTGACGACCGAAATCATCGGCTTCCGTTTGGATACTGATCACCTTGACACCGGGGCTCTCGCACGCCATCTGGCGTCTTGCGGGTTTAATGCGCTGCTGACAGACATCGACCGGGCCGCTGCGAAATCGGGCGCGCCCATCATGCAACCGGATGTCTCCCTCGACGTCGCTAGATCCCAGTGGTCGCAAGCTTTCGCGGGCCTTTCCAGGCTCGCGGCGCTCGACGAGGCTATTACGTCTGCAAAGGGCAACCTGAGCGGTCGTTCCGACATGGAAGCCCTCGAGCGTCTGAAAGGTGAGCGCGACGCACTGAAACGCGCGATCAGAACGGGAACGATTTGGGCGGGTGACGGGTCGTAAAGAATACGACCGTCTATTCGCCATTCACCATCTTCGGCCCGGTCCTTGCACAAGGGATCGGCAGCCGAAATCCGGAGACGTAGATGAGCACCAATACGGCCGAAGCGGAAACGACTGAATCGACTGGTGGCGACGGGCCCCTGCTCGACCTCACCGACGCCGGCGTCAAGAAGTTCATCAAACAGGCCAAGGCCCGCGGCTACGTCACGATGGACGAGCTGAACAAGGTCCTGCCGTCTGAGGAAGTGACGTCCGAGGCCATTGAAGACACGCTGGCCATGCTGTCGGAAATGGGCGTCAACGTCGTTGAAGCCGAAGAGGACGCCGAGGGCGGCGAAGTCGCCGTGCGCGAGGAAACCCAGGTCGTCGAGACGACCAAGGAGCCCGCCTACGACCGTACCGATGACCCGGTGCGGATGTACCTGCGCGAGATGGGCTCGGTCGAGCTGCTGTCGCGCGAGGGCGAAATCGCCATCGCCAAGCGTATCGAAGCCGGCCGCGACACGATGATCCGCGGCCTGTGCGAAAGCGCGCTGACCTTCGAAGCCATCATGGTGTGGCGTGAAGAGCTCGGCACCGGCCGCATCCTGCTGCGCGAGGTCATCGACCTCGAACAGACCTATGGCGGCGTCAACGCCGCGGCCGCGGAGCTGGCCCAGGCCAACGCCAAGCCCGAGGAAGAAAGCGGCACGGTCACCGCCGACGGTGAAGCCATCGCCAAGGCCGAAGGCGCCGACGACGACGACGACGACTTCGATGACGGCGCCGGCCCGACCATCAGCGCGATGGAAGGCGAACTGCGCGACGGGGTCATGGCGATCCTGGACGCCATCGCCTCGGAGTTCGACTCCTTCCGCGCGCTACAGGAAAAGCTGGTCGGCAAGCGCCTGAAGGGTGAAGACCTGTCGGACGCCGACCGCAAGGCCTACACTGCGGCCTCGCTGGCCATCGTCCAGCACCTGAAGACCCTGAAGCTGAACAACAACCGCATCGAGGCGCTGGTCGAGCAGCTCTATGCGATCAACAAGCGCCTGATGGGTCTTGAAGGCCGCCTGCTGCGTCTGGCCGACAGCTACGGCATCTCCCGTTCGGAATTCCTCAAGGCCTATTTCGGCCAAGAGCTGTCGCCGAACTGGGGCGACAAGGTGAAGCCGCTAGGCGTGCGCTGGACCAAGTTCGTCGAGAACGACGCCTCGCAGATCGGCGACATCCGTCACGAGATCGCGGCCCTGGCCACTGAAACCGGTGTGCCGATCGACGACTATCGCCGCATCGTGCACACAGTGCAAAAAGGCGAGCGCGAAGCCCGTCAGGCCAAGAAGGAAATGGTCGAGGCCAACCTGCGCCTCGTGATCTCCATCGCCAAGAAGTACACCAACCGCGGCCTGCAATTCCTTGATCTCATTCAGGAAGGCAATATCGGCCTGATGAAGGCGGTCGATAAGTTCGAGTACCGCCGCGGCTACAAGTTCTCGACCTACGCCACCTGGTGGATTCGTCAGGCGATCACCCGCTCGATCGCCGACCAGGCCCGCACGATCCGTATTCCGGTGCACATGATCGAGACGATCAACAAGATCGTCCGCACCTCGCGCCAGATGCTGCACGAGATCGGCCGCGAGCCGACCCCGGAAGAGCTGGCCGAAAAGCTGGCCATGCCGCTGGAAAAGGTTCGCAAGGTCCTGAAGATCGCCAAGGAGCCGATCTCGCTCGAAACCCCGATCGGGGACGAAGAAGACAGCCATCTGGGCGACTTCATCGAGGACAAGAACGCGATCCTGCCGATCGACGCGGCGATCCAGTCGAACCTGCGCGAGACCACCACGCGCGTGCTCGCCTCGCTGACCCCGCGTGAGGAACGTGTCCTGCGGATGCGTTTCGGCATCGGCATGAACACCGACCACACCCTCGAAGAGGTCGGTCAGCAATTCAGCGTCACCCGCGAACGGATTCGTCAGATCGAGGCCAAGGCGCTTCGCAAGCTGAAGCACCCGTCGCGTTCGCGGAAACTGCGCAGCTTCCTTGACAGCTAACCAACGATCCCGGATTACGGGAATCTAACACCGGCGCCCTGGTCGCGCCGTCACGCCCTCGACTAAGGTCTCTCCAGACTTGGTCGGGGGCGTTCTTTATGAGTCTTTCCAGAAATCTGGCGCGGATGTTCGCCGGTGCGGGCGCTATCGCAATGCTCGCCGCCTCGGCCTCGGCCGCCCCGGCGCCGGACGCGCGCGCGGCGCAGCGGATCAAGGCCCACATCGCCTTCCTGGCCGACGACCTGCTGCAGGGGCGCGAGACCGGAACGCCCGGCTTCGATATCGCCGCGGCCTATGTCGCCTCGCAACTGGCCCAACTGGGCGTGAAACCCGGCGCGGCCGACGGTTCCTACTTCCAGCCCGTGCCGATGAGCGGCTTCCGCTCGGCCGATGAGGGCAAGCTGCTGATCACCCCCAAGGGCGGGGTGGCCACGCCGCTGGTGTTCGGCGAGGACTACGTGCCTGGCCGCAATCCGCTGTCGCCCACCACCCACGTGTCGGCGCCCCTGGTGTTTGTCGGCTACGGCGTAGTCGGGGGCGACCGGGACGACTATGCCGGTCTCGATGCGAAGGGGAAGATCGTGGTGGTCCTGTCGGGCGCGCCGGCGACCCTGCAGACCGAGGAGCGCGCCTATTACGCCAGCGGCCGCACCAAGCGGCTGGCCGCCGAGGCGCGGGGCGCGGTGGGCCTCATATCCGTCAATACCCCCGCCGACGAGGTCCGCCGTCCCTTCGACGGCTCGGTCCGTAACTGGAAGAGCTGGGGCGTCACCTGGCGCGACGGCGCCGGCAACCCGTTCTCCCCGGCCAGTTCAACGCCTGATCTGGCGAGCATCAGCGTGAAGGGCGCGCAGAAGATCTTCGCCGGAGCTCCTCACAGCTTCGCCGAGGTGGTCAAGGCCGCCGAGGCTGGAACCCCGCCGCGGTTCGTCCTGCCCGCCAGCCTGGACGCGACGCTTAGCACCGAGTCGAAGATCGTCGAGAGCGCCAATGTGGTCGGCGTGATCCTCGGCTCCGACCCGAAGTTGAAGAACGAGGTGATCGTGCTTTCGGCGCACCTCGATCACGTGGGGATCACCGCTCCGGTCAAGGGCGACAGCATCAACAACGGCGCGATGGACAACGCCAGCGGCGTCGCCACCACCCTGGAGGTCGCTCGCGCCTTTACGGAGGGCAAGCCGCCGCGCCGCACCCTGATGTTCCTGCTGAACACCGGCGAGGAAAAGGGCCTGGTCGGCGCCGACTACTTCGCGCGCAACCCGCCGACAGCGTCGCCGATCGTCGCCAACGTCAATCTGGACATGCCGGTCCTCACCTACGATTTCATCGATGTCGTGGCCTTCGGGGCTGAACGCTCGACGCTCGGCCCGGCCGTGCAGCGGGCGGCGGCGCGTTCGGGCGTGAAGTTGTCGGCCGATCCGATGCCGCAGGAAGGCCTGTTCACTCGCAGCGATCACTATCGCTTCGTGGAGCAGGGCGTGCCCTCGGTCTTCCTGATGACCGGCTTCGCCAATGGCGGCGAGGCGGCCTTCACCACCTTCCTGCGCGACCATTATCACAAGCCCAGCGACGACCTGGCCCAGCCCATCGACTATGCGGCCGGGGCGAAGTTCGCGGCGATCAACTACGAGATCACCCGCGAACTGGCCGACGCAGATCAGACGCCAAGCTGGAACAAGGGCGACTTCTTCGGGACCCTGTTCGCCAAGAAGCGCTAGCCTTGCATCCTCACGGTGAGTGACAGAACGTCGTTCTTGGATCAGGCTGCGCCGTCAGGATCCAGGTGGACGCCATGCTGAGGCTATCTCTCATCGTCGTGGTGACAACGCTGCTATGCGCGCCCCCGGCGGCGGCGCAGGGGCCGAAGATGAGCCAGGCCGAGGGCCTGCAACTCTTCGAGGCGGGGGGCTTCAAGGTCGCCGGCGGCAAGGCGATCAATGTCTGCGGCACGCCCTCGACTCCCAAGTTCACCTTTGTGGACCTGAACGGCGATGGAACGCCGGAAGCCGTGGCCGTCGACAAGAACCCCTCCTGCTATGGCGGGGCGGGGGAGTGGTTCACCGTGGTCGCCAAGGGGCGCGATGGCCGTTGGCGCGCTATTGCGCGCGATACCGGCGCCCTGACCTGGGAGCCGACCCGCAGCAACGGCTGGCTGGACGCCCGGGTGGTCAGCAACTGCCCGCGGATCTGGAAATATGCCGGCGACGGCTATGTCCGGCCCAACGCCTGCGCCGCCGAGCCGGCCGGGAAGCCTGCCGTGGCGGGCGGCGTCACCGCAGTCGACAAGGCCGCGGCCCTGCGCGCCGCCGGCTTCACGCAACGCGGGGCCAAGTGGACCAGCGGGGAGGGGGAGTGCGAGGCCTTCATCGAGCCGGAGGGCGTCCGCGACCTGAACGGCGACGGCCGGCCCGAAGTGATCATCACCGAGAGCGGGACCTTCTGCTACGGCAACACCGGTCAGGGCTTCTATCTGATGCAGAAGACCCCGGCCGGCGGCTGGCGGACGGTCTATCAGAGCCAGGGCATTCCGGAGATCCAGCCGACCAAGGGCGTCGGCGGCTGGGCCGATATCGAGGTCGGCGGGCCAGGTTTCTGTTTCCCGATCGTGCGCTACGACGGCAAGACCTACGTCGTGAACCGGCAGAAGGAATACCAGCCCGGCGCCTGCGCGCGGCGGTAGCGCCTACCGCTTCTTTCTCCTCGCCCCCTTGGGGGAGAGGCCGGGTGAGGGGGGAGCAGCGTCGCCATTCCAGGCACGGCGCAGGCGCATTTGCCGCTTCGTGGCCCCCCTCACCTAGCCTCTCCCGAGGGAGAGGAAACTGAATCTACCGCCAGGCGTAGTTGAAGCTGACCGAGATCCGTTCTTTCTTGGCGGCGTTGGCCGGGACCTCGTGGCGCAGCCAGCTTTCCCACATCAGCACCGTGCCGGGCTCGGGCTGCAGGTAGACGAAGCTGCGGGCGCTTTCGGCGGCGTCGGCCTTGCGGGGCGGGGCGGCCATCATCAGCGGCAAGCGCGGGTCTTCCAGCTTGAGCGCGCTCGCGCCAGGCGGGGTGGCGACATAGACGGTGCCCGACAGCACGCTGTGCGGATGGATGTGGCCGGAGTGGGCGGCGCCGGGCTTGAGGATATTGACCCAGAGGCTGTCGAGCTTCAGCCGGCGGCGGCCAAGATCGAGTTCCAGGTCCTTGGCGTAGGCGGCCGCGTGGCGATCCAGCTTGCGCTTCAGGTCATCGAAGATGCTGGCGCGCATCGGCAGGTCGTCGAGCGAGGCGTAGGAGGTGTAGCCGCCATAGCGATGCTGCTTGCACCAGGCGCGGCCGGCCATGTCCTCGTCGGCCAGCATCCGGCAGGCGTCTTCGAGTTCTTCGTTGAACGCGGCGAAGTCGCGCTCACCGGCGAGGGAGGCTTCGTAGATCTGGGTGACGAAAAGGGGGCGCAGCGCCATGCCCCGGCCGCTACCGGGCCTGGCGGCGCTTGTCAAAGGCTCAGGCGCCTCAGGCGACGATGTCGAGCAGGTCGCCGGCCATCTCCTGGGCGGTACGGATCACCGCGGCGTTGGCTGAGAAGGCGTGTTTGGCGGTGATCTGCTCCACGATCTCGGTGCTCAGATCGATGTCGGCGCCCGGGACGTTCATCTGGGCGACACGGTCTGCGGAGGCTTCGAACCGGCGGCTGGCGGCCAGCATTCCATATTGAGCGGTGGCGATCGGATCCATGACGGGCCCTCCTACGTTCAGCATGCAGCCGCTGCGGTTAAGCTTTCGCGCAGGGGCGTGGTGAACGCCAAGCTAAGCATCCGGCGCCGAAGATGCGCCGCGCTCGCGGTGCTATGATGGTGAAAACAGGAGGATTGCCGATGATACGCTCAACCCTAGTCGCCCTGGCGGCGCTCGCCGGGTCAGCGGGCCTGGCGTCGGCTCAGGCTCCGCTGGCGCAGAATCCGCCCACCCAGACGACCATCTGCCTGGACGTCAGCGGCGCCACCTTGCCGGTTTCGTGCAGGGTGCCGGCCAGCCGGCTCGATAGGCGCGAGGACATTTGCGTGTGCCCGTCCGGCATGCGGGTCGACGTGCCGATCTGCGCCAAGGGCGTGCGTGCCCCGCCCGAGAACGTCGCCCTGAACCGCGCGCGCCGCGAGGCGGCCAGGGACGGCAGCCTCATCGGCGACCTCTTCGAAGGTCAGCCGATGTGCGTTGCGGGCCGTAATCCCTAGAGCGGCTTGCCGAGCGCCGCGTAGGTGAGCTTCTGGAACACCGGAAGCGCCGCGCGGCCGCCCATGCGCTGGCCGGTGGCCAGTTGGGAGGCGGCTTCCGGGCCGAGCGGCATGGAGTTCTGGATCAGATAGATCATCACCATGTCCTCGGCCGGATCGGCCTGCCACCAGGTGCCGAAGGCGCCGGGCCAGCCGAACGAGCCTTCCGAGCCGGCGCCCATCCAGGCCTGCTTCTCGGGGTCGGTGATGACCGAGGCCCCAAGACCAAAGCCCTGGCCCAGCCAGAACGGGATGCCCATGAACGGGATCGCGCGTTGCTCGGGGGTGAGTTGGTTGGTCAACATCAGGTCCAGCGTCTCGCGCTTCACATAGCGCACGCCGTCCAACTCGCCGCCCGCCAGCATCATGCGGGCGAACTTCAGATAGTCGTCGGCCGTCGAGATCAGCCCGCCGCCGCCGGCGCAGAACCCTGGGGCCGAGTCGGTGTGCGGGAAGGAGATGTCCTGCATCTGGTTGGTCGCCGGATCGATCCGGTAGAGCTTGGCCATCCGCTCGCGCTTCTCGGGTGGGCACCAGAAGTCGGTGTCGGTCATGCCCAGCGGCTTCAGGATCCGCTCCATGATGAAGTCGCGATAAGGCACGCCCGCCACCCGGCCGACCAGGAAACCCAGGACGTCCGTGGCGTGGCTGTAGTGGAAACGCTCGCCGGGCGGATAGGACAGCGGCAGCGAGGCGAGGCGCGCCAGCCATTCGTCGGACGTGTGGGACACCAGCAGCGGCGATCCCAGAACCTCTTCATGCGCATGGGCGATCGGGCCGACCGAGGTGAAGCCGTAGGCCAGGCCCGAGCGGTGGGTCATCAGGTCGCCCACCGTGATGTCGCGCGGGGCGGGGTAGGTCTCGTCCAGCGGGCCGGTGGCCGACTTCAGGACCTTCATGTCCTTGAACTCGGGCATCCATTTGGTGATCGGGTCGTCGAGCTTAAGCTTGCCTTCCTCCATCAGCATGAGAGCGGCGATGGAGGTGATCGGCTTGGTCATCGAGGCGATGCGGAACATCGTGTCACGGGTCATCGGCAGGCCGCCGGCTACGTCGCGCAGGCCGATGGTGTTGACCTGGGCGATCTCGCCCTTGCGCCACAGCAGGGTGACGAAGCCCGAGAGGTCGCCGGCCTCGATCACCGGTTTCAGCGCGGCGGGGATCGCCGCCAGACCATCGGAAGAAAAGCCGCCCAGAGCCTGATCGCCGTCCATGTCGCCTCGCCCGTATCTACGCCGGGTCCGCTGCGGCCCGACTTTCGTGTAAGATATGGGCGGGCTGACGCTAGGCTCGTCAAGCGTACTTCACCCTTGAAAAGCGCTGGCGGTCTATTGCCGGGTCGGCGCCTCGTAGGTGGCCATCATCTCGCCCTGGGCCACGGTGTGTCCTTTGAGGATATGCAGCAGTTCGGCCAGCGGCGTGTCGGGTCCGACCTCGACCTGCTGATCCAGGGCGAAGAGTTGGAAATAGTAGCGGTGAACGCCGTGGCCCTGGGGCGGGCGCGGACCAAACCAGCCGTAGTCGCCGTTGTCGTTGCGGCCCTGGATGATCGGGTGCGGCGGATCGATGCGCGGGACCGGCGGGACGCCCTCGGGCAGGCCGCCAGCCTCGGGCGGAATGTTCCAGATCATCCAGTGGAGGTAGGGTTTCTCCTGCGGCGCATCGGGGTCCTCGACGATCAGCGCGTAGCACTGCGCGCCCTCGACGTCGGTCCAGGTCAGGGGCGGGGACAGGTTCTCGTGATAGGCCGAGTGGCGGTCGGCCAGCCGGCCGCCGGGTTCCTGCGACGGGGACATGACGACGATCCCGCCCTCGGTGCGGGGCTCGACCTTGAAGATGGTGATGGTTTCGCCGGAGTGGGCCGGGATGCTCATGGAGTGGTCTCCTCTGAACGACCACAACTTGTTTGAACCTGGCTTGGTTGCGCACCTCGGCAATTGCCCCTAGCTCAAGACATGTCCTGGCTCATCGGCAATATGGCTCGCTTCGCGCGCCCGCTGGCGCTCGCAGCCGTGGCGATGGCCGCCGCCGCCTGTACGCCGCTGGGGGTGTTCGCCACTTTCACCCCGCGCGACCCGGCCATACGCAGCGCGGTCGACCAGCCCTATGGCGACAAGCCGCGTCAGACTCTGGACGTCTATGCTCCCCGACAGATGAGCGCCGCCCGGCCGATCGCCATATTCCTCTATGGCGGCGGCTGGGAGAAGGGCCGCAAGTGGGACTATGGCTGGGCCGCCCAGGCCCTGGCGGCCCGGGGCTTTGTCGTCGTCCTGCCTGACTATCGGCTCTATCCCTACGTCCATTTTCCGGCCTTCCTGAAGGACAACGCCAAGGCCGTCCGCTGGGCGGTGGATCATGCCGGCGCCTATGGCGGCGATCCCAGCCGCATCGTGCTGCTCGGTCATTCGGCCGGCGCCTACAACGCCGTGATGCTGGGTCTTGATCCCAGCTATCTGGAGGCGGCCGGCGTCGATCCCTCACGCATCCGCGCCGTGACGGGCATCGCCGGGCCCTACGACTTTCTGCCGCTGACGCCGGAGATGAAGCGGGTGTTTGGGAGCGCCCCGGACATCACCCTCACCCAGCCGCTGCACTTCGTACGCCCGGACGTGCCGCCGATGCTGCTGGTGACCGGCGACGCCGACGCGGTGGTGGACCCGGTGAACACCACGGTCTTGGCCGCGGCCCTGCGCTCGGCCGGCGCGCGGGTGCAGGAGGAGCACTATGCCGGCGTCGGCCATAACGAGATCATGGCCGCCATGTCGCGGCCGTTCCGCGACCGCGCCTCGGTTCTGAACGACATCACCGATTTCGTGACGCGGGAAACCGACTGATCCCTCAGCCGTTCGGGGCGGCGCGGAAGGTGTAGGGGCCGGTGTGGCCGAGCGATTCGTCGAAGGTCACCCAGATCTCGCCGCCAAGGTCGCGCCAGCGTTGGCAGAAGGAGAAATCCTCGCCCATCATGACGCCGTTGGGATTGGGCAGCGCCTCGAAGCACTGGAAGACCTGCTTGAGGCCCTCTTGCGCATAGTAGCTGCCGGCGGCGTCGCAGAGCAGTTCGGGATGGGCCGCCAGGAGCCTCTCCAGAACCTCGCGCTTGATCAGCATCAGCCCGGTAGGCGCGAAGGTCGCCCGGTAGAAATCGTCACGCTCGACCCGCGGCTCTTCCAGCTCGATGGGGAAGTTCAGCGCCGCGGCGAACGCCACGTTCGGGTTGGCGTATCGCTGGGCCGCGGCGTGGAAGGCCGGGATGTTGAGCGCCCGCATGGGGTAGGCGGCGGCGACCAGGGGCTGGTCGAGATCCAGCATGCGCTTGATCAGGCCGACGTCGAACTCGACGTCGGCGTCGATGAAGAGGAGGTGGGTGTAGTCGCCCGCCAGGGTGGCGCTCGCAAGATAGTTGCGGGCCCAGGTGATCATCACCGCCTTGGTCGTCTCCCAGGTCAATACCGGCCCATAGGCCTGGAACAGGCTGAGCAGGGAGCGCGTGTATTGGCCGGTGACCTGGCCGTTATAGGTCGGGGTGCCCACGAGGATTTTCATCCCGGCCGTGTAACACAAGCGGTTGCCGTGCAGGAGCCTGGGACTTCAAAACGGCATTTCTCGAACAATGTTACGTATCGTCGATATATTCGGCGAGGCTATATGTATCGAAGTTCGGTGAACATTGAGTATAACTGTTGCATAGATGGCTCATATGCCGGGCATTTGTTATCGGCATATGGCGATTTGGCGCAAAATGCTTCCTGCCCATTTGCATATGTAACGTCGGCGTGACAGTTACGTTGCGCCGTTGTCATGGATGGAAGCGCTTTAGCGACCGTCTCCAGGAGCCGGCAGGCGGCCTGGAATTTCCCATCCGGCCCGCCCGATCAAACCGTTGAGGCTGGGGCCACATGAAGATTGATATGAAAAATACTCTCCGCACCCTGCTGCTTGGGTCGGTGGCGGCGGCCAGCGTGGCCGCGCCTTCCTTCGTCTACGCCCAAGAGGTCGATGTCGAAGAACTGGTGGTCACGGGTTCGCGCATTCGTCGCGACACCTTCACCGCGCCGGTTCCGGTCTCGGTGCTGAGCAGCGAGCAAATCCGCGCCTCCGGCAATGTGTCGCTGGCCGAAGCCCTGCTTGAGATCCCGACGATCAGCGCCAACGCCAACAGCCAGAACTCGTCCAGCACGCTGTTCCTGGCCGGTCAGGCCCGCGCCGACATCCGCGGCCTGGGCGCCGAACGCACCCTGGTGCTGATGGACGGCCGCCGCATCGTGTTCTCCGACGCCTCTTCGCCGGGCGTCGACCTCAACATGATCCCGTCGCTGATGGTTGATCGCGTTGAGACCGTCGCGGGCGGCGCCTCGGCCGTCTACGGTTCGGAAGCGATCGCCGGCGTCGTTAACATCATCATGAAGAAGGAATTCGACGGGCTCGAATTCGACGTTCAGACTGGCCTGTCGCAAGAAGGCGACGGCGCTGAGTTCCGCATCGGCGCCCTCTATGGAACGAAGCTGCTCGACGACCGCTTGAACCTGCTGGTCGGCGGTGAAATCTCCCGCCAAGAGCCGGTGATGCAGCGCGACCGCGATTGGGCCTTCCCGGGCATCCGCCGCGACAACCGCAAGTCCCCGCAGCCGATCATCCCCAACGCTCGCTCGAACAGCTCGCCCTACGCGACGTTCCAACTGACCACGGGTCCGCTCGGCACCGCCCGCGCCGTCGCCATCGACGCCCGCGACCCCAGCCAGATTGTCCGCCTCAGCGATGCTTGCTCGACCCCGACCGTCCAGGCCAACTGCCAGGATGAAGCGCTGATCTACTCGAACAGCTACCTGGCCCTGCAGGCCAAGTCGTCGCGCGGCACCTTCCGGACCTTCGCCGACTACCAGCTGACCGACAACATCAAGGTGTTCGGCGACGTGCTCTATTCGCGCGTCGACGGCTACGGCTACTTCCAGCCGGCGTTCAGCACCCCGCTCGGCAGCGGCACCCTGCCGTTGCCCTTCCGCGGCGACAACGCCTACCTGCAAGGCGACACCCAAGCGGCCTCGCAACTGCGCGCCGAATGGCTCGCGGCCGGCAAGTCCTTCACCCAGGGTTCGACCGCCAACGTCGGCAAGTTCTTCAATGAATTCGGCGGCCGCGATGTGAAGACCGAGCGCGAGACCCTGCGTCTCGTCGGCGGCATGCAAGGCGACTTCGAAGCCTTCGAGCGCAAGTTCAACTGGGATTGGTACGCTCAATACGGCGAGACCAACGGGACGACGACGTCGTACAACCAGCCGAACCTGAACCGTATCAAGCAGGCGACCGACGCCGTGCTCGTTAACGGTCAGATCGTCTGCCGCGACGTGAACGCCCAGGCCAATGGCTGCGTGCCGTGGAACCTCGTCGACGGTCCGACCCAGGCGGCCGTCGCCTGGGCCAACGCCAACTCGACGACCGACCAGCAAGTCAAGGAAACGGTCGTTGCGGCGAACATCACCAGCGACCTGTTCGAGCTCCCGGCCGGCCCGGTCGGCGTGGCGATCGGTGGTGAATACCGCAAGGAAGAGAGCTTCTTCGCTCAAGACGCCCTCGGCGCTTCCGGCGCGCTCTACATCAACCCGATCGGCACCCGTCAGGGCGAATACGACGTGGTTGAAGGCTATGGCGAAGTTCGCCTGCCGCTGCTGAAGGACGTTCCGTTCGCCAAGGACCTGTCGGTCGAACTGGCCGGCCGCCTGGCCGACTACTCCTCGATCGGCCGCACCGAACAGTACCGCGTCCTGATCGAGTGGGCGCCGATCGAAGACGTCCGCTTCCGCGCCAGCCAAGGCACCGCGGTCCGCGCGCCGAACATCGTTGAGCTCTACGCGCCGCAAAGCCGTAACTTCAACAGCACGGCTCAAGACCCCTGCGACAGCGCCAACTTCGCGGCGGCCACGGCCGACCAGAAGGCCGCGCGCCGCATCACCTGCGCCGCGGCGATCGCCAACTACGATCCGGCCACCTTCCAGTCGAACTTCGGCACTGGTCGCGCGTCGCTGGCCCTGCTGCAGGGCGGCAACCCGGACCTGGGTCCGGAAGAAGCCGACACCTACAACCTGGGCGTCGTGATCCAACCGCGTTGGATTCCGAACCTCCAGATGTCGCTCGACTTCTTCAAGTACAACCTGTCGAACCAGATCGACACGGTTCCGGTCAACACCCTGCTGACCGACCTCTGCTACGACTCTTCGGCGGCCTACGCCTCCAACCCGTTCTGCGCCCAGATCAAGCGTGATCCGACCGGTACGAACGGCGGCGGGGTCGCCGGCGGCGTCAGCGAGATCGTCCTGCTCGACCAGAACGTCGCCAAGGTGAAGGTCGAAGGCTACGACGCCTCGATCCAGTACGGCTTCCGTTCGGCCGAGATGTTCAACCGTGACTTCGGCGACTTCGCGTTCCGCGTGGATGCGACCTGGATGTACCGCTGGGCCCTGCAAGGCCTGCCGGGCGAAGACTACACCCAGCTCGCCAACACCATCACCAACGCCACGCCCGAGTGGAAGGGCCAGGCTTCGGTGCAGTGGAACTTCCAGAACGTCGGCGTGACCTGGACCACCCACTATATCGGCTCGATGATCTCGACGACGTCCTTCCAGCCGACGGCGCTCGATCCCTTCTATACGGGCGACTACTACATGCATGATCTGCGGGTTCGCTACGAACTCAACGATCAGGTCGTCCTGCGCGGCGGTATCCAGAACCTGACCGACGAGACGCCTCCGTACCTGCCGGAAACCTACGCCGGCACGTCAATCGGCTCGTCGAGCTTCGACAATCGCGGTCGCTTCTTCTTCGTGGGCGCGACCCTGCGTTACTAGGCTGTCGGGCGTTTCTTCGCCCCGGGGCTAAAGGATGGCCGCCGACGCCCAGCGTCGGCGGCCATTTCTTTTTGGCGCACGAGATTGTCAGGTGGCGGCCGCTGTCTCGCTATCCGTCTCAAAAATATGAGGTCTTGAGCCCGGCTGGATCACGCCGGCGGCGCGACATATTGACGTTACGTCAATGTCGCTGCGGTGCGGCAATTGTGCAGGGGAGTGTTCGAGGTTATATCCGACGGCCCTCGGTTTTCGGGGCTTTTGTGCATCGCACTTAGAAGGACCGCCTATGCTGGTGACCCTGATGAAGGCCAAGTTGCATCGCGCGACGGTGACGCAGGCCGATCTCGAATATGAAGGCTCGATCGCGATCGACCGCGACCTGCTGGACGCTTCGGGCATCCTTCCGCACGAACAGGTCGACGTGCTGAACATCACCACCGGCGCGCGCTTCACCACCTACGCCATCGAGGCGCCGCGCGGCTCCAAGGTCATCGGCGTCAACGGCGCCGCCGCCCGCCTGGTTCAGAAAGGCGACAAGGTCATCGTCGTGACCTACGGCATGCTGCCGGAAGAAGAAGCCCGCAACTATTCGCCGAGCGTCGTGCTGCTGGACGACGGCAACCATATCAAGCACGCGGCGTGATGATCCGCGCCGCCGCCATGGGTGTCCTGGCGGCGCTCCTGTCGGCCTGCGCCCCTGGCGCGCCGGCGGGGGTGGATAAGGCCAAGCTCGACGACTCGGTGTCGCGGGCCATCGGCGATCCTGGCACCTGCGTGCTGATCGGGCAGGGCGGCAAGGTCGTCTATCGCTACGGCACCAACGTGATCTGCGGGCGCAAGTTGCCCACGTGCGAGGGCGGCGGCGTGCAAACCGTGGCCGACCTGTTGGCCGTGGCGCCGACCTCCGGCCTGCCAAAGACCGCGAGTTGCCGCAGCAACCCCGAGCGCACCCGTATCGTCGCCTGGGCGGCCGGCCCCATCGAGGGTTCGGACCTGGTCTTCGCCGCGGTGATGGAGGGCGACGAGGTGCCGCCAGGCGTCATCATCGCCGACAAACTCAAGACCGCTTTCGCCCGGGTCGGTCTCGGGGCGAAATAGCCCTCCTCCCGCGAGGAAGAAGGGCCAGCGCGCGGCGCCTGTTTCGTCAGTTCATTTCGTCAGTTCATAGAGGCCGTTGATGTCGATGCGGACGCTCAGTTCGCCGGCCGACACCGGCACGCTGTCGGCTTTCTCCATGCGGGCATAGGCCATCATCGGCACGGGCGGCGGGCCGCCCGAATAGCCGCCGCTTTCGCTGAGCGTCACCAGACGGCCGACGCGGTGGCCGGTGGCCTTGGCGTAGAGGTCGGCCTTGGCGGCCAGCGCCTTCACGGCCGCGTGGCGGGCGGCGTCCTCGGCGGCGCTCGGGTCCTTGAGGCCGAACGAGATGCCGTTCACCTGGTTGGCGCCGGCCTTCACCGTGGCGTCGACCGCCTGACCCAGCTTGCTTAGATCATTGACGGTGATCGTCACCTGGTTGGACGCCTGGTAGCCGCGCAGCTTCGGCGGTTCGTTCTGCACATAGTCGTACTGCGGGCTCAGGTTCAGGCCCGAGGTCTGGATTTCCTTGTCGGCGATGCCGGCCTTGCGCAGGGCGGCGATCATCGACGTCATCTGCGTGTTGTTGGCGGTCAGGGCGGCGGCGGCCGTCGGGGCCTCGGTCTGCACGCCGAGATTGATCGTCGCCTTGTCAGGCGCGACGCGGGTCTCGCCGTGGGCGGAGAGGTTGAGGGTCGTGGCTTGGAACATCGAATCTGCCGAAGGCGGAGGGGTCTGGGCGAAAGCGGCGGGCGCGGCGGCGGTCGCAAGAAGCAGGGCCATAGCGCCGGCGCGAACGAGGGTTTTCATCAGGATCTCCAAAATCACCCGTTTTCCGGGCGTCCCATGCATCGAAGGATGAACGGAGTTGTGCTTCTGACAAAGCGAAGCTGAACGGCAGCTTTAAGGCGCGTGCAGGTCATGGTAACCCGCACGGGCTGCTGCAGGGGCCTGTAGCTCAATGGTTAGAGCCGACCGCTCATAACGGTCTGGTTGTAGGTTCGAGTCCTACCGGGCCCACCAGCGCGCTTTTTCCCCCGGAAATTCAGCTGCGCGCGCCTGAGACCCCATCGACCCGGGTAGGTTGCGGCGTTTTTTCGGTCTGAAGACAAGGCGCGCAATTGACTTGGAACCGCTGGCGACCGATCAGCGAAGGCTGCGGGGGCGCCCGCGCGTCCATCAGGCCCGCAGAGTGAAGGTATCCAGTTCTTGCGCACGCAAATCGTCCACCCCGGCGCCGACAACCTGCGCTACGAAATCCGCCAGATCGTGGAGGTCGCGCGCGCCATCGAGGCGACCGGCGCAGCGATACGCTGGGAGAACATCGGCGACCCGGTGGCCAAGGGCGAACGCGTCCCTGACTGGATCAAGCAGATCGTCGTCCAGGCGGCGGGCGAGGACCTGAGCTTCGCCTATTCGCCGACCAAGGGTCTGGAGGAGACGCGCAGTTACATCGCCAACGAGCGCAACCTCGAGGACGGCATCCAGATCACGGCCGAGGACATCCTGTTCTTCAACGGGCTGGGCGACGCCATCTCGACCATCTACGGCGCCCTGCACCCCAAGGCCCGCGTCATCGGGCCGAACCCGGCCTATCCGACTCACTCCTCGGCCGAGGCCGCGCACGCCGGCGCGCCGCACATCACCTATCGACTGGATCCCGAGAACGGCTGGAAGCCCGACCTGGCCGATCTGGAGGCCAAGGTGGTCGCCAATCCCGACATCGCGGCGATCATCATCATCAATCCGGACAACCCGACGGGCTTCGTCTACCCGGAGGAGACGCTGGCGGCGATCGTCGACATCGCCGCGCGCTATGGCCTGTTCGTCATCTCCGACGAGATCTATTCGAACCTGGCCTATCAGGGCAGCGGCATGCGCAAGCTCGCCTCGGTCATCGGCAAGGTCCCGGCCATCGCCATGCGCGGCATCTCCAAGGAGTTCCCTTGGCCCGGCGCCCGCTGCGGCTGGATCGAGATCTACAACCGCGATCAGGACCCGAGCTTCGACCGCTTCGCCAAGTCGCTGCTGGAAGCCAAGATGCTGGAGGTCTGCGCCACCACCCTGCCGCAGAAGGTGCTGCCGCGGGTCATGGGCGATGCGCGCTACTATCCCTATCTGGACACCCGCGTCTCCACCTATGACCGCCGCGCCCGCCGCGCGGTCGAGGTGCTGGGCAGCCTGCCCGAGGTGATCATCCATCCGGCGCGCGGCGCCTTCTATATGACCGCGGTGTTCCGGAAGGGCGCATTGCGGGGCGACCAGAGCCTGCCGCTGGCGCCGCAGGCCGCGGCCATCATCGAACCGCAACTGGGCGCAGCGCTCGACGCGCGGTTCGTCTATCACCTGCTGGGCGCCACCGGGGTCTGCGTGGTGCCGCTGTCCACGGGCTTCAATTCCGATCTCGAAGGCTTCCGCTTCACCCTGCTGGAGCCCGACGAGCAAAAGTTCGAGGCGATCTTGCAGGACATGCGTCAGGCCCTTGTCACCTATCTGGCAAGCGGCGCGCGTGGGGAACTGGCCCCTGCTGAGTTGGCCGCGGCCCGCTAGGCGCCTCCATCGGCCAGGTGGGGGCGCGACATCTTCGACGTGCGCCATTGCGTGCGGGGCGATAGCGCCTAGGTGCGTCGTGCGAAGGCGACTGATAAACGGAGCCGGAGCGTCCCCGGGCGCTGAGGAAGCAAGAAGCGACCATGTCAAAGATGAACATCGGCAAGGCCATCATCCTGAGCGCAGGCCAGGGCCGGCGTTTGTCGCCGCTGACCGACACCCGGCCGAAATGCCTGATCGAGCTGTCGGGCAGGAGCGTGTTGCACTGGCAGTTGCTGCACCTGAAGGCCGCTGGCCTGACCGAGGTCGTGGTGGTGACCGGCTTCGGCGCCGACGCCGTCGAGGCGGAGATCGCGCAGATCGCTCCGCCGGATCTCAAGGTCCGCACGCTGTTCAACCCGTTCTATGGACTGACCGACAATCTGGCGACCTGCTGGCTGGCGCGCGATGAGATGCGCGGCGCCTTCCTGCTGCTCAACGGCGACACCTTGTTTGAGCCGGCTATCGCCTCACGCCTGCTGGACGCGCCGGCCTCGCCGGTGACCGTGACCGTCGATCGTAAGAGCGCTTATGACACCGACGACATGAAGGTGCTGACCGAGGACGGACGGCTGCTGGCCATCGGCAAGACCATCCCGGCCTTCGACGCCGAATCGATCGGCTTCCTGCGGTTCTCGGCGCAGGGCGCGGCGGCGTTCGTCCGCACGATCGAACAGATCATGCGCTCGGCCGACGGCTTGAAGCGTTGGTATCTGAGCGTCATCAACGAGATGGCCCAGAGCGGCGAAGAGGTGTCGGTCGTCTCCATCCAGGGCCTGGACTGGGCCGAGATGGACTTCCCCGAGGATGTCGCACGCAATCTGGAACTGACGCAGGGCTGGTCGCGCCAGTCGGTCGCCGTCTAGCCTTCGACCAGTCGCCGCACGAGATCAAGGTCGGCGGGTTTGTCCACGTCGACCGCGGCCAGGCCATAGGGCGTGCGTACCGCCGCAGCGTCGACGCCGGCCTTGCGGCCCAGGCGCTGGACGGCGTCGTCGAGCGTCAGCCGACCCAGCAGGTAGCCGATCAGCATGCGCGGGCCGAGCATGGCCGCGATCTTCCAGGGCTGTTTGCGATGGGCCTCCACCTGCCGCCACAGGTCGATGACCGCCAGGGCGCGTTCGTTGCGCAGGTAGAAGAGGTTGCAGCCCGAGTAGCGCCCGTCACGGAACTTCATGTAGCTGCGGATCGTGTCGGGCGCGGCGGCGCGGACCACGGCTTCCGGCGCCAGCAGGGCGGCGACATCCGCGTGATCGGGAATATCGGCCAGGAACCGCAGGACCCACTCGGGCTGCAGCAGGGCATGATCGACCGTGGTGACCAGCACCGGGAGACCCAGCGCCCTCGCGCCTTGGCCGACGCTGAGGCTGGGACTGCCGGAGGCGGGCAGGGCCTCCAACTGAGCATTGGTCGTGAGTTTCGACAGCGCCTCGATGATCCCTCCATCGGAGGTCGAGACGCCGATATGGCTGGCGCCGGCGCGGTCCAGCGCCCCGATCACCCGGGCGAGCAAGGTTTCCCCGCCGAGCGTGATCAGCCCCTTGTGGGAAACGTCGGCATAGGCCGACAGAGCGTCGGGCTCACCGCGCGAGCCGGCCAGCACCAGGGCGGTGAACGGCCTCACGCCAGCGCCTTCTCATAGATGCGGTAGGTCTTGTAGACCCGCGCGCCGGCCCGCTCGCAGATGTTCCGCATGGCCAGGTTGTCCTCCAGAATCCAGGACATCTCGCACCACTCGTAGCCGAGCTTGCGCGCCTCGGTGGCGGCGGCGTCGATCAGTTGGAAGGGCAGAAGTTGACCCTGCAGCGTGCTGGCGAATTTGCGTTTTACGCCCATCAACGGCACCCGGACGGACTTCACGCGGCGGACCTTTAGACGCCATAGCAGCTTGGCCCAGCCGAACGGCGCCAGCTTGCCGCCCAGATCGGCGATGGCTTCGTTCAGGTTCGGCAGCGCGGCCACGAACCCGGCGGTCTCGCCGTCGATCTCGGCGAACCAGACCATGCGGTGATCGATCACCGCCCGCAGAGATTTGGCGAGTTGGCGGGTCTCGGCCTCGGTCGTGGGGGTGAAGCCCCAATTGCCGCTCCAGGCGTCGTTGAGGATGTCGGTCAGCGCCGCGACCTCGGCGTCGTAGCGCTTCATGTCGAGCATCCGCAGCGTCACGCCGGGGGCGGGGCCGCGCCGCACGCGCCGCAGCACCGCCGGGGGCATGTCGTCGCTCATCTTCGACAGATAGGCGTAGACGTCCTTGGCCTTGGCGTAGCCCTGGGCCTCGATTTGAGGACCGGCATAGGCCGGATCATGCCCCATCATCACCATCGGCGGGGTGTCGAACCCGTCGACCAGCAGCCCGACCTCCTCGTTGATCGAGAGGTTGAGCGGGCCGACCGCGCGCACGCAGCCGCGGGCTTTCAGCCAGGCTTCGGCGGTCCCGAGCAGCTTGCCGAACACCTCGTCGTCGTCCTCCGCGGCGATCATGCCGAAATTGCCGGCCGGCGCCTGTGGATCGGTGGGCGACAGGGCGTCGATCTGGGCGCTGATCCGGCCGACGTCGCGGCCGTCGCGGCTGGCGATCCACATCTGGACCTGGGCATGGTCGAAGAAGGGATTGGACTTCGGGGTCAGCGCGGCCTGACGCTCGCTGATCAGCGGCGCGATCCAGGCCGGGTCGGCGGCGTTGAGCGTCATCGGCAGGCGGATGAACCGCGCCATCTGCGCCTTGGACGCGACCTCGGTAATGATCAGCGGGCCGCGCGCGCCGGGACTCACGACCTCATCCTTCCATCCTGAGCAGGACGGTCGTGGCGAGCGCGGCGAACACCACGGGGGCGGTCCAGGCGGCCAGGACCGGCGATAGCGCGGCGCCCTCGCCAAGGGCGTTCAGCAGTCCGTCAGTGACCAGGAACAACAGCCCGGCCCCGACGCTGGCGGCCGTCAGGATCGCGCCCTCGCGGTTGCGGAAGTTCCCCAGCGCGACCGGCACAGACAGCAGCAACATCACCAATATGCCCGCTGGCCCGGCGAAGGCCTGTTGCAGGCGCACGGCGTAATAGCTGGCCGGCCGCTCGGAGCCGCCGCCTTTCAGGGCGCGCCGCGCGCTCGCCGCGTTCGGGGTCTGTTGCGGCGATAGCAGGACTTGGACGTCGGCCGGTTGCAGGTTGGTGTTCCAGATCAACTCGGCCGCCGAGGATGTCATGGCCTCGTCCTGTGTGAACCGCACCATCTTCGGCTCGTGCAGCCGCCAGGCGCCCGCGTCGTAGGTCGCCAGGGGCGCCTCGATACGCTCGGCCAGGGCGCCGGCCGCATTGCGGCGGTAGATTTTCACGTCGGTGAGGCGGGCGCCGGAAACGTCGCCAGCCTGAGCCACGACGATGTCGGCGCCGGAGCGGAACGGGCGAGGGCCGGGAACCTCGTCGCTCTTGGGGGCGGTGTCGCTCCACCAGGCTTCCAGGATGGGATCGGTCCGGGGCGCGATCACCTCGACGGTCGCATAGTCGACCAGCATCATCAGGATGGCGGCCGGCGCGGCCATGGCGATCAGCCGATAGACCGAGACCCCGGTGGCGCGCATGGCGATCACCGCGCTCTCACGCGCCAGTTGGCCAAAGGCGAACAGGCCGCCGGCCAGGACGCTCAGCGGCGCGACCTGTTCGACCAGGCGGGGGAACCGCAGGGCGGCGTAATAGGCCACGCCGCTGATGCCTAGTCCGCGATCGAGGATCTCGGTGGTGACGTCCAGCAGGTCGAGGATCTGCAGGACGCCGAGAAGGATGGCGGCGGCCGCCAAGATGCGTAGGGCGACGGTGCGCCGGACGAACTTTGCGAGGGTCATGCCGAGGCCGCTCGTTTCAGCCGGAAGACGCCGAGCATCCGGCCGCAGCCATCGGTGATCGAGGCGATGAACAGGCTGATCGGCGTCTCGCCTGGGCGATTACGGCTGCCGACGAACATCCAGACCCCGAAACCGGTGAACAGCAGCAGCGGCGTGCCGATCGCCGCGAAGGCCGGGATGTGGCCCGCCTGCGCCAGGCTTTGCCCCAGTTGCAGCGAATGCTGGAAGGCCAGCAGCAGCACGCCGGCGAAGATCAGGCCCGGCGCGCGCCGGCCGCGCTTGGCGGCCAGGCCGAGCGGGAAGGCGATTAACGGCAGGAACGGCAGGAAGATCGCCCGCGCCAGACGCGCATAGAGTTCGGCCAGCACCGTCGCGCGCGGCAGGATGCTGTTGCCCGACTTGGCCCGTTCGGCCAACTCGCCGAGGGTCAGTTCGCGCTCGTCGCCGCCGCGCGCGCGCAGCAGCGCGCTGGACCCGGCGAGCGGCGCCTTGGTGGTGAAGGTCTCGAATTGCAGGATGCTGAAATCCCCGGTCGCCGATTGCAGAATGCGGCGTCCGTTGCGCAGGATCAGCGTCACGGTCGTGCGGTCGTCAGCGACATGGAGATCGGCGGACTGCGCGGTGATGACCTCTTCGCGGCCCTCAGGATCGATCCGGCGGATGAACAGCCGCTCAAGCCTCTGGCCCTGGGGATCGGCCTGGTCGGCGGTCATGACCAGGTTGTCGTCGGTCACGAAGGCGCCGGCCTGCAGCTGGCCGTTCCAGCCGGCGGTGGCCGCCGCGTGCATCACGGCGCGATAGGCGTAGCGGCTATAGGGCTGGGCGTAGCCGAACACGATGATGCTGACGATCGCCAGCAGGACGCCGAGCCCGACGAACGGGGCGGCCAGCCGGGTCAGCGACATGCCGCTGGCCAGCAGGGCGTCGATCTCCGACCCGTCGCTCAGCTTGGTGATGACGATGAACAGCGCGACGAAGAACGCCACCGGCAGGGCCAGGCCGAAGTAGTGCGGCACCAACTGGCCGGTGAGTTGCACGACGAAGCCGAACCGGTCGCTGCTCTGCGACAGCAGGTCGAGCAGGCGCAGGGCGCGTTCCAGCAGCAGGGCGACCAGGGTCACGGCCAGGCAGGCCAGCATCGGGCCGGTCGTCAGCCGCAGCACGTAGCGGTCGATCAGCGACAGGCCGAACCTGCGCCCGGTGGCGCTTGTCTCGGTCGAGGTCACGGCGCGGTCCATTCGTCGCGCCAGGCCTGGGCGAGGATTTCGAGGGTCTCGGCGTTCAGTTCCACGGCGGTTCCCAGCGTCGGCGGCCCGGGCCACCCGACATCGGGGAAACTGTCGCCCGCGTGCTCGCGAACGCCGTCATAGCGGGGGATCACATGGAAGTGGACGTCGGGATCGACCATCATCAACATCAGATAGTTGATCTTCTCGTAGCGCACTTTGTCCCGCAGCAATCGCTCGATTCCCTTGATAGCGACCTGAAGATCGGTGAAAGCCTCAGGGCTGACATCGGAGAACGCTTGGACCGGCTCCTTGCATACCAGGACGAGAGACCCAAATGTGGGCTGCTTGGGGCGCACGAGCACCAGCCAATGGCTGGTTTCGGCCACCATCGTCCTTGGGAAACCGAAGTTGACGGCGGTTTGGTTACTCATGAGCAGCCTGCTTATCTGGCGTCAGCCGCCGTGTCGCGCACCATAGGGAGTCGTCGATTTTCATGAAAGTCCGAACCGGTCTGACGGCCTCGGTCTTCGCGCTTCTCGCATCGGCGGCGACGCCGGTCCTGGCGGCCGAGGACTGCGCCGGCAAGCCCAGCGAGCATCGCCTGACGGTGAGCGTCAGCAACATTCGCGCCGCGAAGGGCGAGGTGGCGATCACGATCTATCCGGACGACGCCAAACGGTTCCTGGCGCCGAAGGGCAAGCTGGCGCGCCAGCGGGTTCCGGCCAGGACGCCGACGACCAGCACCTGTTTCTATCTGCCGGCGCCGGGCTTCTACGCCATCGCGGTCTATCACGACATCAACGCCGACCATGACTTCAACCGCAGCCTCGTGGGCATGCCGACCGAAGGCTACGGGTTCTCGAACGATGCGCCGACCACGATCGGTTTGCCGGCGTACAACACCGTCCGGTTCCGCGTGCCGGCCGGATCGAGCCGGACCGCCCTGCGCATGCGCTATCCCTGAGCCGTGCCCAGCAGGTAGCTTCCCAGCGGTTCAAAGGCCCCGGTCTGGGGCGACAGGCCGCGGGCCACGACCCGGATCTGTTGTTGGTCAGGGTCGATCTCTATGCCGTGCCATCTGGCCGGCGGATGCTTGCTGTGCCCGACCGCCGAGGCTGACGGCACGCCTAGCACCGGGATAGCGCCGCCGGGGCCGGGCAGGGCGCTGACCGCCGCCTCATGGGCGTGACCGTGCAAGACCAGCTCGGCGCCCTGGGCTTGCAGCAACGCTCGCAGGGCTGGCGCGTCTTCCAGCGACTTGCGTCTGGAGACGATCCCCGAGGCCGGCGGATGGTGGATCATGAGCACCCGGAACAGGCCTTCCTGCCGCAATTGGGCGAGGATCGTGTCCAGGCGCGCGAGTTGCTCGTCTCCGAGCCGTCCGGTCGCCAGTCCAGGCGCGGTCGGCGTGGCCGAGCAGAGGTTGACCAGGGCGACGGGGCCGCGCCGTCGGACCGCGGGAAACGCCGGATCGCCCGGGTCTTCCATCCACTCGCGCCAGGGCGCGAAGCTGCCCGGGGCGTTCTTCGCCACCAGGGCGTCGTGATTGCCGGGGCTGAGGGTGATGTCCGACGCCGGGCCCAGGGTCTTGAGCCAGGCGCGCGCGGCGGCGAATTCGGCCTGAGTCGAGAAGTTCGTCAGATCGCCGGTCAAGGCGATATGATCGGGGGCGTAGGCGGCGATGTCGGCGGTCAGCGCGGCCAGGACATGCGGCTGATGCTCGCGGCCCTTCCGGCGCCAGGCGATCGCGCTAAGCAGCCGCTTGGAGGCGAAGTCGGCGGCCCGCAGCGCGCCAGCCGGCGGCGGGAGATGGGGATCGGATAGATGGGCGAGGCGAAACGGTTGCAACGGAAGATGGTTTCTGGTCAGGCGTCGGCGAAGCTGATTATCAGTTCTCTATAATCACAGGTCGGTTGGCGGCATTGACGAAATCATCAGAAGCTACCGGCAAGGCCGTCCCCAGCGCCATCGTGGTCGGGGTCGCCGAGGGCCGCATCTGGGGAATGAGTTCGGCTGAGCGCCTACAGCGCATCTTTCGCCGGCTGGGTCTTCAGGAAAACGACGACGCGGCGTCCGGCGACCAGGCCGTGCTCGCCGCCGATGCGCGTTGGGTGTTCGACGAGGCCCTGATCCGCGCCCTGGCGCAACAGCCCAATGTGATCCTGGTCGATGACGACGGCGTCCCTGCCGCGATCCACGGAACGGGCGAGGCCATGCGCGCGGCGCTGGCGCGCCTGGCCGCCGGCGAGGACCTCGCCGCCGTGGCGCCGGACTATCCGCGCCTGACCGCGCTGGAGGTCGGCTCGACCTATAACAGCGAGCTTCGCAAGAAAGAGCCGCCGATCCTGCGGCGGCTGACCACGGCCAATGTGCGCGAGGTCGAAAAGCGGCTGTTCCAGGGTTCCTACAAGGGCGTCACCGACCTGGTCACCAAGTACGTCTGGCCTGCGCCGGCCCGCATGGTGACCCGCTGGTGCGCGCTGGCCGGCATAACGCCGAACCAGGTGACCTTCGCCAGCTTCCTGCTGGTGCTGGCGGCCTTCGCGCTGTTCTGGACCGGTCACTTCGGCTGGGGATTGGTCGCCGCCTGGGGCATGACCTTCCTCGACACCGTGGACGGCAAGCTCGCCCGCGTCACCCTGACCTCGTCGAAGATCGGCAATGTCTTCGATCACGGCATCGACCTGATCCATCCGCCCTTCTGGTGGTGGGCCTGGCTGGTCGGCGTCCAGGCCGGTCTGCACCCGCTCGGCCAACCCGAGTTGATCCTGGCGGTGATCGTGGGCGGCTACATCGTGCAGCGTATGCTGGAAGGGGTGTTCCTGGGGCTATTCAAGGTCGAGATGCACGCTTGGCGGCCGTTCGACAGCTTCTTCCGATTGATCACCGCGCGCCGTAACCCGAACCTGATCATGTTGACCGGGGCGAGCCTGGTGGGGCGTCCCGACATCGGTCTGTTGCTGGTGGCGATCTGGACGGCGCTGTCGCTGCTGGTCCACTTGGTCCAGGTGCTGCAGGGGCTGATGACGCCGCGTGGCCAGGTGACGTCGTGGCTGGCGCGCTGACAAAGGTCGGCGTGGTCCACAACCCGCGGAGCCACGCCAATCGTCAGCAAGCCGCCGGAGCCCGGCCTGAAGGGATCTTCTGGGTCGAGCCGGCGACGCCGCAGGCCCTGGCGCTGGACATGCAGCGCTTTGCGGCCGCAGGGGTCGATCTGGTGATCATCGACGGCGGCGACGGCACGGTGCGCGAGGTGCTGACAGCGCTGCCTGACGCCTACGGCGATAAGCCGCCGGTGCTGGCCATCCTGGCCTCGGGAAAGACCAACATCCTGGCGCTGGATCTTGGCCCCCGGCGCGGCTGGGACCTGGATGCGATCCTGCGCCGCGCCGCCGAGGTGGAGCCCTTCTACAAGACCCGCACGCCGCTGGAGGTGAGCTGGGCCGACCCGACGCGCCACCCGGTGCGCGGCTTCGTCTTCGGTCTGGGCGCCTTCGTGCGCGCCACCCAGATGTCTCAGTCGGTGCACAGAATGGGCGCCTATCACAGCCTGTCGGTGGCCCTGACCCTGGCCGGCGCGGCGTTCGGCACCCTGTTCGGCGGGCGGCGCGATCAATGGCGTCACGGCGTGGCCTTGACCGGGCAGGTTGATGACCAGCCGCTGCCGTTGGGCGAGCGTTTTGTGCTGATGGCGACGACGCTCAAGCGCCTGCCGTTCGGTCTGAGGCCGTTCGGGCCGCCGACCGACGCCATGAAGGTCCTGGATGTCGATGGCCCGCCGCGACGGTTGCTCGCCGCGCTCCCGACCCTGTTGGCCGGGCGCGCCGCCCCTTGGCTTGGCCGCAACGGCTATCGCCGGCAGGAGGCTGAACGGCTGACGATCTCGGTCCCCGAGCCGGTGATCGTCGATGGCGAGGTATTTCCGGGCGGCGAGATCGTGGTCCGCCGCGGCGCGCCGATGCGGTTCCTGGCGCCATGACCAGCCTTGCCGCCTTGGTCGCCGCGGAACTGGACGTGGTTCCTCCCGCCCACGCTTCGGCCATGGGCGCGGACCTGGCGCGCCGGTTCGCGAACTCCGGCGCGGTGCTGTTCTACGGATCGGTGTTGCGGACCGGTGATGTCGAGGGGGTGATGGACTTCTACGTCCTGACCACGGCGCCGCGCCCCGGCCTGCGGGGGCTCGCCGGGCGGCTGCTCTGGCCCGATGTCAGCTATCACGAGTTCGAGGCCGACGGCCGGGTCTACCGGGCCAAGGTGGCCTCCATGACCGCCGAGCAGTTTCAGCGGGCCGCGACCGGCAAGGGCGTCGACACCACCATCTGGACCCGCTTCGTCCAGCCCTGCGCCCTGGTCTGGACCGCCAGCGGCGAGATCGCCGCGCAAGTACGTCAATCTGTGGCCCAGGCCGCGATCACCGCCGCGCGTTTCGCCGCGGTGGTGGGCCCCGCGCGAGGGACGCCGGTGGCCTATTGGACGGCGCTGTTTCGCCAGACCTACGCCGCCGAGTTCCGTGTCGAGGCTCGCGGCCGCGAGGCGCAGATCATCGCCAACGCCCCTGAGCATTTCGACGCCGTCCTGCCGGCCGCCTGGCAGGCGGGCGCGGTGGCCTATGAGGTCGAGGCGGGTGAACTGAGGCCCAGGCTCGGCGCCCCCGAGCGGTCGCGGCTGCTACGCGCCTGGCGGCTGCGGCGCAGGCTGGGCAAGCCGCTGAATCTGGCGCGGCTGGTCAAGGCCGCCTTCACCTTCGAAGGGGCCGGGCGCTATGCGGCGTGGAAAATCGAGCGCCACACGGGCGTAGCCATAACCGTAACCCCCTGGCGGGAACGCCATCTGATCCTGGCGTCCCCGGGGGTGTTCTGGCAGCTCTGGAAAGCCCGGCGTAAGGCTTAGGCCAAGGCGCGCTTGGGTTCGTCTTTCAGCAGGCCGAACTCACGCGAGACCTTTTCCATGACTTGCAGCACGCGCTCGATCTGCTCGGGCGTGTGGGCGGCGCTGACGCTGCTGCGGAGCAGCGGGCGGTTGTCGGGCGTGGCCGGCGGCAGGGCGAGGTTCAGATAGACCCCGTTCTGCAGCAGGGCGTTCCACATGCCGATGGCCACGGCCTGGTCAGGCATGGTCACCGCGACGATCGGGCTGCAGTTCGGGCCGGTGGACAGGCCCAGATTGGTCAGGCCGTCATAGAGGCGCTTGGCGTTGGCGTGCAGCTTGTGACGCAGGGCAGGCGTCTCCTGCACCTTGCGCAGGGCGGTCACCGTCGAGGCGACCACCGCCGGCGGCAGGGAAGCGGTGAACATGTAGGGGCGGCAGACGACGCGCATGACGTCGAAGCCTTCCATGTCGGAAACGACGAAGCCGCCGACCGAACCCAGGCTCTTGGAGAAGGTGCCGACGATGACGTCGACATCGGCCTCGACGCCGGCTTCCTCCGCCAGGCCGCGGCCGGTGGCGCCGAGCACGCCCATCGAGTGGGCCTCGTCGACCAGCAGATAGGCGCCCATCTCGCGCTTCACCGCGACGATTTCCTTCAACGGGGCGACGTCGCCCACCATCGAATAGATGCCTTCGACCACGATCAGCTTTTCGCCGGGCGCGTCCTTCAGGCGGCGAAGCCGCTTGTAGAGGTCTTCCGGGTCGTTGTGACGGAAGCGGGTGACCTCGGCGTGGCCCATGCGCGCGCCGTCATAAATGCTGGCGTGGCTGTCGGCGTCGAGCAGCAGGTGGTCGTCGCGGCCGACCAGGCTGGACAGAACGCCCAGATTGGCCTGATAGCCGGTGGTGAACACCATGGCGTGCCGGCGGTCGTAATAGGCCTTCAGCGCGGTCTCGAGCTGAAGGTGGCCGTCATAGCTGCCGTTGGCGATCCGCGAGCCGGTGGTGCCGGTGCCGCCTTCGCGCACGGCGCGGACCGAATCCTCGATGCAATCGGGATCGAAGGTCAGCCCCAGATAGTTGTTGGTGCCGAGCAGGATGGTCCGCTGCCCGCCGATCACGCCCTCGGTCGGCGAGATCACCGAGTCGAAGCGGACGCTGAACGGGTCGGCCGAGGCCTGCCGGATCGCCTGGTAGGCGTCCCGGGACGCTGCGTGTCTGTCGAGCAGAGCCATGCTCAAGCCTTGTTTCGAATGTTGTCGATCAGGGACGACAGGTCGCCCACGGTTTGAACTTCGCTGAGCCGGTCGATCGGGATCGAGATGTCGAACCGATCTTCGAGCTCCATGACGATGTTCATCAGTGCGAGCGAATCGACCGCGAGATCGCGGGAAATGTCCGAGGCGGCGGTCACGTGAACGCTGCGGCCAAGAACCACCTCAGCGGCGCGCGCGACTTCGAGCACGGTTGGGTTGGTGATCAAGTCCATGATTAGCGATACGTCCCCCTCGAACGATCATCCGCGAACGTCGCATATTTGGCGTCGTCCGCCGAGTAGGTCCGCTGCATCTTTTCGCTGATTTTCGCTGAGTTGCCAAAGTTCACGCCGTCGGACCGATAGCCCAGGGCGCTGTGTAGGAAGCCGGCTGCGAGATCGTAGCGGGCAGCGGGAAGTTCAATAGGTTGCTCGTCCGGCGAGATCGACCAGTCTGTGTGGGTGATCTCGCGAATCTTGCCGAAAGTGATCATGGGGGCGGAGCCGGAACGTGGCGCCAACTGCCCGAGCGCGGCGGCGAGGCTCAGCGCAAACCCTGGAATTTCAAGGAACACAGGCGATCTGTCAAAAACATCGGCGGCGGTCTGCATGACCTCGCGCCAGCTATATCCGCCGGGTCGGTGGTCCGAGAGACTGACTTCGAGCGGGGTCGTAAACCCGGCCATAGCGGCGATCTGCCGCGCCGCGTCCTGCACGTGCATCATGGCGATTCGCGCCTTGGGATCGAGCAGCGGCAGCAGCGGGCTCGCGGCGGCCAACTGGAACAGCGGCAGGGTCTCGGGGTCGCCGGGGCCGTACAGGGCCGGCGGCCGGACGATGGTGATTCGTTCGCCCAGCACCGCGCGGGCGGCCTCTTCGCCGCCCCGCTTGCTGGCCGCATAGTCCGAGAGGGCCGGTTCGCGGGCGGTCAGGCTGGAGACCAGCAGCATCCGCCCGGTGGTGCGCTCGGCGACCCGGCGCGCGCCTTGCACATTGACCGCGTTGAAGGCCTGCGCGGTCCAGGCCTTGGTCAGGCCCGCGCAATGAACGACGAGGTCGGCGTCCCGGCAGAGCCCGTCGAGCGCCGTGTCGTTGGCTAGATCGCCCAGCACGACCTCGGGCTCCAGGTCGCGCCAAAGCGGGTGGATGACGTCTCGTCGTGCGAGAATTCTCACCCGCCACCCGCTGGCGGCGAGTTCGCGAGCAAGATGGCGGCCCAGGAAGCCTGTGGCTCCCGTCACCGCCACCAGGCCGGCGGCCATGCCTAAGCGGTCGTCCGCTCGCCGAGCTCGGCGAGATAGGCGGCCTTGGCGCGCGAGCGGCTGAGTTTGCCCGACGAGGTTTGGGGCAGGGCGTGACCGCCCACCAACGTCACCTGGGGTTCGACGCTGTGGCGCAGGCGCAGCAGGTCGGTGACCTCCTGGGTCAGGCGTTGGCGAACTTCAGGATCGCTGCTGCGGCACTGGACCAGCACGATCACCGCCTCTTCGCCGTCGGTCGGCGCCGAGAAGGCGGCGACATCGCCGCTGCGCAGGCCCGCGATCTCGGCCTCCGCGGTCCATTCCAGATCCTGCGGCCAGATGTTTCGGCCGTTCAGGATGATCAGGTCCTTGCTGCGGCCGGTCAGCACGATCTGGCCGTCCGAGAGGTAGCCGATGTCGCCGGTGTCCAGCCAGCCGTCGGCCGACAGCACATGGCTGGTCGCTTCGGGTTGTTCGAAATAGCCGACCATCAGGCTGGGGCCGCGGGCGAACACCTGGCCGACCTGGCGTTCGGCCAGGACTTCGCCGCGGTGGTCGCGGATCTGCAGTTCGTGACCGGGCAGGGGCGGGCCGTTGCGCGCGAAGTCGCGGGTGCGGGGCGACGCGGCGGCTTCGATCGCCAGCCCGTCCTTTTCCAGCCGCTCGACGTCCAGGGTCTCGGCGATCAAGCCTTCGCCCAACGGGGCCATGGCGAGCGCCAGGGTCGCCTCGGCCATGCCGTAGCTGGCGACGAAGGCGGTGGGAGAGAAGCCGGCGCCGGCGAACCGCTCGGCGAAGTCCTTGAGCGGCTTGGTGCGGATCATGTCGCCGCCCAGACCCGCGACCCGCCAGCCCGAGAGGTCGAGATGGTCCAGGGCCGCGTTCTCGCCGCGCCGGGCGCAAAGCTCGTAACCGAAGGTGGGGCTGTAGGAGATCGTCGCCCCGTTGCGACCAATCAGGTCCAGCCACAGCAGCGGCCGGCGCACGAAGGCCCCGGTCGGCATCAGGTCGACCGACATCTGGGCGGCCAGCGGGCTGAGCAGGAAACCGACCAGGCCCATGTCGTGATAGAGCGGCAGCCAGGAAATCGCCCGGTCCTGCGGCCGCACCTGCAGGCCGTCGCGGGTGATCGCGACAGCATTGGCCATCAAGGCGCGATGGGTGACCAGCACCCCGGTCGGGAACCGGGTGCTGCCCGACGAAAACTGCAGATAGCAGGGGCCGTCCGTGACGATGGCCGGCAAGGCGTCGCCGCGCGAGGCCGGAAGCTCGGCCAGCGGCCCGGCGAAGGTCAACTCCTGCCCCTCGGCGATCTCCTTCAACCAGGCGTCCATCGAAGCTGGGCCGAGCAAGGCGCCGGCCTTGGCCGAGGCCAGCATGCGGCGGATCTGATCGAGATAGACGGCCCGCCCGCCCAAGGGGGCCGGCAGCGGCAAGGGCGCGGGCACCAGCCCGGCATATTGGCAGGCGAAGAAGGCGCGAACGAAATCGGCGTCCGTCTCGGCGATCAGTCCGACCCGGTCGCCGGGGACCAAGCCCTTGGCCAGCAGTCGTTCGGCGATCCCCGCGGCGGCGGCCTTCAGGTCCCGATAGGGCACGGCCTCGGCCAGTTCGCCTCGAAGCCCGTAGAGATTGACGCCTGTCTCGCCCTGGGCGGCGAAATCCAGCGCCTCCACCAGGGTGGGGAAGTCGGCCAGTCGAATGGCGCGGTCGGGCGCGGTGGGCGTAATCATGACAGGTCGGCTTTCGCCCGCTTCCGGCTGGTAACGCAAGAGTTTACTATGCGCCGCGCGATCGGTCCCTGGGCCGCATGACGCGCATCAGGCTCCAGAACATGCCCAGCGCCGTGGCCAGCGACGCCCCGACCAGGGCCGCGCCGGCGCCGGGAAGTCCATGCGCATTCACGATTGGCGAGAGGGACGCCAGGAACACCGCAGCGACCACCAGGCGCACTTGAAGCACCGCGCCGGGCCTGCCCATTGAGACCAGCATCGGCTCGAGCGGCAGGGCCCATACTCCGATGACCGCCGCGCCGACTTGCCAGACCATGGTGTCGGACGCATCGGCGAAGTCCTTGCCCATGACCAGGGCCAGCAGCGGTTCACCGGCGAACACCGCCACCAGCAACAGCAGGGTCGCAAAGCCGCCCCCGATCACGCCCACCCGCAGAGCCAGATGCGTCATCACCGCCTCGCCGCCCGAGGCGCGCAGTTTGGCGAGTTCCGGATACATCGCCGGAATAAGCAGCCGCGCGGGCTTGGCCATGGCGTCGGCGATTTGCCGGGCCACTCGCCACAGCCCGGCCTCGGTCGGGCCGAGCAAGGCGCCGACCGCCAGGGTGGCCACGTGGGTGAAGGCCACCTCGACGCTGGCGCTGGCGTTGGTGGCGACGGCGAAGCGCCAGGCGCCGGGCATGCCGGCGGTCAACGGCCCGGACCACGAGAAGCCGGACAGCAGGTCGCGGCGACGCAGCTCCTGCCAGGCGATGACGGTGACATAGATGAAGCCGGCCAGGGTCCCTGCGCCCCAGACCAGCAGGAAGAACGAGACCGGCGCGTCGATGACGAACCCGACGCCGCCGCCGATCAGGCGGATCAGCGAACTGATCGCGGCCTGGATCGAAAGCAGGCCGAAACGGTCGAACAGCCGCAGCAGGCCGATTTGCGTCGCCGGCACCATGAAGGCGATGGTGACCGCATAGAGCGCAGCGGGCCCTTCCATCGCCTCCGGCATGCCGAGCAGCGATCCGAACGCCAGCGCCCCGAGCACGCCGATCAGCACGCCGCCGACGGCGCTGACAGCGTCCAGGACTAGGCCGAACCGGATGACCCGCTGGAAGTCGGCGCGCCGCCCTTCGGCCAGCGGCGCGGGACCGAACTGCAGCACGGTCTGCCAGGATTGGAACCGGGCCACGTCGCCGATGAACTGGGCGAAGGTGTTGATCAACACCAGGACGCCGAAATTGGCGACCCCCAGGCTGCGCGCCGCCAGCGCCATGTACGCCAGGCTAATGACCGCATTGAGCGTGCGCCCGCCGAGCAGCATCCCGGCATTGGCCAGGACCCGGCCGAGCAGGCCGTCCTTGGCCGGGGAGGTCATGGGACGGGCTGCCCGCCCAGCCGCACGGCGATGGCTTCGGCCGCTCGCAGCGAAGACGAGCGCGGCTGCAGGTCGAAGCTCGACGCGAAACCGGCCCGTTGCTCGGCCAGATAGTCTCCATGGCTCGCCATCGCCGAGCCGACCGCGTCGGGCAGGGCTTCGACGTGACCCAGCACCGGGCCGTAGCGCCAATGCCGGTAGCTCTCGTCGCCGACCCAGTCGACCTCATGGGCGTTGAGGAAGATCGCGGGCTTGGGCGTGCGCAGGAACTCGTAGATCTGGCTGCTGACGTCGCCCAGATAGACCTCGGCGAGCCGCGTATAGGTCATGTCGATGGCGGCGGGGCCGCCGAGATCGATGTGGATGCGCGGGTGGTTGCGGAACTGTTCCAGCGGCCCGAGGTCCGGGGCGCCGGCCTGGTCGAACAGCCGCACATGCGGGGCGAAGATCAGGTTGTAGCGGTCGTCGGCCGCGAACCGCTCGAGCACCTGGACGCCCCAGCGCGGCCACGAACTCAGCTTAGGATCGAAGTGCGGGTTGTAGAGCACGGTCGGCCGCTGGTCGGAGAACGGGTTCTTCGGCACAGGCGACAGCGCCTCGACGATGTCGAACTTGGGATAGCCGACCATGGCGCAGTTTTCCGGCGCCACCAGGCCGCTCTCGACCATGCGGTCGCGCTGCTTGGGACCGGCCGCCATCACCAGATCGAAGCGGCCGAGCCTGGGCTCGAACGGACCGCCACGGTCTCCGGCGCCGTGCTGGGTGTAGACGAGTTTGGGGCGCCTGACGCCCAGCCGCCGCAGCAGGGCGGTCGTTCGCTCCGGCGTCACGACGGCGTCGTACTTTGCCAGGGTCGGCGCATTGGCGACCAGCATCGCGGCCTTGGGTGGGGTCGTGGCCCGGCCCGGCCGGATATCACGCAGCCACTTGGGGCCCAGCAGCCTGCGGGTCAGCGGCGCGTCGCCGAGCTGCTTCAACGCCGCATCGATATAGTCCAGATGCGCCTGGGAGGTCGCGGCGAGATGAACCTCGAACCGCGGCCAATTGCGGGCCAGTTCGATGGCGATGGGCAGGCTGTGCAGGATCTGGTGCGTCTGCGCGATGTAGAGAAAGCAGATCTTGGGCGCGGGCGCGGTCATGGCGTGTGCGGAGTGGCGCAGTCTTCGCGCGACCGCAATGGATCTTTCAGTCGGCGTGTCACGATGCCCCCATGACGGCTTCGGCTAGCGCGGCGGCGGGGTCAGGCGTCCGCTCACGCCGCCCTTGAGGATCAGGCGATCACCCTTGTCCTCGACCGTGTAGGAGCCGGACTGGACCTGGGTGTCGTCGCGGTCGATCTGCAGGCCGGTCTGGCCGCTGACGACGCCGGTGCGGGTGTCGATGTGAGCCTCCTGCGCGGAAAAGCGCGAGCCGTCGCCATTGTCCATTTTCACATCGCCGGTCAGGACCAGGCGATGGGCGGGCTCGTCATAGACGCCTGACTTGGCGGTGGCCTGCCTGGTCGCGCCCTCGGCGGCGCGCAGCGTCAGGACTGGGTCGGCGATGATGATCCGGCCGACCTGCTTTTCGTCGCGCACGCCCTCTCGGCCGGTGATGGTGAAGGTCCGCCCGTCAGGATTCGTGCCGGAGAAGTGCGGATTCAGCATCTTGGAGACCTGGGCGGGCTCGACCTCCGGCGTCGGAGCCGACATCGTGCTCATGGCGACCTGCACGATGCAGGCGATCAGCAGCGCGCCAGCCGTCAGCGGCAGGACCCACCGCAGGACCCTGACATTGGCCAGGCGCTTTTCGCGTCGGCGCGCGTTCATCGACATGCCTGCAGATCGAAGCGCCACGAGCTGAATCTCCTCACCGGTCCTTAGCCGCCGGCCAAGGATGCCGAACGTCTTTACACGGTGCGTCACATACAAGGTCTGGCGCCGGCCGTCTTCGCCACTATCTCACAAGCTTCATTAGTCGCCAGGGACAGAACCAACAGGTTGATCAAGAGATGACGGCATTTCATTCCAATTTCGCGCAGACGCTCTGGAGCGAGGCCGAATGCTGAACTTCATCCTCGCTCCGCTTGGGATGCTGCTCATTGGACTGGGAGCCGTCGGGCTGTTTCTAGCCCTGCGAAAACGCCGCGTGCGCACCGATCCGTCCGGTGATCCAGCCGGCGGCTCGACGCCCGCCGGCGATAGCGGGGACTAAGCCCTGCGCGTATCGCTGATCCTTGCCGGAAAGCGCCGCTCAGGTTTTGCTGCGGCCGAATCGTAACGGCGGGGGAGGCGACGATGACGCTGCGGACGGAAGCGGTCTGGAACGACCCTGACTATCTGCGCGAGGCGCAGTACCGCGACTCCTCGAACCTGGCGGCCAGGGCGAACCTTCACGGCAAATATGGACGCGGCGACTGGTTCGCCTGGGTCGCCGAGCAGCCGAGATGGCCCGTCGAGGGGAGGGTCCTGGAACTGGGCTGCGGCGCGGGCTGGTTCTGGACCAACGCCATCCGGCAGGTCCCAGCCGGGCTAAGCCTGACCCTGACCGATCTGTCGCCCGGGATGGTCGGGGAAACCGTCGAACGCGTGCAGGGGCTGTCGCGATGGGCGGACGTGGAAGGCAGGGCGCTCGACGCCTCCGCCCTGCCGTTCGCCGACGCCAGCTTCGATGTCGTCCAGGCGCTGCACATGCTCTACCACCTGCCGGACCCGGCCCAGGGCGTGGACGAGATCCATCGCGTCCTGCGCCCCGGCGGTCTGGCGGTGATCGCCACCAATGGACGGGACACGATGTCGGAGCTGTTCGCCCTGAACGCCGCGGTGTTCGGTGGCGCTGCGCGGGACGAGACCATCGACGCTTTCAGCCTCGAGAAGGCCGAGCCGATGCTGCGAGCGCGGTTCGATGCGGTGGAGTTGCGAGCCTACCCCGACACCCTGCAGATCACCGATCCGGCGGACGTCTACGGCTATCACACCTCAAGTCCGCCAGGCGACGCCGCCACCCCGGAACAGGCGGCCGCCCTACGTCATGTGATCGAGGACGCCTTCGCCAAGGGCGGCGGGATATTGACAGTGAACAAGTCGGTGGGCGTGTTCCTGTGCCGCAAAGCCGGCTGAGCGCCCAATAGAAAGCGCGCCGGCCTTGCGACCGGCGCGCCATCCAGTTCGTGCGCCTGACTAGTCGCGCAGGCTGGCCGGGACCACGCCGCCGTTTTTGGCGAGGGCGACCCACACAGCTTTTTGCAGGGCGATGTTCTGCTCGGCGCTGCCGTGTGGACCCGCTGCGACGCCGAGTTCGGCGGCCAGTTCCTTGCGGGCGTCGAGGCTGGAATCCAGATCGAGCATCTTGAGAAGATCGACGATCGAGGTCCGCCAATTACCGCCGCCGCCCTTTTGGGCCGCGAGTTCGACCAGCACCACTTCCACATCCACCGGCTCAGGCGGAGGAGGAGGGGGCGCGGCCGCGGCGGGAGCCGCCGCCGGCGCAGGAGCCGGGGCTGCTGGCGCGGCCGCCGGTTTCTTACGGTGAAGAACTTTGTCCATGATCGAGCTAAAGATACCCATAGGCCCGGCTCCCTTGATTGCTGGTCAGATCGTAAAGCTTAACCTTGGATTGAGTTCCCCGTCAGAAACCTTTGGTGATCGCGATACCGTAGAGACGCGGGTCGAGCAGGAACACGCTGCGGGTCGCGCCGAGGTTCTCGTCGTTGATGTCGAAGCCGACGATGGTGTTGTCGTCCATCAGGTTTTTCACGAACAACTGGACGTTCAGGTCGATGTCCGCGTTGGCGAAGATCAGGCTGGCGTTGACGTTCTCCCAGGACTCGATGCGGTCGAAGAAGGCGTTGTTGTACCGCATGTAGCTTTCCGACTGCCGGTAGTAGTCGCCGCGCAGGGTGGCGTTCCAGCCGTTCGGCAACTCCCACCGGTACTGGGCGCCCAGCGAGACGGTCCATTCCGGCGCATTGGGCAGTTCGTTGCCTGAGAGGTCCTGGATCACCCCTTCGCCCGCGCCGCTGGCGAAGCGGGAGACGTCGGGGCCGTAACTGTAGACCCCGCTGACCAGGGCGTTGGCCGTCGCCGCCGGAACGCCCGCGCCGATCAGCCGCCCGCCGATGGTCGAGCCGCTCATGCTGGGCCCCGCGCAGGCCAGGTTGGCCAGCAGGGCCGGGCCGCCAGGCGCCCGCAGCAGGTTGGCGACGCCGGCTGCGTTCAGGATGCAGCCGCCGTTGGTGGAGTTGGCGTAGATGTAGTTCGCGTCGCCCTGGGCGCGGTTAAAGGTGTCGACGACCTTGCCTTCCTCGATCTCGGTATGGAGGTAGCCGATATTGGCGTTGAGCCGCAGGTTGTTGATCGGCTCCCAGATCGATTCCAGTTCGACCCCGTAAATCTTGGCGTCGATATTCTCGTTGTAGACCGAGCGGTTCACGCTGCGGCCGATCTGGTAGCCCTGGTACTTGTAGTAGAACCCGGTGAGGTTCAGCAGCAGCCGCCCGTCGGCGAGGGTGTTCTTCGTGCCGATCTCGTAGGCGTTGACGAATTCCGGCTCGTAGGTGGGGTTGAGGCCCAGCGCCACGACGCCGGGCGGGTTGAAGCCGCCGCCCTTGTAGCCCTTCGAATAGGACGCATAGACCAGGGTCTGTTCAGTGAAGCTGAGGTCAGGCGACCAGTCGACGTTCAGCCGGCCGGTGGTTTCCTGGAACTCGACGCTCTGCGGCTTGGTGAAGCTGGGGCCGCGGCCCGGGGTGAACAGGGTCGAGCCGCTGCCCCGGGTCCACTTTTCGTCGTCGGTGTAGCGCAGGCCCAGCGTGACCCTGATGTCGTCGGTCGCCTGCCAATAGACCTCGCCGAACGCCGCCTTGGACTTCAGCTTGTACTCGCTCAGGCTGACGAAATAGTTGTGGCCGGTGAAGTCGGGCTCGCGCAACGGGTCGACAAAGGCCGCCGGCTGAACGATGCGGACCGCCGCCGTCGCCGCATTGGTGGCGACATAGGTGATGCTGGTCGCCTTGTAGTCGATATAGATCCCGCCGACGTTGAAGTTGATCGGGCCTTCGAAGTTCGACTGCAGCCGCAGCTCCTGGCTCCACTGTTCGTTGTGACCGGAGCCGCCGCTCTCGCTCATCAGGCGGTCGGTGATCCCGAACTGCGGGTCGTTCAGCGTCCCGTTCGGCGTGAACGGCGTGACCCCGAACGGCACCGAAGAGTAACCGCCGGTGGAGTCGCCGCGCGAGTAGTTTTCGTTCTCGTTGTAGCTGGTCAACGAGGTGGCGGTCAGGGTGGGGGTGACGTCCCACTCCAGGTTCAGGGTGTAGATGTCGGTGCGCGGCCGATAGGTCGGCCGGCCATAGACCTCGATTTCACGCAGATCGCGCGAGATGGTCTTGCCGGCGAAGGCGTCGGTGGCTTGCAGGCCGATCTGGCGGGCGATGATGCCGGTGAAGGTCGAGAGCTGGTTGGTGGTTCCGTAGACGTCCTGCCCGTAGACCGAGGCGGGCAGGCAGCCCTGGGTGAACGCCGCCTGGGCCGCGCCGGTCGGCACGCCGCCGACGCTGGTCAGGCCGACGTCCTTGGCGCAGAGCTGCTTGCGCGCGCCGCGGGTGTCGTCCTCGGAGAAGGTGTCCCACAGCAGGAAGCCACGGAAGTTATCGGTCGGACGGAAGTCCAGGGTGACGCGGCCGGCCCAGATCTGCCGGTCGTCGATGTCCTGCCCGTTCAGGGTGTTGCTGGTGTAGCCGTTGCGCTGGAGCGCAAAGCCCGCCACCCGCAGCGCGAACATGTCGCCCAGCGGCACATTGATGAAGCCCTGGTACTTCAGGCTGTCGAAGTTGCCGAACTCGGCGGTGATCGAGGCGTCGAAGGTGTCGATCGGCTTGTTGGTGATGACGTTGACCACCCCGCCGGTGGCGTTGCGGCCAAACAGCGTGCCCTGTGGTCCGCGCAGCACCTCGACCCGTTCGACATCGTAGAACTCGGCGTCGGCCAGCCGGTTGGAGGTCAGCGGCACGTTGTTGTGGTGCACGCCTACCCCGTCGTCGCCGCCGGTCGACACCAACTGCGCCCCGACCCCGCGGATCTGGAAGTTGGTGCGCAGCGAGCGCCGGGTGAAGGTGAGGTTGGGGACCGACTGGACCAGGTCGCCGGCGGTGTCGATGCCCTTGGCTTTCAGCGCCGCTTCGCTGAAGGCCGACACCGCGATCGGCACGTCCTGAACCGACTCCTCGCGTTTGGTGGCGGTGACGATCAGTTCTTCGATCAGCGGTCCGCCGCTCGAAGACTGAGCCCATGCGGGCGAGGACCAGACAAGCGCGCACACGGACGCAGAAGCCAACAAGGCCTTGGTCATTCTTCCCTCCCTGGCCCCCGGTTATTGATGGGGGTCTTATTGTTGACGGTCCTCGTCCAAGCGGGGCCGTTCAAGGGGAAGCTAAGGTCGTATCTTACGCTGCGTCAAACGACTTGTGATTACAGTAGTGCCCGGAGAGGTTGCGTTCCCGATATTGTGAGGGAAAAGGCGCGTAATCAGCCGAACGGCTTTTCTAAGCTTGGCTGTGGTTGCGTGAACCACGCGGCGCCGTCGACCGTCACGTGGAAATGATCTTCCAGACGCACGCCGAACGTATCGGGGATGACGATCATCGGTTCGTTGGAGAAGCACATGCCAGGCGCCAGCGGGGTCTTGTCGCCGCGCACCAGATAGGGCGCCTCGTGGATCGACAGGCCGATCCCATGGCCGGTGCGGTGCGGCAGGCCGGGCAGGTCGTAGCCCGAGCTCATGCCGCCGGCGACCAGCACCCGGCGGGCGACGGCGTCGATTTTCTCGCAGGGCACGCCGGGTTTCACGGCGGCGAAGGCCGCGGCCTGGGCCTGCTTTTCCAACTCCCAGATGCGCTTCTGTTCGGGCGTGGCCTGGCCGAACACATAGGTGCGGGTGATGTCGGAGTTGTACCCCTGCACCCGGCAGCCGGTGTCGATCAGCACGATCTCGCCTTCGTTCAGGTTCTGCTCGCCGGGCAGGCCGTGCGGATAGGCGCTGGCGACCCCGAACTGCACGGCGCAGAACGAGGAGCCGTCGTCGGCGCCCAGCGCCCGGTGCGCCTGGTCGATGAACCGGCGGACCTCACCGGTGCTGATCCCAGGCGCCAGGATTTTTGCCGCCCGGCGGTGGACCTCAAGAGTCATGGCCTTGGCCTGGGACTTCAGGGCCAGTTCGGCCGGCGACTTGATCATCCGGCAGCCGTCCACGACCGGCGCGCCGTCCAGCAGCACCAGGCCGGGCGCGGCCTTGCGGACGCCGTCAAAGACGAAGAAGGGCAGGGCGGGGTCGACGGCCAGGGTCTGGCCGTCGCCCAGCCCGCGTGCAGTCAGCGCATAGGGGCTTTCATCTTCCTCCCAGAGCAGGATTTCGGCTTCGATCCCGAGCGAAGCCTCCAGCGAACCGAGCTCAAAGCGCGGGCAGATCATGCGCGGCGTGCCTTCGCGCGGCAGGATCATCGCCACCAGCCGCTCGGTCGCGCCCCAGCCGACCCCGGTGAAATAGCGCAGGCTGGGGCCCGCGCCGATGATCAGGGCGTCTGCCCCGATCTGGGCCATCAGTTCGCAGGCGCGGGCCAGCCGGGTCTCGCGCTCCTGGACGCTGATCGGCGGGGCGCGGTCGGCCCAGAGTTTCAGATCCGCCAACTCGGCCTGGGCCGTGGAACCACCGATGCCGTTGGTCATGATCGTCTCCGGTAAACTCCGCCGCCGCTGGCGGCCGAACATGCGGGTCCGTATATAGCCGGGCATGGCCGAAGCCTTCAACGAACTGACCCTGCCCGCCGAGAAGGCGGAGCGATATGCCACAGTCGCCGAGGAGATCGCCTCGGTGCTGGACGGCGAGCCCAACCTGACCGCGCGCATGGCGACCGTCGCCTCGATGCTGGCGGCCAGCTTCGACACCTTTTTCTGGGCCGGCTTCTACGTGGTCGATCCGCTGAAGGAGCGCGAACTGGTGGTCGGCCCCTACCAGGGCACGCTCGGTTGCCTGCGCATCGCCTTCGGGCGCGGCGTCTGCGGCGCGGCGGCGGCCACCGGTCAGACCCAGCTCGTGCCCGATGTCCACGCCTTCCCCGGCCACATCGCCTGCGACGGCCTTTCGGCGAGCGAGGTGGTGGTCCCGGTGTTCGACGGCGCCGGCGTCTTGATCGCGGTGTTCGACGTGGATTCCACCGAACTTGCGGCCTTCGACGAGGTCGACGCTCGTTGGCTGGAAACCATCCTGAAGGCGACCTTCTCCTAGGCCGTTGGCTTACGCCGCGTCGCGCTCCTAGATTAGGCTCCGAAGCGCGAATGACGCGCAAAACTCGGGAGCGGAACCATGGGCGAAGCCTATATCGTCGCAGCGACGCGTACGGCCGGCGGCCGCAAGGGCGGCAAGCTGAAGGATTGGCATCCGGTCGATCTGGGCGCTGCGGTGCTCAACGAACTGATGGACCGGACGGGCGCCGACCCGGCCCTGGTCGAGGACGTGGTCATGGGCTGCGTCGGCCAGGTGGGCGAACAGGCGATCAACGTCGCGCGCAACGCGGTGCTGGCCTCGCGCCTGCCCGAAAGCGTGCCCGGCACCAGCGTCGACCGCCAGTGCGGTTCGTCGCAACAAGCCCTGCACTTCGCCGCCCAGGCCGTGATGAGCGGCACCATGGACGTGGTGATCGCCGCCGGCGTCGAGAGCATGACCCGCGTGCCGATGGGCCTTTCGGCCGCCCTGCCGGCCCAGAACGGCTTTGGCTCCTATATGAGCCCCGGCATCCAGAAGCAGTATCCGAACATCCAGTTCAGCCAGTTCATGGGCGCCGAAATGGTCGCCGAGAAGTACGGCCTGACCAAGGACGAGATCGACGAGTACAGCTTTCAGTCGCACCAGCGCGCGATCGCCGCGACCCAGGCCGGCGCCTTCAAGAACGAAATCGTCGGCCTCGAGATCACCGACGCCGAGGGCAACGTCACCCTCCACACCATCGATGAGGGCATCCGCTTCGACGCCAGCCTCGACGGCATCAAGGCCGTGAAGCTGCTGCGTGAAGGCGGCCGTCTGACCGCCGCCTCGTCCAGCCAGATCTGCGACGGCGCCTCGGGCGTTATGGTCGTGTCGGAAAAGGGCCTGAAGGACCTGGGCGTCAAGCCCCTGGCCCGCATCCACCACCTGTCGTTGCTCGGCCATGACCCGGTGATCATGCTGGAGGCCCCGATCCCGGCCACCGAACGTGCTCTGAAGCGGGCCGGCATGAGCGTGAACGACATCGACCTGTTCGAAGTCAACGAGGCCTTCGGCTCAGTCCCGGTCGCCTTCATCAAGAAGCTGGGCGCAGACCCGGCGCGGGTGAACGCCAACGGCGGCGCCATCGCGCTCGGCCACCCGCTCGGCGCCTCGGGCACGAAGCTGATGGCCACCCTGCTGAACGGCCTGGAGCAACGTGGCGGCCGCTACGGATTGCAGACGATGTGCGAGGGCGGTGGTATGGCGAACGTCACCATCGTCGAACGACTCTAGGACAGGCCATGACCGGACGCGTTTTCGCTGTCACAGGTGCGTCCGGGGTCCTGGGATCGGCGGTGGCCAAGGCCGCCGCCGAACGCGGGGCGCGCGTCGCCCTGATCGATTTCGCCGACCACGCCGAGGTGCTGAAGGATTGCGGTCCGGACGCGCTGATGCTGGGCGGCGTCGACCTGACGGACGCGGTCGCCGCCAGCGCGGCCATCGACGCCGTCGCCGACAAGTTCGGCGGGCTGGACGCCCTGATCAATGTGGCCGGCGGCTTCAAGTGGGAGACGCTGGAGAACAGCCTGATGGTCGGTTGGCACCGGCTGTTCCTGATGAACGTGCAGACGGCCGCCAATTCCAGCCGCGCCGCCATTCCGTATCTCCGGCGCAGCGCGGCGGGCCGAATCGTCAATATCGGCGCCAATGGCGCGCTGAAGGCCTCGGCCGGCATGGGTCCCTATGCGGCCTCCAAGGCCGGCGTTCACGCCTTGACCGAAAGCCTGGCTGAAGAACTGAAGGCCGATGGCGTGACCGTGAACGCGGTCCTGCCCTCGATCATCGACACTCCGACCAACCGCGCCGACATGCCCAAAGCCGACTTCGCGGCCTGGGTATCTCCTGGCGAACTCGCCGCGACGATCCTCTTCCTGGCCTCCGAAGAGGCGAGCGGGGTGACCGGCGCCTTGCTGCCGGTGACCGGCCGCGTCTAGGGGGCTGTAGCGCCGGCGCCTCACAGGCGCTCCAATTTCGATCGGCGCACGAAGCTTTCTCGCCTTCGGTATGCAATCTCGCCTAACCTTGGCCACAAGGGGAGGGGGAGCCCCGAGTAATGAAGATGGCCTTTGCCGCCGCGTTCGTGGCGACGTTCGTATCAAGTTTGGCCATCGCTCAGGAGCAGCCCGCCACGGCGGCCGGCGTGACAGCCTATCCGCCGGCCTTCTTCGCCGAGATGGGGCCGTCGACCGCCCTCGACATGGTCCAGCGCCTGCCGGGCTTTTCGTTCGACAAGGGCGCGGTGGTGCGTGGTCTGGCCGGCGCCAGCGGCAATGTGCTGATCGACGGTGAGCCGCCGGTCTCGAAGAACGACACCCTCGAAGAGATCCTGAAGCGCATCCCCTACGGATCGGTCGCGCGGATCGATGTGATCCGCGGCGGCGCGCCGGGTGTCGACATGCAGGGCCGAACCGTGATCGCCAATGTGGTGCGGCGACAGGGCGCCGGCGCGCGCGGGGCGGTGAGCTTCTCGACCCAGCCGCTCTATGACGGACGGGTGCTCAACTCCCTGCGGGCCGAGGGCCAGTGGCGGTGGGACGGCAAGCTGGTCGAGCTGTCGATGGTCAATGGGAAGGGGCCTGACGATACGCTCGGCGACGGACCGCGTGTCCGTTACGGCCCGAACGGCGACCCGATCATCGTCTCCGAGGTGGACGCCGACAGCCAGGGGCTGCGCGAGTGGGTGACCGGAGCGTTCGAGACGCCGATGGCGCGCGGCCGGCTGCGGCTCAACGGCGCCTATATGAAGACCACCTCGACGACGGAGATCTATGACCGGCTGAGCGTGCCGGGCGCGGCGCTGGAATACGAATACGTCACCCCCGATCGTCTCCAGGCCGAACTTGGCGGGCGGTTCGTGCGGACCTTCGGCGCGACCTCGATGGAGGCGCTGGCCTTCCAGCAGTGGAACAATCTCGACACCAAGGCGCGGTTCGAATCGGCGGCCGTCGATCGACTGTTCCACAGCGACAAGAAGGTCACCGAGACGGTCGGGCGCCTGAACCTGCGCCGCGGTATGTCGGCGGACCTGTCGCTGGAGGCCGGCGTCGAGGGCGCCTTCAACGCGCTGGACAGCAAGACCAGCCTGACCGTCAACGGGCACAGGGTCTTGGTCCCCGCCGCCGACGTGCGGGTCGAGGAGGCGCGGGGCGAGCCCTATGTGGTCGGAACCTGGCGGCCGACGTCGGAGCTGACCGTCGAGGGCGCGCTGCGGCAGGAGTTCTCGAAGATCACCTCCACCGGAGACGTCAATCTCGAGAAGTCGCTCAGCTTCACCAAGCCGAGGCTCGCGGTGACCTGGGCGCCTGACGCCAACAACCAACTTCGGGGGCGGTTGGAACGCGAAGTCAGCCAACTCAACTTCGATGATTTCGTCGCCTCGTCCTCGGTGGCCAGCACCGGCGTGCTGATCGCCGGCAACCCCGACCTCTCGCCACAGCAGGCCTGGGTGATCGAAGGCGCCTATGAGCGCCGGTTCTGGACCTCCGGCGCGGCGGTTCTGACCCTGCGCCACTATGAACTGAGCGATGTCATCGACCGCGCGCCGATCCGCGTCGGCCTGGTGGTGGCCGATGGGCCGGCCAACATTGGCGAGGGGACCAAGGACGAGGTCGCGGTCAGCCTGTCGGCGCCGCTCGACCGCCTGTTGCTGAAGCGCGCGACCATCAAGGGCCAGGCGACCTGGCGGCGCTCGGAGGTCATCGATCCGACCACTGGGGACGGCCGTGAAATCTCCGGGCTGCGTCCGCTCGATTGGGAAGTGCACTTCACCCAGGACCTGCCGGGCCTCAAAGCCAATTGGGGTGTCGACGTCCTGGGCGGTTTCCGCGAGCGCTACTATCGCCTGAGCGAGATCGAGACCCGCAAGCTGGAGGCCTTCGCCACGGTCTATGCCGAGGTGAAGCCGAGGCCCGACCTGATCCTGCGGGTCGAGTTGCAGAACATCACCGGCCGTGACGTCCAACGCATCCGCGAGGTCTATCTGGGGCCGCGTGACCTCGGCGTCCTGGCCTATACCGACGTGCGGGATCTGGAGTGGGGGCGCAGCCTGTTCGTGCGGTTGCGCAAGACCTTCGGCTGACCGGGTTTCAGCGCGTCGGCGCCACCCGCCAGACCGCCTTGCCGACATCATCGGCCACCAACAGGGCGCCGGCTTTGTCCACGGCTACCCCGACCGGACGCCCCTGCGCCTCGTCCTTGGTGTTGAGGAAGCCGGTGAGGAACGCTTCAGGCTGACCGTTCGGCTGTCCGTTGGCGAACGGCACGAAAACGACGCGGTATCCGCTGGGCGGGCGGCGGTTCCAGGATCCATGTTGGCCGACAAAGACACCGCCCTTGTAGCGGGCCGGGAACAGGTCGGAATTGTAGAAGGCCAGGCCCAGCGAGGCGGTGTGCGGGCCAAGCGCGTAGTCGGGCGCGCGCGCCGTGGCCACCAGATCGGGCCGCGCGGGCTTCATCCGACTGTCCACGTGCTGGCCGAAATAGCTGTAGGGCCAACCGAAGAAGTCGCCGTCGCGCACGCTGGTCATGTAGTCGGGCACCAGATCGTCGCCCAACATGTCGCGTTCGTTGACCGCCGTCCAGATCAGGCCAGTGGTCGGCTCGAAGTCCAGGCCGTTGGGATTGCGCAAGCCGGATGCGAAGATCCGCGCCGGCCCGGCGGGCAGGGGGTATTCGATGATCGCCGCGCGGCCGGCCTCGGCCTCGATCCCATTCTCGCCGACGTTCGAGTTCGACCCCACGGTGGCGTAGAGTTTTGAGCCGTCTGGGCTGGCCACCACGTTCTTGGTCCAGTGGTGGTTGATTGGCCCGCCGGGCAGGTCGAACACCTTCACGCCCGGCCCTTGGACGCGCGTCTGGCCATCGACGTAGGGGAAGGCGACCACCCCGTCGTCATTGGCGACATAGAGCTTGCCGCCGGTCAGGGTCATGCCGAACGGTCGCTTCAGGCCCTCGGCGAAGGTCGTCCGCATCTCGGCCACGCCGTCGCCGTCCGCGTCGCGCAGCAACATGATCCGGTTCGGGCTTTTCTGGACGGCCCCGGCCTTCTTCTGCAGCAGGTTGGCGATGTATCCCTGGACGCCGCCGCCGGAAGAGGGTTCCGACGAGGCTTCGGAGACCAGCACATCGCCATTGGGCAGCACCAGCAGCCAGCGCGGATGGGCCAGATCGCCGGCGAACCGGGTCACCGTAAAGCCCTGCGGCGCCGTCGGCTGACCGCCTGCCGGCCAACCGACCGCCTGACGGGCGTTGAGCGTCGGAATGAGGCTGGTCTTCGGCTCGGGCAAGTCGGGCTTATGCCCGAACCCCACGAACGGTTCGGGCGAGCCCTGGCTACAGCCGGCCAAGCCTAGAGCGGCGAGACCGCAGGCGGTGAAGGCCAAACGCATGGGGTTCTCCTGCCCGGCCTGAACCTTAGCTCGACTGCGTGGTGTCCGGCAGGCCCAGGATGCGCTTGGAGATGATGTTGTTCTGGATCTCGACCGAGCCGCCATAGATCGACATGGCCTTGCCGCCGAGCCAGCTGCGCACGGTTTCGATCTCCTCGGGGGCGAAGGTCTCGCCCTCCCAGCCCAATCCTTGGTGACCCATGATCTCCAGGGTCAACTCGGCCCGCGTCTGGGCGACGTTGGTCGCCGAGTTCTTCAGGATCGAGGCGGTGGTGGTGGCGCCCGAGGCGTCCTTCGACTCCGCGGCGACCCGGGCCAGGGTCAGACCATGGATCTTGGCGTCCATCAGGTGCTGGGTCAGGCGGGTGCGCAGATCGGTGTCGGCGATGCGGCCCTCGGCGTCGAGTTCGACATAGCGCTTGGCGAGCGCGTGCAGGGCCAGGGGCTTCGGGCCCGTCGAACCGCCGGTCTGGCTGGCGCGCTCATGCTGCAACAGCCGCTTGCCGACGGTCCAGCCGCCGTTGAGCTTGCCCAGCAGGCCGTCCTTGGCGGCGTTCGCCTCGGTGAAGAAGGTCTCGCAGAACGGCGAGGCGCCCGCGATCAGCGCGATGGGCCGGGTCTCGATCGCCGGCTGATGCATGTCGATCAGCATGAAGCTGATGCCGTCATGCTTCTTGGCGGTCGGGTCGGTGCGGACCAGCGCGCCGCACCAGTCGGAGTACTGGGCGCCCGAGGTCCACGTTTTCTGGCCGGTAATCACCCAATGATCGCCGGCGTCCTCGCACTTCATCTGCAACGAGGCGAGGTCGGAGCCGGCGTTGGGTTCCGAATAACCCACGCACCAACGAACGTCGCCGCGCACGATCGGCGGGATGTGCTGGCGCTTCTGCTCCTCGGTGCCGTAGTCGAGGATCGTCGGGCCGATCATCGTCACGCCCATGCCGAAGGTCAGCGGGTTGAAGGCGCCGATGCGGCCCATCTCCTGCGTCAGCACGCGGG
>JBEBYB010000007.1:0-61436 GCA_040391295.1 Phenylobacterium sp. | reverse complement strand
CGCCAGCTCGCTCATTGCTACTTGCCCAAAGGGGGCCGTCCATACATGACGAGCGGTAGGGTCAGGCCCCTACTTCTGGTTCGCGTAGATTTTGACGACCTCGTAGAGGAAGTCGCGGCCCTCATAGAGCGAGCGAACCCGCATCTTTTCGTTCAGGCCGTGGGCGCCGTTGCCGGTCGCTTCGCTGAAGAAACCGGTCAGGCCGTAGGTCGGGATGCCGACCGCGTTCAGGAAACGGCCGTCCGTCGCGCCGGTCGCCATCACCGGCACCAGCGGCACGCCCGGCCACAGCTTGGCGGCGACCTTCTCGACCGGATCGGTGATCGACTTGCCCAGCGTCGGCGGCGGCGACACCGGGCTCGGCTCGCCGACCGTCGTCACCTTGATGGCGTCGTCGCCCAGCACCTTGACCAGGGCCAGGCGGGTTTCCTCGACGCCTTCGCCCGGCAGGATGCGGCAGTTCACATTGGCCTGCGCGCGTTGCGGCAGGGCGTTGGGCGCGTGGCCGGCATTGACCATGGTCGCCACGCAGGTGGTCCGCATCATCGAATTGCGGCCCGGCTCCTGGGCGACGATGGCGACGGCGCCGGCGTCGGCCGGGTTCTTGGCGACGGCGGCCAGGGCCTTGCCGGTCTCCCCGCCGTCGATCACCGCCATGCGCTCGAAGTTGGCGCGGACAGCGTCGTTCAGCTTCACCGGGAAGTCGTAATCCGCCAGGCGCGAGAGCCCGGCCGACAGGTGATAGATGGCGTTGTCGCGCACCGGGGCCGAGGAGTGGCCGCCCTTGTTGGTCACTTCCAGGGTGTAGTCCTGATAGACCTTTTCGCCGGCCTGGATGCCCAGGGAGACGCGGTTTCCGTTGGCGTCGAGCCGCCCGCCCGAGCCTTCGTTCAGCACGAAGGCGGCGTCCATCAGGTCGCGATGGTTCGCGATCAGGTACTGCACGCCGTTGAAGGTGTCGGGCGTTTCCTCGCCGCAGGTCAGCGCCATCTTGATCGTCCGGCGAGGCTTGAAGCCCTCCTGCTTGAAGCGGATCAGGCTGTCGGTCCACACCGCCGCCTGGGCTTTGTCGTCGGCGGAGCCGCGCGCGTAGAAGTAGCCGTCTTCCTCGATCAGCTTGAAGGGATCGCGCTCCCAGTCGGCGCGGTTGGCCTCGACCACGTCGATATGGGCCAGCAGCAGGATCGGCTTGGCCTTGGGGTCGGAGCCCCTCAGCGTGGCGACGAGGTTGCCGTCCTTGGGACGGTCTGGAGCGACGATGATCTTCAGGTCCGCGTCGGCGAAACCGGCGGCCTTCAGACGCGAGGCCATGGCCTCCGACGCCGCCGTGCAGCTACCCGCCGACAGGGTCGTATTGATTTCGATCAGCTCTTTGTAGAGCTCGCGGAAGGCCTGCTGGTCCGGCCGCGCGGTCTGGGCGGCGGCGGGCGAAGCCAGGGCGGCGAGCGCCAAGGCGGCGGCGGAAATCGAACGGATCATTATGAGCTCCCCAAGAATGGGAGCGACCCTATGGGGCGGGCGGATGACCGGCAACGGGAATGGTGAGGCTTGCCCGCAAGCCCCCTCCGTCGCGCTGCGCGCGCCACCTCCCCCAAACCGCGCTTCGCGCTAGGGGAGGATCTGGAGGGCAAGATGCTCCCCCCCCTGGGGGAGCTGTCGGCGAAGCCGACTGAGGGGGCTAGTTCACTTCCGACTTCTTCGGCGGCGCAGGCGGCATGGCGGCGATCGGCACGCCGTCCTCGGTCAGCGACTTGATTTGCGCCGGCGTCGCCTCGCCATAGATGCCGCGATCTTCCGAGCGGCCTTCGTGGATGGCCCGGGCCTCAGTCGCGAAGGTGTCGCCCACATAGTCGAAGTTGTCCTCGACGTGTTTGCGGACCCGGCCCATGGCCTCCATCACCATGGAGCGCATCTGCGGCGGCAAGTCCGTGGTCTTCTTGGTGCCGGCAATCGAGGGGGCCATGATCTGTTTGCTCACTGCCTTGGAATCGCAGATCGGGCAGGCGACCAGGCCGCGTTCGGACTGATCGTCGAAGTCACCCGACGAACCGAACCAGCCCTCGAACTCATGGGCCTCATCACAGACAAGCGCGTAGCGGATCATAGGATAGATATAGGCGCCTCGAACGCGCGCGCATTGATGAGGGCCGGGATCGCGGTCCGCGCCTTGTCCACAGCTGCAAGATCGAGATCGACGACGAGGACGCCCGGTTCGTCGTGATCGAGCTTGCCCAGCACCTCGCCCCACGGCCCGATGGCCAGGGTCCGCCCATAGGTGCCGCGGCCGTCCTCGTGGAACCCGCCCTGAGCCGGCGCCAGCACGAAACTGCCGGTCTCGATGGCGCGGGCGCGGAGCAGGATCTCCCAGTGCGCCTCGCCGGTCGGCCGGGTGAAGGCGGCCGGGACTGTGATCACCTGCGCGCCGGCGATGGCCAAGGCGCGGTAAAGGGCCGGGAAGCGGACGTCGTAGCAGATGGTTAGGCCCAGCCGCATCGCTCCGGCATGGACGGCGACCGCCTCGTCGCCGGGTTCGTAGGTCGCGCTCTCGCGGGCGCTCTCGCCGGTCGGCAGATCGACATCGAACATATGGAGTTTGTCGTATGTCGCGACGATGTCGCCCAGCGGCGAGATCAGGGCCGAGCGGTTGGCGGCCTTGCCGTCCTGCCGCTTCACCAGGGCCGAGCCGACCAGGATCGCCACCGACAGCTCGGCCGCCAGGGCTTGCAGGCCCTGGACGACGGGGTCGTCCGCCAGCAGCGTCAGGTGCGGCAGCAGCGCCTGCTTGTCGCGCTGGAGGATGTTGGTCCCCTCGGGCGTGGCGATGAAGGTCGCGCCCTGGGCCGCTGCCTGCCGCACCAGCGGCGCCACATGGGCGAGCGCCGCGGCGTGGGTGGCCGGCGTCCGGGTCTGGATCAGTCCAACGCGCAGGGTCATGAGCTCACCCGTAGGTCACGCCGGACCTAAGCTCAAGCCGCGAGCAGGGCGTCCAGCTTGCCGTCGTATTCCAAGGCCATCATCTCGTCGCAGCCGCCGACGTGCTGATCGCCGATGAAGATCTGCGGGAAGGTCGCCCGGCCGTTGGAGCGCTGGATCATCTCCTGACGCTTCTCGGGCTCGAAGGCGGCTTCGATCTCGGTGAACGCCACGCCCTTCTTCTCGAGCAGCGAGACGGCGCGGATGCAGTAGGGGCAGTAGGGTTTCGTGTAGATTGTGACTTGGGCCATGGCTCGTCTAATACGTGAAAACGAAGTTCGTTCTATATGGAACGGTTCGCGGCTTCTTTCACCCTCGCAACCACTGCGACATCGACGCACGTCGCTCCGGCGGCCCGCAAGGCCCGCGCGCAGCCCTCCAAGGTCGCGCCGGTGGTCATGACGTCGTCGATCAGCAGGATGCGCTTTCCGGCGACTTGGTCAGCGCGGCCAGGCGGCACGGCGAAGGCTCCGGCGACGTTGCGCCGACGCCCCGATCCCGACTTGCCGCCCTGCGTCGCGGTCGCCCGCACCCGCACCAGGGCGTCGGGCAGATAGGCCACGCCCGACAGCCGGCTGAGCGGCCGGGCGATCTCGGCGGCCTGGTTGTAGCGTCGGCCCAGCAGGCGGCCGGGATGCAGCGGAACCGGCGCGATCGCGTCGGCGTCTTCGAGCAGGTCGCGGGCCGAGCGGCTGATCCAGCGCGCCAGCATCGGGGCGAGGTCCGTGCGGTCGGCGTGCTTGAGTTGCAAGATCACGCCGCGCGAGGCGTCGTCATAGAGGCAGGCGGCGCGGCCCCGGGAAAAGGCGCGCGGCCTGGCCATGCAGTCGGCGCAGCGCACCCCCGCCCCCAGGTCGTATTCGAAGGGCGTGCCGCAGCCGTCGCACAGCGGGCCGTCGATGAAGGGAATGCGGCTCCAGCCCTGGGCGCTGAACCCGGTCGACATCGGCGCGGGCCCGTCGTCCAGCGATTGGGGTGGGAAAAGCAGGTCGAGCGCGGTACGAACCGCGGCCTTCGCGCGCGGCCCGGGTTTCCACCAGGGACTCGCATCGCCATCTGACAGGCTTCCAGTCGAAAAGCGTCCCGCCGCCAATGTCCGCCCCGCCCCGTCTCTTCAACCGCGACCTGCTTCGCACCCGTTTGAACCGGGCGGCGGCCGTCTACGCCGACGCCGACTTCCTCAAGCAGCGCGCCGCCGAGGACGCCGTCGTGCGCCTGGAAGCGATCATGCGCGACTTCCCGCTCGCCGTCGATCTGGGCGCGCGCAATGGGGCGTTCGCCCAGGCCCTGGCGCTCAGCGACGCCAAGCCCCGCGTCGGCTGCCTGATCGAGGCCGACCTCTCGGGCGCCATGCTGGCCGGCCGAACCGGGCCGCGACTGGTGGCGGACGAGGAGCGCCTGCCCTTCGCGTTCGGCAGCCTCGACCTGGTGGTCTCGACGCTGGCGCTGCACTGGACCAACGACGTGGTCGGCGCCCTGATCCAGATCCGCCGGGCGCTGAAGCCCGACGGCCTGTTCATCGGCTCGATGCTGGGCGGCGCGACCCTGACCGAACTTCGCCAGTCGCTGCTGACCGCCGAGGCCGAACTGACCGGCGGCGCGGGTCCCCGCGTCTCGCCCTTCGCCGACGCCTATGACGCGGCGGGCCTGTTGCAACGCTCAGGCTTCGCCCTGCCGGTGGCCGACGTCGACCGGGTCACCGTGCGCTACGCTCATCCCCTGAAGCTGATGGCCGATCTGCGGGCCATGGGCGAGACCAGCGTGCTGACCGAACGCCACCCGCGCCAGCTCACCCGCCAGGTCCTGGCCCGCGCCTGCGAGCTCTATGTCGAGAAGTTCGCCGAGCCGGACGGCCGCGTGCCCGCGACCTTCGAGATCCTGACCCTGACCGGTTGGGCGCCCGACCCCAGCCAGCAGAAACCCCTGAAGCCCGGCTCGGCCAAGATGCGCCTCGCCGACGCCCTGGGCGTGGTCGAGAACCCGCTGCCGCGCGAAGAGGACTAACTCGGCGAGGCAGATAGCGGCGGCCGGCTGTCCTGCATCGCCGGTTTCGGCAACTTGGCGGCCCAAAGGGTTGGCCCTTAGGCGATTCCTTGCTGCTGTCGCGAGCGTCCAGTTGTGAGCCGTGTGCGCTGATGTCCGGCTCTCGGAAGAAGGCCAACGACCGATTTCGCCCCTTAGCGGACGATCCGACCGCTATGACTGAGCTTGCGTTCTAGAAGGGGATTGTCGCGCGCAGGGTCGATCAAGGTCCAACCGAGCCGCTGATAAAACACTACCGCATCCGGTGCGGAGTTGAGCTCTAGCACCAGCATCCCACGCTCCGTCGCGTACTGTTCAGTAAGCATCATGAGGGATCGGCCTAGGCCCCGCCTCTGGTGCTCTTGCTCTACCGCCACCAACCGTATTCCCGCGCGATGCTCGCCTAGCAAATCGACACGTGTGGTGGCCCTCGGCTGACCCTGCTCCAGCAGCAACAAGGGGTGATTGTTCGGCTTGAAGTCGTCTGGATGGTCGGAGTCGTAAACTCCGATGCGCCCGCGGGCCTCAAACAACACCTCACGGCGAATACGGTGAAAAGCGCTCCAGTGAGCGGGTTGCTCGACCCTGATAAGTTCCAGATTCGCCATAGCTAAAGCTTCACCCAAGGAGCGCCTGCTTTCCACCCATCTGTAACCACGGCAGTGTCCGTTTCCGGGTGACGTGATGACCGCTGGGGCGCCGCCTCCCCGATATGTCGACCAGTCTCAAGCTGGAATTGGGCCGGCGTTGGAACGACCTGCGCCGACCCGCCCGCCGATTGCGCACAATCGTCGCAGACCGGCGTTCGGCGTGTTCTCGTCCTATTTTCGTCCAGAAGGCTGCACTAGGCTTGTCGGACTCGATCTCCAATTAGGTTAGGAAACCCTCCGTATGCGTATTGCTATTCTGGCCGCCGGCCTGCTTGGCGCCGTGACCTTCACCGCCTCGGCTCAAGCCCAGACCGCTCCCGCCGCCGAAGCTCCGGCCGCCGCCGCGCCCGCCGCCGGCGGCTTCACCGACGCCGAGCTGAAGTCGTTTGGCGCGGCCATGACCGAAATCCAGAAGATCAACGGCGAGTACAGCCCCAAGCTGGCCGGCGCAGACGGCCCGACCAAGGCCACCGTCCAGAAAGAGATGATCGGCAAGATGGGCGCGGCCGTGCAGGCCAGCGGTCTGTCGCCCGAGAAGTACAACCAGATGTCGGCGGCGGTCCAAAAGGACAACGCCCTGCGCCAGCGCCTGACCCAGGTGCTGAACGCCGAGCCGGCCGCCTAAAGCGACGCGCGTCGCTGCTTGTCGAGGCGGACCACGATGTCGGCCCGCCTCGGCATTTCTTCCAGGATCCAGCACGTCAGACGCTCATAGTGCGCGATGAAGTCCGCGACCTGATCGTCGCTCATCACGCGCGAAGCATCGCCGCCTTCGCGGGCCAGACGCTCGCGCAGCTTGCGCTCCTGCTCTATCCGCCAGTCCCGCACCACCTCGAAGCCCGGCGCCTGTAGCAGCACCAGCAGGCCGAGCTTTGAGAACAGGTCCCGATACGGGCCGGCCAGGGCCGTATTGGCGTAGGTCCGCCAGACGCCGTCAGGATCGTGGTCGCGTTCCAGGGCGTTGACCGGCGCCGCCAGGGCGGCGGGCTCCTGCGGGGCGGCGCCGACGCACCAGCCTTCGAACAGCACCACGTCGGCCGGCCCCTCGAACATCGCGCCCGGCTGGCGATCGTCGCTGGCCTTGTCGAAGGCCGGCAGCAGGGTCTGGCCCGGCCGGCGCAGATCAGTCAGCAACGCCTGGCCCCAAGCGACATCGTGGGTTCCGGGAACCCCGCGCGTAGCCAGCAGCGGATGGACGTCCCGCGCCAGGGACTGGCGCTCGGCCCGGGTCAGGTAGATGTCGTCGAGCGAGAACAGCGCGACCTTCAGGCCAGCGCTCTCCAGCAGCCGCTTCACCACCGCCGTCAGGGTCGACTTGCCGCTGGCCTGGGCGCCGCAAACGCCGACCACCAGCCCGCCCGGCCGGGCCGCGGCCTCCGCCGCGATCCGCCTGGTCAGCGGCAGGGCCACGGCCTCGATGGTCTGCGCGTAGGACGCGGGCAAACGCTCAGCGGCCAGGAAGCCCGCCAGCCAATCGTTCATCGATGTCGGATCACCAAGCTGTCGGAACGTCGGCATATCGATCAGATAACCTTATCGCTGCCGCCTGGGAAAGCGCCGACGCGGCGCACAGCAAGCCGCTCCATCCCCCGGTGCGTCACTTCGCCTCTGGCAGAACCTCGATATGGGACTGGCGCCGGGCCCGGACTCGGGCTCAACTCATAGGCGTTCGAGGCGCACGTCGCAGGCGAACCCGGTCGAGCCATAGTTTCGACTCTTGAGACGGCCCGCGGTGATCCGAGCTCACCGCGGGCCTTTTCATGCGCGCCGTCCGCCGACGCTCAATAAGCCTCGCGGTCGCGGTGCTTGAGCCGCTGGCGCGAGGCCTTGTGGCGCTGAACCCAGAGCTTGCGGTTCTCGATCTGGGCTTGGGAGTCCTCACGCCGGTCGAGGTGAGCCAGTTCGCGCTGGAGCTTGCCGTAGCTCCTCCACCGCCCCTGATCGAGGTCGCCGCGCTCCAGGGCCAGGCGCACCGCGCAGCCGGGTTCGGCCTGATGGTTGCAGTCGCGAAACCGGCAGGCCGAGCCCAGCGCCTCGATGTCGGCAAACGCGGCCGCCACGCCGTCGTCGGCGTCCCACAGGCCAAGTTCACGCATGCCCGGCGTGTCCAGGACCAGGGCGCCGGTCGGCAGCAGCACGAGTTCCCGGTGGGTGGTGGTGTGGCGCCCGCGCGCGTCGTCCTCGCGAATGCCGCCGGTGGCCATCAGTTCGGCCCCGGCCAGGGCGTTGACTAGGGTCGACTTGCCCACGCCCGAGGACCCCAGCAGGACCGCCGTCTTGCCTGGCGCAAGCAAGGCGCGGACCTCGGCCACGCCGTGCCCCGTCACCGCCGAAACGGCGTGGACGGAAACCCCGAAGGCGATCGCCTCGACCTGAGCGATCAGGGCCTCGGCGTCCTCGCAGGTGTCGGCCTTGGTCAGCACGATGAGCGGCTGGGCGCCGCTCTCCCAGGCGGTGGCGAGGTAGCGTTCCAGCCGGCGCAGGCTGAGGTCGGCGTTCAACGAGGCGACCAGCAGGACGAGGTCCACATTGGCGGCCACCACCTGGGAGCCGCCGCCCGGCCCAGCCGCCCGGCGGATGAACACGCTGGAGCGCGCCAGCAGGTGATGGATGGTCGCCGCCCCTTCCTGCCCACGCACCGCGCAGGCCACCCAGTCCCCGGCGACGGGATGGTCGCCGGTCAGGGCTTCATGGAGAAACTTCCCCGAAAGCTCGGCCGAAACCTCGCCCTGCGGGGTGGCGAGCCGGTAGAGCCCGCGCTGTTGAACGATGACGCGGCCGGGCAGCAAGCCGCGCGCCGCATGGTCGGTGAATTGGCGTTGGAGCGTCTCGCTCCAGCCGTATGTGTCTAGCAAGGCTGGACATCCTTCGGTTCGAAGGCCTGATCAGGCGTTCGCCGAAAGTCCTACGGTATCAGGATACCAGTTCGGCGACGCAGCGGTGGGTAGCGTGGCTGAGAACAATCATGGCTACCCTCCTTTTCGCGTCGCATCGGGGACTTGCAAAAACTAAGCGCAGGTCCGGGGCCGGTCAAGATACCGGCGTTCAGATCAGGTCGCGCAGCCAGGCGACCAGCGGCTCGTCGGCCGGCGGCATCGGATAGTCGGTCAATTTCGAGGGCTTCACCCAGGCGAGGGCGTCGTGCTCCTTGGCCGTCACAAGCCCCTCCCAGCGCCGGCACAGATAGAGCGGCATCATCAGGTGGAAGGTCTCATAGGCGTGGCTGGCGAACACGAAGGGCGCGAGGCAGGCGTGCGAAACCTGAATCCCCAGTTCCTCGTCAAGTTCGCGGATCAGGCACTGCTCGGGCGATTCGCCCGGCTCGACCTTGCCGCCCGGAAACTCCCACAGACCGGCCAGTTGCTTGCCTTGCGGGCGCTTGCAGATCAGCACGCGGCCGTCGGTGTCGATCAGCGCCGCGGCGGCGACGAACAGCATGGGTTTGATTTCAGCCATGCCGCTTCCTCGCGGGCTGGAGGCGAAAATGCAACAGGGTGCGGTTGCACATCACCCTCAGATCCCGGTTCTTCTTGACTTTTAGCTCGCGAACCCGCACTTCGACGCTGCGCTGCAGCAAATGTGGCGATATCGGCGCTCCAGTCGCGTGATGGGTTCCAAGTCGAACCCAGCCTGTCGAGCGCTTGAAGAGATCGCATAGATCGTCCCGCCACGCGGGGGCTTTCCACAACTGACCCGCGCCCCCGCGACCCTTGGCACAGCCAGGCGGCCGGGCACGGCGCATATGTGAAAGACACATACGTTTTGACCAAATTTACAGACCTCGGCCTCGACAAGTCGTTGCTCAAGGCCCTGGCCGACGAGGGCTACACCACGCCCACCCCGATCCAGGCCCAGGCCATTCCGGGCGTGATGAGCGGCCGCGACCTGCTGGGCATCGCCCAGACCGGCACCGGCAAGACCGCCGCCTTCGCCCTGCCCATCCTGCACCGCCTGGCCGCCGACCGTAAGCCCGCGCCCCGTCGCGGCTGCCGCGTGCTGGTGCTGTCCCCGACCCGCGAACTGGCCACCCAGATCGCCGAAAGCTTCAAGAGCTACGGCAGGCACATGGGCGTCTCCGTCGCCGTGGTGTTCGGCGGCGTGAAGTACGGCGGCCAGATGCGCGCCATGGCGTCGGGCGTCGACGTGCTCGTCGCCACGCCCGGCCGGCTGATCGACCACCTCGGCGAGAAGTCCATCACCCTGGGCGGCGTCGAGATGTTCGTCCTCGACGAAGCCGACCAGATGCTGGACATGGGCTTCATCCTGCCCATCCGCCGGATCGTGAAATACCTGCCCAAGGATCGCCAGAACCTGTTCTTCTCGGCGACCATGCCGACCGAGATCGGCAAGCTGGCCGGCGAACTGCTGAACCCCAACCCGCACAAGGTGGCGGTGGCCCCCGAGTCGACCACGGTCGAGCGCGTGACCCAGAAGGTCATCTTCGTCGAAACCGCCCGCAAGCGCGCCCTGCTCTGCGAACTGTTCGCCGAGAAGAACTTCAAGCGCGTCATCGTCTTCACCCGCACCAAGCGCGGCGCCGACCGGGTGGCCAAGTCGCTCGAAGCGGCCGGCGTCGAGGCGGCCGCCATCCATGGCGACAAGAGCCAAGGCCAGCGCGAACGCTCGCTGGCGTCCTTCAAGGCCGGTGAAGTCCGCGCCCTGGTCGCCACCGACATCGCCGCCCGCGGCATCGACGTCGACGCCGTGACCCACGTGGTGCAGTACGAACTGCCGAACGTGCCGGAGTCCTACGTCCACCGCATCGGTCGGACGGCTCGCGCCGGCGCCGGCGGTTCGGCCGTGGCCTTCTGCGCCGACGACGAGCGCAACCTGCTGCGCGACATCCAGAAGGTGACTCGCCAGACCATTCCGTCCTTCGACCGCCGCAACGACAAGGGTCTGCACGTCATGACCCAGGCCATGCCGGAAATCGCCGCCGAACGCGCCGAAGCCGGCCGCAACAACAACGAACGTGGCGGTGATCGCGGTCAACGCAAGCCGCAGAATCGCAGCGATCTGCCCGGCGGCCTGCGCCAGCAGCGTAACCGTCCGAGCGCCGGCGGCGCCAAGGCCGGCGGCGGACAACGTCAGGGCCAAGGCGGCGGCGATCGCCACCCGCACGGCGCCCGCACCAGCGGCGAGCGCGCCTCGACCACGCCGATCGCTCAAAGCCAGTTCAAAGGCCCGCAGCGCGACAAGGCTCAAGGCCAGGGCGGCCAAAGCGCCCCGGCCAAGCGCTGGACCCCGCTGGACTAAGGTCCCTCGTCATCGCTCGCGGAGCATCCTCCGCGAGCCTTGCGCCTATCGATCCCCGGCCCGCTCACGCGGCCGGGGATTTTGATTCAGGGGTTCTAGGACCGATAGTCGCCGTTGATGGCGACGTATTGCTTGGTCAGGTCGCAGGTCCAGACGCTGGCCGTGCCGCGCCCGACCCCGACGTCGACCGAGACCTCGAGTTCCTGGTTCTTCATGTAGGCGCTCATCTTGGCCTCGTCGTAGGTCGGCGAGATCAAACCGTCCTGGGCGGCGACGAGGGGGCCGAACTGGATCTTCACCCGGTCGCGGTCGATGCGCTCGTCGGCCCGGCCCACGGCCATGGCGATCCGGCCCCAGTTGGCGTCCTCGCCGGCGAAGGCGGTCTTGACCAGCGGGCTCTCGGCGATGGTGCGGGCGATCTTGCGGGCCGAGGCCGAGGTCTCGGCGCCGGTGACGTTGATCTTCACGAACTTGCTGGCGCCCTCGCCGTCGCGGACCAGTTGCAGGGCCAGGTCCAGCAGCACCGCTTCCAGCTTCTCGCGGAAATCGGCCAGCCGCTTGTCGCCGGCGCGGCTGATGGTCGGCGCGCCGGACTGGCCGGTGGCGAACAGCAGCAGGGTGTCGTTGGTCGAGCGGTCGCCATCCACCGTGACGCAGTTGAACGTCGTGCGGGTGTAGAGGCTGGCCAAGGTTTGCAGCGCCGCGGGCGAGATCGCCGCGTCGGTGGCGACGAAGGCCAGCATGGTCGCCATGTCGGGCGCGATCATGCCCGAACCCTTACAGATCCCGGCGATGCGCACCTTCTGGCCGTCGATCATCGCCTCGGCGTAGGCGCCCTTCGGGAAGGTGTCGGTGGTCATGATCGCCCGCGCCGCGCCGGCCCAGCCGTCGTCGATCAGCTTGGCGTCGATGTCCGGCAGCCGGTGGGTGATCTTGGCGTCGTCCAGCAGCACGCCGATCACGCCGGTCGAGGCCACCATCACGTCGCGCTGGCGGCAGTCGAAGCGCTTGGCGACCGCCGAGGCCACCCGCCGCACGGCGTCGGCGCCGGGCTTGCCGGTGAAGGAATTGGCGCAGCCGGCGTTGACGACCAGGGCGCGGACGTCGGCGCCCTTGGTCATCTCCAGATGCTTCTTGCACCAGTCGACCGGCGCCGAACCGATGCCGTGGCGGGTGAAGACGCCGGCCGCCGAGGTGCCGCGCGCAAAGCGCATGACCAGCAGGTCGTCGCGCTCGGTCTTGTAGAAGCCGGCCCGGCCGGTGGCGAGTTGGACGCCGGCGATCGGCGGCAGGTCAGGGAACGGCACGGCCAGCGGCGAGACCGGCATGGCGGCCTTGACCGGCGCAGGCGCAGGCGCCGCCTGGGGCTCAGGCTTCGACTTGGTCGTGGCCCGCTTGATCGCCGTGGTCAGCGGGTCCAGGGCGCGCTCCAGCGCCTCCACCGGCTTGGCTGCGGCCTCAAGGGCCTTGCCGGCCGTGCTTTTCTTGGGCGGCGCGGTCGTCTTCGGAGCTGGCGTGCGGGTCATGACTTGGCGGCTTTGGCTGGAGCGGGGGGCGGCGCCTGGACCGGCGCGGCGGGCGCGGCGGGCGTGGCGGCGGGCGGTGCGTCGGCGGGTTCCTTCGGTTGGCCGGGCACGTCCTGCGACGCGCCGATCAACGTCTGGACCTTGGCCCTGCTTCGCAATTTTTCAAGCAGATCGCGGACCTGGTCGTAGGTGAGGAACCGCACGATCTGCGGACGCGCGGCGTCCAGGGTGATCGGCTGCTCCATCCGGCGATCCTCGACCTTGAGAATCACCCACCCGCCCTCGGTCTGGAACGGCCCGACGATGTCGCCGACCTTGGCGGTCTTCAGATTGGCGGCGTAGGCCTCGGGCATGACGTCGGTGGTGAAGTGGCCAAGATCGCCGCCATTGAACCGCGTGGCCGCGTCGATCGAGCGCTCCATGGCCAGGGCCTCGAACGAGGCGCCGGTGGCGAGCAGCTTTTCGATCGCCTGGGCTTCAGCCTCGGTCGCGACCAGGATCTGACGGGCCTTGATCTCCTCGGACTGCTTGGCGAGTTTGAGCTGCTCTTGATAGAGGCCCCGGATGGCGTTGTCGTTGACCGCGCCGGAGACCACGTTCTCCACCAGCATGTCGCCGAGAATGCGTTCGCGAGCCGCGGCCAGCCGCTTCTGGGCGACGGGATCCTTGTCCAGCTTGCGTTCGACAGCCTCGGCCGCCAGCAGCTTCTGGTCGATCACCTCGTCCAGCACCCGGCGGAACAGATCCGACGAGATATCGAGCGGCTCGCCCTCGCCGATCAATCCCTGAGCCACGGCCTCACGTTTGACGTCGGACGCCCAGACGGTCTTGCCGTCGACCTTGGCGACCGCGGTGTCGCCAGCCTGAGGCGCGCCCTCGGTCCCGCCCCGATCACCACAGGCGACGAGGATCAGGCTGGCGCTCAGCATGACCACAAAGACGCCCAGGGCGTGCGGGAGACGACGGAAGCTTGAGTGCGTCATAGGGGACGTACCTCGAATGCAAAAACGGCCCGCGAGCGTTCGCCCGTCCCTAGCCAACTAAGCGCTGGGATGCAAAGGTCGCGCCCGATCAAACAACCCTACGGATCTCATAGTGGCCGTGGTGGTCCTAATTTTTGACGGAGAACATATTCATGACGCGTGAAGCCGTAATCGTTTCCTATGCCCGGACGGGCATGGCCAAGTCGGGCCGTGGCGGGTTCAACATGACCCCGACCGTCACCATGGCCGCTCACGCGATCAAGCACGCCGTCGAGCGCTCGGGCGTCGACAAGGCCGCTGTCGAAGACGTCATCCTGGGCAACGTGGCGCACGGCGCCGGCAACCTGGGCCGTCAGGCCGCTCTGCTGGCCGGCCTGCCGATCACGACCTCGGGCGCGACCGTCAACCGCTTCTGCTCCTCGGGCCTGCAAACCATCGCCACGGCCGCCAACTACATCCGCAACGACGGCGCTGAAGTGGCGATCGGCGCGGGCGTCGAATCCCTGTCCTTCCCGGGCGGCGGCGGCGGCGGCGACAACTTCGACCGCAACCTCAGCGGCCAATACCCGGCCCTGTTCATGCCGATGATCGACACCGCCGACATCGTGGCCGACCGCTACAAGGTCAGCCGTGAAGCCCAGGACGAATACAGCCTGGAATCCCAGCGCCGCATGGCCGCCGCGCAACAAGCCGGCAAGTTCAAGGACGAAATCGTCCCGATGGCGACCAAGATGAAGGTCGTCAACAAGGAGACGAAGGAAGAATCGATCGTCGACTACACGGTCGATCGCGACGAGTGCAATCGTCCGGACACCACGCTGGAAGGCCTGGCCAAGCTTCAGCCGGTTCGCGGCGAAGGCAAGTTCATCACCGCCGGCAACGCTTCGCAGCTGTCGGACGGCGGCGCGGCCGTCGTGATGATGGAAGCCAAGGCCGCCTCCAAGGCCGGCCTGACCCCGCTCGGCGCCTTCCGCGGCTGGGCCGTGGCCGGCTGCGCTCCTGACGAAATGGGTATCGGTCCGGTCTTCGCCGTGCCGCGTCTGCTGGAACGTCATGGCCTGAAGATCCAGGACATCGACCTGTGGGAACTGAACGAAGCCTTCGCCTCGCAGTGCCTCTATTCGCGCGACAAGCTCGGCATCGATCCGGAAAAATACAACGTCAACGGCGGCTCGATCGCCATTGGCCACCCCTACGGCATGACCGGCGCCCGTCTGACCGGCCACATCCTGCAAGAAGGCAAGCGTCGCGGCGCCAAATGGGGCGTTGTGTCGATGTGCATCGGCGGCGGCATGGGTGCTGCCGGCCTGATCGAGATCTTCTAAAGCGATCAGATACTAAGCGATTTGGCCCTCCCCTCACCGGGAGGGCCTTTTCATTTGAGGAATCGCTTGCGGCTCACGCACCCGTCACCCCAGCCGCGTTGACACTGGCATGGCCGCTGCTTAAGTCTCGCGCGCCCCTAAAAGAGCGGAATTTCCGGGCAGGCGAAGGGCTGGACAAGGCCGCCGCCGGCCCAATCCCGCAGATCCGGAACGTTTCCCTTGAGCATCTTCCAACGCTTCTTCGGCTCTTCCAACGACCGCAAGGTCAAGGCGACGGCTTCGCGGGTCGCGAAAATCAACGCTTTCGAGCCAAAGATTCAGGCGCTGTCCGACGACGAACTCCGCGCCAAGACCCTGGAGTTCAAGGGCCGGCTCGCCAAGGGCGAAACGCTTGACGACCTGATGGAGGAAGCCTTCGCAGTCGTCCGCGAAGCCGCCAAGCGCGTACTAGGTCAGCGTCATTTCGACGTCCAGTTGGTCGGGGGCATGGTCCTGCATGGCGGCGGCATCGCCGAGATGCGAACCGGCGAGGGCAAGACCCTGGTCGCCACCGCGCCGACCTATCTGAACGCGCTGTCCGGCAAAGGCGTCCACGTTATCACCGTGAACGACTACCTGGCTCAGTTGCACGGCGACTGGATGGCCCAGGTCTATGCGTTCCTCGGCCTTTCAACCGGGGTGATCGTCCACGGCCTGTCGCAGAACCAGCGCAAGGCGGCCTACGAGGCCGACATCACCTACGGCACGAACAACGAGTTCGGCTTCGACTACCTGCGCGACAACCTGGTCTACGACCCCGAGGAAATGGTCCAGCGCGGCCACCACTTCGTGATCGTCGATGAAGTCGACTCCATCCTGATCGACGAAGCCCGCACGCCTCTGATCATCTCGGGCCCGACCGAGGACCGCAGCGAGCTCTACAAGACCATAGACCTGGTCGTGAAAGAGCTGATCAAGAACACCGAGACCTTCGACCACGACGAGAAGCAGCGGCAGGTGATCCTGACCGAAGAAGGCTCGGAGATCGTCGAAGAGATGCTGGCCACCGGCGGGCATCTGGAAGCGGATTCGGCCGGCCTCTACGACGCCGCCAACGTCTCGATCGTCCACCACGTGAACCAGGCGCTGCGCGCCAACGTCCTCTACACGCGCGAGAAGGACTATATCGTCCGCGCCGGCGAAGTGATCCTGATCGACGAATTTACCGGCCGGATGATGCAGGGCCGCCGCCTGTCCGAGGGGCTGCACCAGGCCATCGAGGCCAAGGAAGGCGCTCAAATCCAGCCCGAGAACCAGACCCTGGCCTCGGTCACCATCCAGAACTATTTCCGCCTCTACACCAAGCTGTCGGGGATGACCGGCACGGCCGCCACCGAGGCGCAGGAATTCGGCGACATCTACAAGATGGACGTGGCCGAGATTCCGACCAACCGCCCCGTCGCCCGGAAGGACGACGACGACGAGGTCTATCGGACCAACGCCGAAAAGAATCAGTCGATCCTGAAGCAGGTCGCCGACTGCTATGTCCGCGGCCAGCCGATCCTGGTCGGCACCGTCTCCATCGAAAAGTCGGAACAGCTTTCCGAACTGATGAAGCTCCACAAGTTCGAGCACGAGGGAAAGACCGTCACCGGCATCCCCCACAACGTGCTGAACGCCCGCTATCACGAGCAGGAAGCCATGATCGTGGCCGACGCCGGCATCCCCGGCGCCGTCACCATCGCCACCAACATGGCCGGCCGCGGCACCGACATCCAGCTGGGCGGCAACATCGACATCCGCGTGCTGAAGTGGCGCGAGGAGCAAAGGGGCCTGGGCATCGAGGTCACCCCCGAGGCCGCTGCTGAAGAGCGTGCCCGGATCGAGACCGACACCAAGGCCCTGAAGGAAGCGTCCCTCGCCGCCGGCGGCCTCTATGTGCTGGGCACCGAGCGTCACGAAAGCCGCCGGATCGACAACCAGCTACGCGGCCGGACCGGCCGTCAGGGCGACCCTGGCCACTCCAAGTTCTTCCTGTCCTGCGAAGACGACCTGCTGCGGATCTTCGCCGGCGAGCGCCTCGATTCGATCATGCGCACCTTCGGCGTCCAGGAAGGCGAGGCGATCACCCACAAGTGGCTGAACGCCGCCATCGAGAAGGCCCAGAAGCGCGTCGAGCAGCGCAACTACGAGATCCGCAAGAACCTGCTCAAGTACGACGACGTCGTGAACGACCAGCGCAAGGCGGTGTTCGAACAACGCGCCGAGTTCATGACCTCCGCCGACCTGTCGGACGTCATCAATGAGATGCGCCAGGACACCATCGAAGATCTGGTGGCTCGCCACCTGCCGCCCAAGGCCTATGCCGAGCAGTGGGACATCACCGGCCTGACCGAGCGCGTCACCGAACTGCTGGGCATGGATCTGCCGATCGCGCAGTGGGCGGCCGAAGACGGCATCGCCAACGAAGAGATTCTGGAGCGCCTGCAGAAGGCCGCGGACGCCCGCGCCGCCGAGCGCGAGCAGATGATCAGCCCCGATCAGATGCGCAACATCGAGAAGAGCTTCCTGCTGCAGATGATCGATCTGCAGTGGCGCGAGCACCTGATGCATCTCGACCACCTGCGCAATGTCATCGGCCTGCGCGGCTATGGCCAACGCGACCCGCTGAACGAGTACAAGACCGAGGCCTTCTCGCTGTTCGAGAAGCTGCTGGTCGACCTGCGCCAGAACGTCACCCGCTGGCTGATGACGGTTGAGTTCGCGTTCGCCGAGCCGGAGCCAGTCGCGCCATTGGCCGGCCTGACCGAAGTGCACATGGACCCGCTGACCGGCGAGAACATCGCCCAGATGGGCGCCCTGCCCGACGGCCTGTCGGCCGACCAGCGCCAGGCCCTGCCGATCACCGCCCTGCCGGACGGCTGGGAGAACACCGGCCGCAACCAGGCCTGCCCCTGCGGCTCCGGCAAGAAGTTCAAGCACTGCCACGGGGCGCTGATCTAGAATGACCGAGGCCCTGGGACCATATGTTCTCAGGGCCGACGGCCTTTGTCCCGTCTGCGAGCAGGACAGCACCTTTGCCGCCAAGGATCCCTGGCTGCGCGATCACTTCCTGTGCCTGAACTGCAATTCGCAACCACGCGAACGCGCGCTGTTCTCGGTGCTGACGCAGTTGCGCCCCGACTGGCGCAAGCTGGCCATCCACGAAAGTTCACCCGGCACCGCGGCCAGCCGCCGATTGCGGGACCAGGCGCCCGGCTATCTGGCCAGCCAGTACGACCCGTCGATCCCCTGGGGATCGCTCCACGAAGGCGGCTGGCGCTCGGAAGACCTTGAGCGGCAGACCTTCGCCGATGCGAGCTTCGACCTTGTCGTCACCCAGGACGTGATGGAGCACGTCTTCGCCCCCGACCTGGCCATCCGCGAGATCGCCCGCACCCTAAGGCCGGGCGGCATGCACATCTGCACCGTGCCGATCGTGAACAAGGAAGGCCGCTCGGTTCGCCGCGCCGGGCGCAAGGCTGACGGGACGGTCGTGCATCTGCTGGAGCCGGTGTTCCACGGTAACCCGATGGACCCGAACGGGTCGCTGGTCACCGTCGATTGGGGCTACGACATCGCCGCCTATTGGGACGCCGTCAGCGGCCTCTCGACCACGATCTTCACGATCGATGATCCGGGTCGCGGCATCCAGGCCGAATACATCGAGGTGCTGGTTTCGCGGAAGGCCGACGTGCCCGACCTGTCGGGCGATGTGCGGCCGACACCGCCGACGCCAGCGCGTGAAAGCGCGCTTCGCAAGCTCGCCCGCCGGATCAAACGCCGGCTGACGGCGACACGGTAAGCGGGGCGAGGAGAAGGTCGCACCTACGCCAAGGTCACGAAGGTCTCGCTTTCGATCACCCATTGGCCGACCGACTTCTTCCAGACCGCCAGATAGGGGCCTGACGACGTGGCGTCCTTCCAAGTGGCGACCCAGGTTCCGGTCTCGGCGGCGCGGGCGCCCTCGGCGTCCAGGGTGACGCTCTCGGTGGTGCGGGCATAGGCGACGAAGCTCGGGTCCGCGAACTGGGCCTGGAAGGCGGCCAGCACCGCCTGGGCGCCCATCAGCAAACCGCCCTCGCCGGAGATCAGGTTCACTTGGCTGTCGAAGAAGGGCGCGAGCCGCCCGGCGTCATGGGCCGCGATGATCTTGTTGGTCAGCTTGCGCCGCGCCCGAATGGCGTCTTGCGGCGTGGTCATGGCTCGACCACCGCGGTGCCCACCTTGCCGCCGGACTCGACCAGTTCGTGAGCGCCGGCGCAGTCGGCCAGCGGGAACCGCCCCGCCACCGACAGGATGCGCTCGCCCGTGCCGATCCAGCGGGTGATGTCCTGCTGCGCGCGTTTGCGGGCCTCATGCGGCGAGACCGGCAGATAGACCCCGTGGATCATCAGATTCAGCCCCATCGCCGTGCCCGCCGGCACGAGCGGTTCACGCGAACCCTTGGTGGCGTAGTAAGCCAGCGAGCCGTTCATGGCGATGCTGGCCAGGGTGGAGGCGATGTTACCGCCGAAGTCGACCTCAACCACGTGATGCACGCCCTGGCCGTCCGTCAGCTCGCGCACCCGGGCGGCGACGTCCTCGCGGCGATAGTCGATGACATGATGAGCGCCGCCGGCGCGAGCGCGCTCGGCCTTCTCCTCCGAACTCACCGTGGCGATCACGGTGGCCCCGGCCCAGGCGGCGAGTTGCACCGCATAGTGGCCGACCGCCCCGGCTCCGCCGGTGACCAGCACCGTGCGGCCCTGGACAGGTCCAGCCAGGAACAGGGCGCGATGGGCGGTCATGCAGGGGATGCCCAGCGTCGCGCCCTGCGCGAACGACACGCTGTCGGGCAGCACGCTCAGCAGGTCGGTGTCGAGTTCGATGTACTCGGCCGCCGAGCCGAACGCCCGGCCGTTGCGCTGACCGTTGTAGAACCAGACCCGCTTACCGACCCAGGAGGCCGAGACGCCAGGCCCGACCGCTTCGACGATCCCTGCCCCGTCGCTGTTCGGCGTGATGCGAGGATAGGCCATCGGCGCCGGGCCGCCGCGCATCCCGACATCGGACGGATTGACGCCCGAGGCCTTGATGGCGATCAGCGCCTGGCCTTGACCAGGCGCTGGGGTCGGCAGATCGCCGTATTGCAGGACCTCGCGGGCCGGGCCCGTGCGGTCGTACCAGATGGCTTTCATACGCCCCTCCCACTCGCTCCAGTCAGCGGAGCGAGGAGAAGTCTAGCCCGCCACCCAGTTGCCGTGGAAGCCGAACGGCACCCGGCGAGGCAATTCGGCCACCGCGACCGGCCCCTTGGCGATGTCGAGCGCCTCGAAGACCAGCAGGTCGCTGCGATCCTCGGCCGCCCGCCAGACCACCGCGGTGACCCAGCCGTCGCCCTCGGCTGCGTCGGCCGAGCGCGGCGTGAACACCGGTTCGGAGGTCATGTCGCCGCCGGTCAGTTCGTAGACCTGGCGCTTGCCGGTCACCAGGTCGAGGTGGGCGATGGCGGTCTGCTTGATCGTCTTGGCGTTGCCGGGATCGGCCGCATACCAGCCGTGGCGGTGGGCCGAGCCGGCGAAGCGTTCGTCGAAGCGCGGGAACTCGCCGTCCAGATCGTCGATGGCCTCTTCCTTGATGGCGTCGCTGTTTCCGTCGAGGTCGAAGGTCCAGCGCACCATGCGCGCTGCGCTGCGCTGGCCGGGCGAGCCGTCGGCGTTGGGGAACAGCGGCGCGGTGTCATAGCGGAAGACGTCGGCGATGATCTTGCCGCCCTCCTCCCAGGCGTTCATCGGGTGGAAGACATAGGACGGCGGGGCGTTGAACCAGCGGATCGAGGACACCTCGCCGTCGCGGCGCATGACGCCGACATGGCTGCCCTTGTCCGGCTCCCAGGCATAGGCCGGCAAACCCTTCATCGCTCGGTCCAGGCTGCCGGTCAGGGGCAGGATCGGGAACAGGGCGTAGTTCTCGGTGACCATGAAGTCGTGGACCATCGAGGAGAATGGGGCCTGGAAGTCGTCGCGGCGAACCACCTTGCCGCTCGCGTCGGTGACGCCGTAGCTCATGCCCGCCGACAGCGGCATGTCGCCGACGCCGTAGCCGAACCACACCATCTCGCCGGTCTTCGGGTCGATCTTCGGGTGGGCGGTGACCTTGCCGTTGTACTCGGTGGCGTAGCCCTTCGATTCCAAGGTGCGCTCGGCCATCTCGAACGGCGCATGGGCCTCTTCGAGCGCCAGCAGCCGGCCGGCGTGGAACAGGATGTTGGTGTTGGCGACACCGCTTTCCTTGCCCTGGGCGATCGGGTCGGTGGTCATCGGATTGCCAAAGCCGCCGAACAGGGCGCGGCCTTCGGAGTTTTCCAACTCCCACTTGGGCGTGCGGACATAGCGGTTGCGGTAGCTGACCTTGCCGTCCTCGACATGGAAGGCGTGGATCATGCCGTCGCCGGTGAACCAGTGGTACTCGCCGCGCGGCTCGAACTGCGGGTTGGGACCGGTGCGGTAGAGAGTGCCCTTCAGCTCCTTCGGAATCTCGCCCTTCACGACGAGGTCGAAGTCGTCCTCGCTACGAACCGGCGCGAAGTTGCCGGTCAGGTACGGATTGATGCGAACGTCGCCGTCCATGGTGCGTCTCCCTTTGAAGGCCGGCCTCAGACCGGTCTGATGATGTGTCCTTCGTCGGGCCGCGCGCGGCCCTCGAGGACGTCGTGATAGGCGGCCAGCAGGGCCTGCGGACCGACATGCTGGCGGACGTTCAGCCAGGAAGCGTCGGCGACGAAGGCGCGCAGGGCGGCCATGAACCGGGCGTCCAGCTCCTCGTAGCCCCACTCCCCGGCCCGCTTGCGGATCTGGTCGGGCGCGAAGAACAGCACCGGGGTCGGGCCGGGACGATCGAGCGGCGCGCGGTCGGCCTGCCAGTGGGTGCCGCCGACGATGATGCTGCGCGACAGGCCATCGGCGAGCGCGACATGAACCGCCGAGGTCACCTGCGGATCGCCGGCGAAGTCGACATAGACGGCGGGCGTCTTGGCGCTGATGGCGCTGGCCTGGTCGTAGGTGACGATGCGATCGTAGAGGCCAAGCTCGGCCAGTTTGGCGGCGTTGGACGGCGAGGTCAGGCCGACCACCTCCAGGCCCCGGCGGCGGGCGAACCAGGCCAGGCCCATGGCGGTCTTGCTGGACGCGCTCGACAGCACCAGCGAGCCGACGCTCTCATCCTCGGTCAGGAAATCATCGAGCAGCCAGGAGGTCATGAACAACGGCCGCAGCAAGGCGCGGTGATCGTCCATCTCGTCTTCCGGCGCCTCAGAGTATGCGTTGTAGATCGGCGGCAGGTCGGCGCGGTGCGCGGCCGTATCGACCAGCCCATTGCGGCCCTTGGACAGCCGCGCGGTGAAGTGGCTCGACATCGGCAGGTAACCGAAAATCCGCAGGCCGACCGGCGCGTCGGGCGCCTTGGATTCGATGACCTTGGCGAAGCCCCAAACCGGGATGCGCCCGAAGTCTTCGGGCGCTGGGAAGAACTTCCAGTAGCCGAAGCTGTCGCCCATCATCCCGTAGGTGATGTTGTTGGCGGTCAGGGCGAAACGCTCGACCTCCAGCAGCGCCTCGCCCTGCGCCAGATCGATCTTTTCGGCGGCATGGCGCAGCTCCACGCGGCGCAAATCGTCCCGATTGATCAGCAAATCCCAGGCAGTCATCGCTTCCTCACCTTTTACGTTGTAAATTTATTGCGTAAGAGCTACCTCAGGACAAGCACTTTCTTTGACTGAGTTTACAGATGCCCCGCGTCCTCTCCGAGTCCGATGTCGCCGACTTCCGCGAACGCCTTTGCGACGCCGCCGAAAAGCTGTTCGCCGAGAAGGGGCCGGACGCGGTGACCATGCGCCAACTGGCCTCGGAACTGGGGGTCAGCCCGATGACGCCCTATCGCTACTTCACGGACAAGGAAGACATCCTGGCCGCCGTGCGGACCAACGGCTTCAATCGGTTCGCCGGGTCGCTGGAGAGCGCGCTCGCCAACACCCAGGGCAGCGCCAAGGCCAAGAGCTCGGCGGTGGGCGAGGCCTATCTGAACTTCGCCTTCGAGCATCCGCAGACCTACAAGCTGATGTTCGACCTGAACCAGCCGCACGAAGAGGACTATCCGGATCTGGTCGCCGCCGCCGCCCGCGCCAACGCGATGCGGTCAGCCTATATCAAGGGACTGGTCGAGGCCGGCGTGATGGAAGGCGATCCGGAAGAGATCGGCCGCATGTACTGGGCCGCCACCCATGGCGCGGTGACCCTGGAACTGGCCGGCAAACTGCCCAAGGGAATGGCCCGCATCATCAACCGCCAGCTGGGCCACACCCTCGCCAAGGGCCTGCGCCCAGGGACCTGAAGCGGCTTGACGGCCCTTGCGGCAAGGGCTGCATCTTCCCGGCGACTAAGGGGAGACGCGTCATGGTCCAGCCGTTCGAGGTCAAGTGGAGCGAAGCCTCCGTCCAGGCGGTGCTGGATCAGGTGCGGGCCTATCCCTGGCCGCCGATCCCGGAGGTCCCGGACGGCTGGGCCTACGGCTGCGACGCCGGCTATCTGAAGGATCTGTGCGCGCACTGGACCGGGGCCTACGACTGGCGCTCGGCGGTAGCCGACCTCAACCGTTTCCCGCAGTTCACCGCCCGGGTCGAGGACTACGACCTGCACTTCCTGCACGTGGTCGGCGAGGCCGGCGGCAAGCGGCCGCTGATCCTCACCCACGGCTGGCCCGGCTCGCACTACGAGTTCTGGGACAGCATCGAGAAGCTGGCCTTCCCCTCGCGCTTCGGCGGCCGGGCGCAGGACGCTTTCGACCTGGTGATCCCGTCCCTGCCGGGCTTCGGCTTCTCGTCCAAGCCGAAGCGTCCGATCGGCCAGCGCACCACCGCGCGGCTGTTCAACGCCCTGATGACGCAGGTGCTGGGCTATGACCGCTACCTCGCCCAAGGCGGCGACTGGGGCGCGATGGTCACCTCGTGGCTGGGCCATGACCATGGCCAGCACGTCCGCGCCATCCACCTGAACATGATGGGCTTCCGTCCCCATGGCGGCCCGAAGACCGAGGCGGAGATCGCCTGGATGACCCGCCAGGGCGCGATGATGGACGTGATGGGCGCCTATTTCCGACTGCAGGCCTCCAAGCCTCAGTCGCTGGCCTGGATGGGGGCGGGCAATCCGGTCGGCCAGGCCGCTTGGATCGCCGAGCGCTTCCACGACTGGTCGGACCTGCGCGAGAAGCCGTTCGACGAGGTCCACCCCAAGGACCGGCTGCTGACCAACATCATGCTCTATGTGATGACCGACAGCTTCGCGACCGGCGCCTGGTACTATCGCGGCCTGCTCGAAGAAGGCGGCGTGGCGTTCCAGGAGGGCGAGCGCTGCGAGACCCCGACCGCCTTCGCCAACTTCCCCGGCGAGCCGCTCTACACGGCCCCGCCCAGGTCTTGGGCCGAGCGCGCCTACAACATCAGCCGCTGGACCGAGCAGCCGCGCGGCGGCCATTTCGCGGCGATGGAGGAACCCGAGCTGTTCGTGGCCGACGTCCGGGCCTGGGGCGCGGAGGTCGGCTAGCGCCCGCGACACCCTCTCCAGATCGTCATCGGCGGGCTTGTCCCGGCGATCCATAGACGCGGACCGTCCAGGCAAATCAACGACCTCGGAGTCCGGCGCAAGAGGCCGGCCATGACGATCGGGTGGGTAGGGTAGCCGCCTAAGCCGCCTCGCCCACTAGCGTCTGGATCGCGCCGATCAGCCGCTCCAGCTCCAGCGGCTTGGGCACCAGGACATCCATGCCGGCGGCGAGGTACTCGGCCGCGTGGTGGGCCATGGCGTTGGCGGTCAGGGCGATGATCGGGGTCCTGCGCAGCCCCTTCGTCCGCTCGCGCTCGCGTATCCATCGCGTCGCCGTGGGGCCGTCCATCACCGGCATCTGGACGTCCATCAGGATGACGTCCCACTCCTGCTCGGCGGCGGCGCGGCACGCGGCCTGGCCGTCATTGACGCATCGGACCTCGACCCCGAGCTGGGCCAGCAGGGTCTTGAGCACCAGTTGGTTCATAGGATTGTCCTCGGCGGCGAGGATCCGCAGATCGTCGGAGGGAGCGACAACCTCCACCGGCGGGGTCATGCTCAGGGCGCCCTTGGCGCGCGCCAGCGGCAGGCGGACGGTGAAGGTCGATCCCTCCCCGACGCTCGACACGACGTCGACGTCCCCGCCCATCAGCGTCGCCAGTTCCCGACAGATGGCCAGGCCCAGTCCCGAGCCGCCATAGCGCCGGGTGGTGGAGGCGTCCTCCTGCACGAACTTCTGGAACAGCGATCCGAGACGGTCCGGCGCGATGCCGGGGCCGGTGTCGGCCACCTCGAAGACCAGCGCCCCGTCCTGGCGGCGGACCGCCACGCGCACGGCGCCGTGCGCGGTGAACTTCACGGCGTTGGAGACCAGATTGTAGACGATCTGACGCACGCGGGTCGGGTCGCCCCGCCAGACGCCGAGCGCCTGCGGCGCCACCGACAAATCGAACGAAACGTCCTTCTCGCTAGCCAGGGTGGTGAAGGTCGCCTGCACCCCGCTTATCAGCGCCTCGACATCGATCAGCCCGTCTTCAAGTTCCAGGCGGCCAGCCTCGATCCGCGACAGATCCAGCAGGTCGTTCAGCAAAGCCAGCAGGGTTTCACCAGCCTGGCGCACGACCGTCAGCCGCTCGCGCTGGCGATCTGACAGCTCATCGCGGGCCATGGCCTGGGCCATGCCGAGCACCCCGTTGAGCGGCGTGCGGATCTCGTGACTCATCGTGGCCAGGAAGGCGGACTTGGCCGTATTGGCGGCGTTGGCGTCATCGCGCGCCCGCTTCAGCGAGGCGTTCAGCGCCTTCAGCCGCCTCTCGGAGCGTTTCATGTCCTCGATCGATTGGGTGATGACCACGCAGCGGACCGGCCCCTCGCCCTGGAACCGTGTGGCGGTCAGACGGAACCACTCGCCGCTAAGCCATTGATACGGATAGGCGAAGGTCTCGGCCTCCCCAGCCAGCACCCGCTTCACGCCCTTGGTCAGCGACTTGCCGCGCCCGCCGGGCAGTCGCTCGAACACCGTGAAGAGGTTACGGCCCATCGGATAGACGTCGGCCTGCGCGACCTGGGCGCCCAGTTCCTTGAAGGCCGAGTTTGCGGCGATGATCACGCCGGTTTCATCGACCACGGTCAACAGGGCCGCCAGCCCGTCGATGACCCCACGGCCGAAACGCTCGGATTCCCTCAAGTCGGCCACGGCTTCGCGCTGGGCGGTGACGTCCTGGCTGGCGCCGTGCAGCGCCACGCACTTGCCGTCGACCATGCGCGGCTCGCCCATGACCCGCAGCCAGATCCGCTCGCCAGTTCCGGTGATCGCCGGGGCCTCGAAGTCGATCCGGTCGCCGGCCTCAATAGCTTGGCTAAGATGGGCCAGGACCTCGTCCTGCACCTCGGGCGCGTAGACGACGAGGGTGTCGAGGTCGCCTTCCACAATATTCGGGCGGCCCAGCAACTCGGCCAGTTCCGGGCTCCAGCGCACGACCCGCTCGTCCAGGTCGACCTCCCAGGCCCCCAACCGCGCCAGCCGGCCGGCGGCCTTTAGCGACGCCGACTTGGCGTTCAACAGGTTGCGGATATCGCGGGCGGCGGTGATGTCAGCCTGGATGGCCATGAAGCCGTCCAGTTCGCCCTGCGCCGAGAAGGTCGGCCGAACGTCGAGATCCAGCCAGAACCGGCGGCCGTCCTTGGCGCAATTAACGACCTCGACGCGAAAACCTTCGCCGGCCGCAACGCACGCCGACATCATCGCGATGGTCGCGGGATCGGTTTCAGGGCACTGCAGCAGCGCGCCGGGAGTCCGCCCGGCGGCCTCGGCCAGACTGAAGCCGGTCATGGCCGTGAACCCGTCATTGACCCAGTCGATCACGCCCGCCGCGTCGCACAGGACAATGGCGTGCGGCGTCAACCGCGCCACGTTGGCCAGCCTTGCGGTCAGGCCCTCGGTCTTGGCGCCCCTCATCATACTACCCCCATCTAAAGGATGAGGCGCCGCGATGAACAAAGGACAAAATTCCGAGCTTCGCCGAGCTGGCGAGCCATTCTAAAAGCCAAGGGGCATGGCTCGCTACGATTTCGCATCCGACAACACCGCCCCGGCCGCTCCTGAAGCGATCGAGGGCTTGATCGCCGCCAATACCGGCTTCACGCCCGGCTACGGGTCCGACGCCGTCAGCGCGCGGGCCGCCGACGCCGTGCGCGCCCTGCTGGACGCCGACGCCGAGGTGCGGTTCGTCGCCTCCGGCACGGCCGCCAACGCCATCGCCTTGTCGGCTCTGTGCCGGCCGTTCGAGGCGGTGCTGGCTCACGAGCACGCCCACGTTTGCACCGATGAGACTGGAGCCCCCGGCTTCTTCGGCCAAGGGGTCGGCCTGGTCGGCCTGGCCGGCGCCTCGGGCCGCATCGCGCCGGACGCGCTCACCGCGCCCATGGCCGAGCCTGACGTCGCCCACCGCCAGCCGCTGGCGGCGCTGTCGCTGACCAACGCCACCGAATACGGCACGGTCTATACGCGTGAAGCCCTCACCGCCCTGATCGCACCGGCCAAGGCCAAGGGGCTCGGCGTACACCTGGACGGCGCGCGCCTGGCCAACGCCGCGGCGGCCGGCTTCGACCTCAGGGCCATTCAGCCGCTGGGCGTCGACATCCTGGTGGTCGGCGGGACCAAGGCCGGCATGACCCCGACCGAGGCGGTGGTGATCTTCGACCGCAAGCTGGCTCACCGGTTCGACGCCCGCCTGAAACAGGCCGGCCAACTACCCTCCAAGGGCCGGTTCTACGCCGCGCCGTTCATCGGCATGCTGGAGAGCGGCGCCTTCACCGAACGCGCGGCCCACGCCAACGCCATGGCGCGGCGCCTGGCCGCGCTGACGCCCTTCGCCTTGCGCCATCCGGTGGAGGCCAATGCGGTGTTCGTGGAGATGGACGACGAGACGCTCAGTCGCCTGCATGCGGCGGGCTGGTTCGTCTACCGGTTTCTGGACGGCTCGGTGCGCTTCATGTGCTCATGGGCGACGACGCCGGATGCGGTCGATGAGCTGGGCGGCGTCCTGGCCGACATCAGCCGCTGACCGAGGCCAACGGCTGATGCGGAGAGGTCTAGCCTAGGCCGGGACGGCTTGGCGGGTCGGCGCGAAGCGCGCCAGGCGGCCGTGGATCAATTCCTCGGCTTCGCGGACGATGCGGTGGATCAGTTCCTCGCACGACGGCACGTCGTGGATCAGGCCCTGGATCTGGCCGGCCGACCAGATGCCGGCGTCGTTGTCCCCCACTTCATAGACGTTGCGGCCGCGAGATCCGGCCACCAGTTCGCGGACGTCCTCGAACTTCGCGCCCTGACGCTCCAGCGCCACGACCTGCTGACTGACCGCGTTGCGGGCCACCCGGCTGGTGTTGTGCATGGTGCGGAAGATCAGGTCGGTGGCGCGTTCGTCGTTGGCGACGATCTGCTGCTTGATCGCCTCGTGGATCGGGCTTTCCTTGGTCGCCATAAAGCGGGTGCCCATGTTGATGCCCTCGGCGCCCAGCGCCAGGGCCGCGACCAGGCCGCGCGCATCGCCGAAACCGCCCGAGGCGATCATCGGAATCTTGATCTTGTCGGCGGCGGCCGGGATCAGGATCAGACCGGGGACGTCGTCCTCACCGGGGTGACCGGCGCACTCGAAGCCGTCAATCGAGATCGCGTCCACGCCCATCCGTTCGGCCGACAGGCCGTGGCGGACCGAGGTGCACTTATGAATGACGATGACGCCGTGCTTCTTGAACTCCTCGACGTGCTCGGCCGGCTTGTTGCCGGCGGTCTCGACGATCTTGATCCCCGAATCGATGATCGCCTGGCGATATTCCGCGTAGGGCGGCGGGGTGATGGCCGGCAGGATCGTCAGGTTCACCCCGAACGGCTTGTCGGTCAGGGTCCGGCAGCGCGCGATTTCCTCGCGCAGCTTTTCCGGGGTCGGCTGGGTCAGGGCGGTGATGAAGCCCAGTCCACCGGCGTTTGCCACGGCGGCCACGAGTTCGGCCCGCCCCACCCACTGCATGCCGCCCTGTACGATCGGATGTTCGACGCCCACGAGCTCAGTGAAACGGGTCTTCAAGGCCATGACGCCCTCCAAACGTTTGTTTGGAAGACAATGAACCCGCAGACGCCGGGTCAGGCAAGCCGTTTAAGCTGGAAAATCCGCTCGCGGGCATAGGTCTGAAAGCCCAGCGAATAGTAGAGTTTACGTGGGACCGGATAGCCGTCGTCGCCGCGCGCGCCCACCACCGCCCACTCCGCCCCAGCCGCGCGCAGGGCGTGGAGGCCCGCCACGCAGACCGCCGCGCCCAGGCCCTGGCGACGGGCATCGGCGTCGGTTCCCGTCGGTTCGAACTCGCCGACGCCGTTAGCGTCGTCCAACCAGATGCAGCAGTTGGCGACCAGCCGCCCGTCCGGCGCCTCGATCACCCAGTCCAGCTCGGGCCGGTAGGGCCAGGCGGCCATGACGTTGCGATAGCTCTCCCCGGTCACCCGCGAGCGGCCCGGCGGCTCGTGCTCGCGCCCGGCGACCCGGTTCCAGGCGGCGCGGTGCGCTTCCGCTCGCCGGTCGGGATCACGCAGCTGCGCCATGGACAGCGCCCGGAAGCCATCTGGCAGGACCAGCGCAGGGAGGTCGTCCAGCCGCCGGCGGTTCAGCAAGTGGTAGGGCTCGTCCACCGCCTCGGCATACCCCCGGCGCTCCAGGACTGCGAGGGCGGGGAGATCGGTGTCCAGCACCACAGGCGTCGCCAGCTCGGCCTCGGCTTCCAGCCAATCAAGCACGACGTCCATGAGGCCCGCCTCGGCGGGATCGACCGCCAGGTAGTGGCGGTCGGGCTCGTAGATCCAGGCCCAGGCCGCCACCTGGTCGCCGCGACTCCACAGCCGGGTCTTCCACCCAGGCTCGGAGCCGATGTGCTCGAACCTCTGCCAGGCCAGGTCGCCGACGTGGTCGCGGCTGGACCAGCCCCATATGCGCTGGGTCAGAGCCTGCATGGCGCGCAGGTCCTGCGGGCCCGCATAGTCACGGAAGGTGATCGCGGTCATTTCGGAACGCCTTTGTGGAGTGAGACCGGGGCTCGTTTGGATGGTCGGCCTACTCCACGAGAAGCGCTCCTACTGCAGTCCGCTGCGGCCGATGGCGTAGAACCGGTCGGCGCGCTGTTTGCGCAATTGCTCGGGGTTGAGCTTGGCCAGGCTCTCAAGCTCCTGCTCGACCGCGTCACCGACGGACTTGATGGTGGCTTCCTTGTCGGAATGCGCGCCCCCGGCCGGTTCGGGGATGATCCGGTCGACAATCTTGACGGCCAAAAGGTCCTGGGCCGAAATCTTCATGGCCTTGGCGGCTTCTTCGGCGGTGCGAGCGCCGCGCCAGAGGATCGAGTTCGCGCCCTCGGGCGGGATCACCGAATAGATGGCGTGCTCCAGGATCAGCACCCGGTTGCCGCAGGCGATGCCGAGCGCGCCGCCAGAACCGCCTTCGCCAGTGACGATGGCGACCATCGGCACGCTCAGCATCAGGGACTTTTCGGTGGACCGGGCGATGGCTTCAGCCACGCCGCGCTCTTCCGAGCCAATGCCAGGGTAGGCCGCGGGGGTATCGACGAAGCTGACGACCGGCAGGTTGAAACGCTCGGCCATCTCCATCAACCGGACCGCCTTGCGGTAGCCCTCCGGGCGCGCGTAGCCAAAATTGTGCTTCACGCGGCCGACGGTGTCGCGGCCCTTCTCATGGCCGATCACCACCACCGGCTGACCGCGGAAGCGGCCAAGGCCGCCCATGATCGCCTGGTCGTCGGCGAACTTGCGATCACCGCGCAGTTCCACGAACTCGTCGATCAGGCCGTCCACATAGTCGACGAAGTGCGGCCGCTCGGGATGGCGCGCCACCTGGGTCTTCTGCCAGGCGTCGAGTTTCGAATAGGCTTGGCGGCGAACTTCCTGGGCGCGCGACCGCAGCGCCTCGATCTCGGCGTCCAGGGTGCCGGAGCCGGTGGTTTCGGAAAGCTTCGACAACTCCTCGATCTTCGCTTCGAGGTCGGCGATTGGGCGCTCGAACTCGAGATAGTGTGCGGCCATACGAGGAATCTTCTCTGCGTTCCGTTTGCGGAAGGGGGAAATTAGGCGCGAACCTTGCGGCTAACAAGGGCGGGAGCCGACTTCCCGTCGCCTACCCACAGCCTGCCGGCGTGGCGAAGGCCTCAATCAGCTCTTCTTGGCCAGCGGGTGCTTGGTCTCGATCACCTCGCGCAGCCGCTCGCCGGCGACGTGGGTGTAGATCTGAGTGGTCGAGATATCGGCGTGGCCCAGCAGCTTTTGCACCACCCGCAGATCGGCGCCGCCTTCCAGCAGATGGGTGGCGAAGGCGTGACGCAGCACATGGGGGCTGACCCGGGCCGGGTCGATCCCGGCGTCGGCGGCGGCCTCGTCCAGCAGTTGGGCGAAACGGCGCGGCGTCAGGCGGCCGGACTTGCCGTGGGATGGGAACAGCCAGGGATTGGCGCCGTCGCCCTTGGGCAGGAAGGTCTTGCGAACCTCGAGATAGGCCTTCACCGCGCCGCGCGCCGCCGCGTTGAGCGGGGCCAGCCGCTCCTTGCCGCCCTTGCCCTTGACGATCAGATAGGCCGGGTCCTGCGCCAGGATCGCCAGCGGCAAGGCGGTCAGTTCGGAGATCCGCAGGCCGGACGCATAGGCCAGCTCGACCATGCAGCCGAGCCGCAGGCCCTGGGCGCCGTCACGGGCCGAGGCCGCGGCGATAATGCGGTCGACCTCGCCCCGGCTCAGCACCTTGGGCAACGGGCGGCCCTTTTTCGGCGCCTCGACGCGGCGTGAGGGATCGTCGGTTCGCCAGCCTTCGCCCAGGACGAAGCGATAGAACTGGCGCACAGCGGCGCGGCGTCGGGCGGCGGTGGCCGGCGACAGGCCCCGATCGCTCAGGGCGTTGAAATAGGCCTCGACGTCCTCGGCCGAGGCGGCGGCCAGGCTGTTGTGGCGCGCGCCAAGGAAGGCCTGGGCGTCGGCGAGGTCCTTGCCGTAGGCGGTCAGGGTGTTCTTGGCCGAGGCGCGTTCGACCGCCATCATCTCAAGAAAGGCTTCGACCCAGCCGGAACCGCTCATCGCTGCGCCAGCAGGCCTTCGACCGCGAAGGCGCGGGCGTCGTCCTCAAGGCCGGCCGCCTTCAGCGCGCGAATGATGCGGGCGCGGTCGCCGACCGGCGGGCCGGCGGCGCCGGCGTCGGCCGATATCCACAAGGCCAGCAGGGCGGTCTCGCCCTGAAGCTTGGCGGCGCCGGCGAGATCGAGCGCCTGCCCCTTGGCCACCGTGGCCTTGCCAGGCTCGGCGGCGGCGAATTTGGCGAATTCGCCGCGCGCATGGGGTGTCATCGGCCCGCCCAGGGCGGACAGGAGAATGGCGGCGTTCTGCATCTTGCCGCGGGTCTTGGCGTCGAACACGCCTCCACGTTCAATCAGGCGGTCCAGAGTCGGGCCGTCCGGTCCGCCGGACGCCGCCGCGATCAGGGCGTCGAGCAGGGCCAGGTCGTTGGCGGGAATACCCTCGGCGGTCAAAGCTCCCCGCTGGGTCTGCGCGCCCGCCAGATCGCCAACGGCGAGGGCGGCCATCGCGGTCCGCACCGGGTCGGAGCCCTCGACCGTCCAGGTCGCGGGGCCGGCCTCAACCGGCTGCGGCGCCGCGCTCACATCGAGCCCGAGGCTGCGCGAGAGGGCGTAGTCCAGGCCGTTGCGCGTCGCGGCGGCGCCCGGATCGCCGGCCCCCGCCAGCTTGGCGTTCATCAACCGGCCATAGATCGCGTCGCGCGCCTGCCCCTGGGCCAGGTCGAAGGTCAATCGGGCCGGGCCGATCTGGCCGCTGCGCAGTTGGCAATAGGCCCGCAGCCGCAGCCAGTAAATCTCCTCGCGCCCGGTCGTCAGGCCCTCGGCGATGGCGCAGGCGCGCTCGTCCTGGCCCGCCAGCAAGGCGGCTTCAGCGCCGGCCTGGGCCAAGTCCGGGCTGCGCTCCAGGTTCACGGTCCGCGACAGGATCACCCCGGCGTCCTTCGCCCCGCCCTGGGCGATCAGGGCGTTGATGCGCGCGCCGGCCAGTTCCGGGTCCCGGCCGGCCCCATCCGGGCCGCTGGCCCCGGTGGCGAGCACGCGGCGCGCCAGGGCCTGGGCCGCCGGCGACAGCGGCTTGACGGCCAACATCGGGATCACCGTGCTGGCGGTCTGCGCCGACGAACCCGTCCACAGATCGGGCCCCAGACCGGTGTCCCGCGCGCCGTTGGAAAAGTAGTCCGGGGCGCTCAAGGTCGCCACCTCGATCGGTTGCGCGACCGCGGCGGTTGCGAGCGCTAGAGCGCCAAGCGCCGCATAGAGAAGTCCCCGGCCCATCATCCCCTCGTCATGCACTATCTGCGAAATTGGCGCGAATGACTTTGCTCGTGTAGACCTTCGCCGTTCATGGACCGTTACACACCGCTACGCGCCCGCACCATCACCCTCGTCGGCTTGATGGGGGTCGGCAAATCAAGCGTCGGCCGCCGGCTCGCCAACGCGCTCGAGCTGCCTTTCAAGGACGCCGACGTCGAGATCGAAGCCGCCGCAGGGCGCTCCATCCCCGAGATCTTCGCCAGCCTGGGCGAGCCGGCCTTCCGCGAGGGGGAGCGCCGGGTGATCACCCGGCTGCTGGAGGATCCGCCCCACGTCCTGGCCACCGGCGGCGGCGCCTTCATCACGCCCGAGACCCGCGCCCTGATCAAGGAACGCTCGATCTCGGTCTGGCTGAAAGCCGACCTCGAAGTCCTGGTCCGCCGGGTGGGCCGCAAGGACAACCGCCCGCTGATCACCGGCAAGGACCCGCTGGAGGTGCTGACCGATCTGGCCGCCGTCCGCTATCCGATCTACGCCGAGGCCGACGTGGTCGTGGAAACCGGCGACACCGCCCACCATGTCACGGTCGATCAGGTGATCCAGGCGCTCACCGCATACCTGCAGGGACAAAATCCATGAGCCGCACCGTCCGGGTCGGACTGGCCGAGCGCGCCTATGACGTGGTGGTCGGCGAGGGCCTGTTGGACCGGGCCGGAACCATCATCGCCCCGTTCTTCAGGAACATGCGCACCGCCATCGTCAGCGACGCCAGCGTCTGGGCGCTGCATGGCGAGCGGCTGACCGCGGCGCTCACCGCCGCCGGGATCGCGTCCAGCGCCATCGTAGTGCCGCCGGGCGAGCCGTCGAAGAGCTGGGAAGGCCTGGCCGACGTCTCCGACCGGCTGCTGGAGCTGGAGCTTGATCGCGGCGACATCATCATCGCGTTCGGCGGCGGCGTGGTCGGCGACCTCGCGGGCTTCGCCGCGGCGATCTACAAGCGCGGCGTCGACTTCATCCAGATCCCGACCACCCTGCTGGCCCAGGTCGACTCCTCGGTCGGCGGCAAGACCGCGATCGACACCGCGCGCGGCAAGAACCTGATCGGCGCCTTCCACCAGCCCAAGCTGGTCCTGGCCGATCTCGACGTGCTGGCCACCCTGCCCGACCGCGAGATGCGCGCCGGCTACGCCGAGATCATCAAGTACGGCCTGCTCGGCGACTTCGCCTTCTTCGAGTGGCTGGAGGCCAACGGCCCCGCCGTCCTGGCCCGCGAGCCGGACGCCCTGGCTTACGCCGTCGCCCGCTCCATCGAGATGAAGGCGCAGATCGTCGTCGAGGACGAGAAGGAAGCCGGTCGCCGGGCCCTGCTGAACCTCGGTCACACCTTCGGCCACGCCCTGGAAGCCGAGACCGGCTATGGCGAGGCGCTGCTGCATGGCGAAGCCGTGGCCGCCGGCTCGGCCATCGCCTTCCGGTTCTCGGCCGCCCAAGGCCTCTGCGACAGCCAGGACGCCCAGCGCGTCGAGGCCGCCATCGCCGCCGTCGGCCTGCCCACCCGCCTGACGCAGGTTTCCCCCGGCCAGTTCGGGGCCGACCAGCTGGTTCGTCACATGGGCCAGGACAAGAAGGCCGAGGGCGGTAAGCTGACCTTCATCCTCGCCCGCGCGCTCGGCGACGCCTTCGTCGCCAAGGATGTGAGCGCTCAAGCGGTGCGTGATTTCCTGATCTCCGAAGGGGCGCTCCCGTGACGATAGTCGCCGTCCTCGCCGGCCTCGCGCCGGCGTTGGTCGTCCTCTTGAGTCTCTCGGGCCTGATGTCGGCGGCCGAAACCTCGATGACCGCCGCCAGCCGCGGCCGGATGCATCAGCTCGAACGCGAAGGCGATCGGGCCGCCAAGCTCATCAACAAGATGATGGCCGATCAGGAAAAGATGATCGGCGCCATCCTGCTGTCGAACAACGTCATCAACATCGGGGCCTCGGCCCTGACCACGGTAGCTCTGTCGGCCGTGTTCCCCGGTCCGGTCGGCGCGCTGCTGGCGACCGTCGTGATGACCGTGCTGATCGTCATCTTCAGCGAGATCCTGCCCAAGACCCTGGCCATCGCCCGCGCCGACGACGTGGCCCGCGCCCTGTCGATCCCAACCTATTGGGTGGTGCGGATTTTCGGCCCCCTGGCCAACGGCGCCCAATGGGTGGTGCGCCACACCCTGCGCCCGTTCGGCATCAAGCTATCGATGGGGACCGACGTGCTGGCGGCCCACGAGGAGATCCGCGGCGCGGTGGAGTACCACCACGCCGAGGGCCTGGTGGAGAGCCGCGAGCGCCACATGCTGGGCGGGGTGCTGGACCTGTCGGAAATGGACGTCACCCAGGTGATGGTCCACCGCCGCTCGATAGCGATGCTGGACGCCGATCAGTCGGCCGGCGAACTGGTCGCCGAGATGCTGGAGACCGGCCACAGCCGTGTGCCGCTCTATCTGGACGACCCGGAGAACGTCATCGGCATCCTGCACGCCAAGGACCTGCTGGCCTCGCTCGCGGCCTGCGGCGGCGCGGTGGACAGGCTGGACATTCCGGGCATCGCCCGCGAGCCCTGGTTCATTCCCGAAACCACGAGCCTGAAGGATCAGTTGGGCGCCTTCCTGAAGCGCCAGGCGCACTTCGCCCTGGTGGTCGACGAGTACGGCGCCTTGCAGGGCCTGATCACCCTGGAAGACATCCTGGAAGAGATCGTCGGCGAGATCGAGGACGAGCACGACAAGGCCCTGGAAGGCGTCCGTCGCCAGGCCAACGGCTCGGTCATGGTCGATGGCTGGGTCGCCATCCGCGACCTCAATCGCGCGCTCGACTGGGACCTGCCCGACGATGACGCGGTGACCGTGGCCGGCCTGGTGATCCATGAGGCCCAGACCATCCCCAAGGTCGGCCAGACCTGGACTTTCCATGGCCACCGCTTCCAGGTGGTGAAGCGCGAACGCAATCAGATCACCGCCTTGCGGGTCTCACCGCCGCAGGAAGCTCCGCGCGACTAAGCGTGCCGGGAAACCGACAGAACGCCCCCTCAAACGCCGTTCGCCAGATAGCTCGCTGGGCGCGAAGAACTGCACTATGATCGCCTCGACGTGTCCTGCCGAATGGGATTTGGAATTTTCAGAATGACCGGATCACCCGACCTTGCCGGCCTCCGCGTCCTCGTCGTCGAGGACGAAATGATGGTCTCGATGCTGATCGAGGACATGCTTGAGGATCTCGGCTGCAAGGTCGTCGGCCCGGCCTCGCGGCTCGACGAGGCGATCGAACTGGCCAACACCGTCGAACTCGACTGCGCGGTCCTCGACGTGAACCTGGGCGGCCAACCGATCTTCCCGCTCGCCGACCTGCTGCGGGCCAAGGGCGCGCCGTTCGCCTTCGCCACCGGCTATGGCGACGCCGGTCTGCGGGAAGCCGACCGTGGCTCCCCGGTCCTGCAAAAGCCCTTCCGCGAAGGCGACCTCGCCCGCATCCTGGGCGAGCTTCGCCTTCGGGTCGGCTAGAGCCCCGCCGCCCCCTCCGTCGCGCTGCGCGCGCCACCTCCCCCAGCGGGGGAGGATCTGATCCTTCATAGATGCTCCCCCGCTGGGGGAGCTGTCAGCGAAGCTGACTGAGGGGGTTAGAGCCCGGCCGCCAACATCCCCTCCAGGACCTTCTCAGGCGTCATCGGGTAGTCGCGCAGCCGCACGCCGGTGGCGTTGTAGATGGCGTTCGCCACCGCCGCCCCGGCCCCGCAGATGCCGAGTTCGCCGACGCCCTTGATGCCCATCGGGTTGGCCTTGTCGTCGGCCTCGTCGAGGAAGATGGCGTCCAGGTCGACGATGTCGGCATGGGCCGGCACCAGGTAACCGGCCATGTCCTGGTTGATGAACGACCCGTAGCGCGGGTCTACGACATTGCTTTCGGTCAGGGCCGTGCCCACGCCCCAGATCATCCCACCGGTAACCTGGCTGCGCGCGGTCTTGGCGTTGAGAATCCGGCCGGCGGCGAACACGCCGAACATCTTCCGCATACGGACTTCACCAGTGACGGTGTCCACGCCCACCTCGGCGAAGTGGGCGCCGTAGGTGTGCTGGGAATAGTCGCGGGCGTCGGCGGCGGGCGAGATCGAGCCCTCCACATAGACCCCTTGCGGCGCGGCGCGGGCGACCAGGGCCGCCAGGGTCTCGCTGCGGTTCTCGATGGCGATGTTGCCGTTCTCGAAGGTCACATACTCGGCTGGTCCGCCGTAGAGCGGCGAGTTCGGGTCGCCGACCGCCAGGTCGGTCAAGGCCTTGCGCAGGTTCATCCCGGCGTCGTAGGCGGCCGACCCGGCCGTGGCCGCGCCGAACTGCCCGCCCGAGCCCGGGGCCGGCGGGAAATCGGAATCCCCCATCTCGACCTTCACCTGCTCCATCGGCACGCCCATGGTCTCGGCGGTGATCTGGGCCAGGATCGTATAGGTGCCGGTGCCGATATCGGTCATGCCCTGGCGCAGGGTGATGATTCCGTCAGCGTCGATGCGCACGCCCGCCTTGGCCGGCAGCAGGAAGTTGCCACGGATCGCCGCGGCCATGCCCATCCCGACCAGCCAGCGGCCGTCACGCACCTGGCCGGGCTTAGGATTGCGGCGCTCCCAGCCGAAACGGGCCGCGCCCTGCCGCATGCACTGGACCAGTTGCCGAACGGAGAACGGCTTGCCGGTCTCCGGATCCACGTCCGGCTCGTTGCGGATCCGCAGTTCGATAGGGTCGAGCCCAAGCTTTTCGGCCAGTTCGTCCATCGCGCATTCCAGGCTGAGCATGCCCGGCGCCTCGCCCGGCGCCCGCATCGGCCCCGCCCCCGGTAGATCCATCTGCACCAGCCGGTGGCCGGTCAGACGGTTAGGGGCGGCATAGAGGTTCCGCGAGAAATTGGCCGCGTGCTCGGTGAAGATCGCTTTGCGTGCGCAGTGGGTCACCGCCTCGACGGCGAAGGCCGTCAATCGCCCGTCAGGCTGGGCGCCCAGGCGCACCCGCATGCTCACCGCGGGGCGGTGGATGGTGCCGTGGAACATCTGCTGGCGGGTGTAGGCGAGCTTCACCGGTCGGCCGAGCGCCCGAGCCCCAAGCGCGGCGAGGATCAGGTCGTCATAGGACTGGCCCTTGCCGCCGAAACCGCCGCCGATGTAGCGGGTCAGCAGGTGAACATGGTCCGAGGGGATCGCCAGGGTTTCGGCCAGGGCGTGCTGGCCGCCCTTCACCATCTGGATCGAGGTGTGAACCGTGACCTTGTCGCCGTCCCACCAGGCGGTGGTGGCGCAGGGCTCCATCTGGACGTGGTTCTGGACCGGGCTCTCATAGGTCTCGTCCACCGTCACCGGCGCCGCGGCGTAGGCGGCGGGGAAGTCGCCGATGTGGACGTCCTCCTCGCCCGGCGGTTGGTCGGCCTGGTCCAGGCTGGCGACGAAATCGACCACGCCGGGTTCGGCTGCGTATTCGATCTCGATCAGATTCGCCGCAGCCCGCGCGTTTTCGAAGGTGTCGGCGACCACGAAGGCCACGGTCTGGCCGAAGTTGTCGATCCGGTCGCTGGCCAGCACCGGATTGGACGGCCGTTGGCTGCGAGGATTGGCCCGCGTGCCACGCGGGGCCTGGGCCGGCGCGTTCAGATGGCTCCACACCAGCAGGACGCCGGGCGAAGCCTCGGCGGCCCTGGTGTCGATGCGGGCGATCCTGCCCTTGGCGATCGCGGCGGTGGCCATATAGCCGATGGCCGGACGCGACGGCGCATCAACCTCATAGGCGTAGGGCGCAGAACCGGTGACCTTCAGCCGCCCCTCATAGCGATCGACGCCCTTGCCGATCAGGCCGCCGCGATTTTCGGTGATGGGGTTGGGCGCGGCCCAATCCTTGACGGAGCTCATGCGACCCTCCGGGTCTTGGACTCTTCGATGGCCGCGGCGGCCAACCGGCCCACCAGGGCGATTTTCAGGGCGTTGCGGTCGCTGCGGTCGGCCTTGGCCATCTCGGCCTCGGCGGCTTCGGCGGGCGAGGCGCCGGCCGCCAGCGCGTCCTCGATATGGGCGGCGCGCCAGGGCTTGTGCGCCACGGCGCCCAGCGCGACCCGGCCGCCCGCCACCGCCACGCTGGCGATGCCGTGGGCGTAGGAGGCGCGGCCGCGAACCTTGCGATAGACCTGCCCGCCCTCCGGCGGCGGCGGTAGCAGGACGGCGGTGATCAATTCGCCAGGCGCAAGATCGGTCTCCACCTGCGGGGTGTCGCCGGGCAGGCGGTGCAGGTCCTGGACCGCCAGGGTGCGCGAGGCGCCGGTCGGCGTCAGGGTCTCGACGCTGGCGCCCAGCGCGGTCAGGGCCACGGCCATGTCCGAGGGATGGCTGGCGATGCAGGCCTTGCTGGCGCCGAAGATGGCGTCATGGGCGCCGTGCACCCCCTCCAGGGCGCTGCAGCCCGAGCCGGGCTGGCGCTTATTGCAGGGCTTGGTGGTGTCGTAGAAATAGGCGCAGCGGGTCCGCTGAAGCAGGTTCCCCGCCGTCGTCGCCTTGTTGCGAAGCTGGCCCGAGGCGCCGGAGACTAGGGCCCGGACCAGCACCGGATATAGCTCCCGCACTCGCGGATGGGCGGCGAGCTTGCTGTTGACCATGGCTCCGCCGACCCGCAGGCCGCCGTTCACGTCCTCGACGCCCGCGAAGGGCAGCCGCCCGACATCGACCAGATGGGTCGGCCGCTCGATGTCCAGCTTCATCAGGTCCAGCAGATTGGTGCCGCCGGCCAGGAACTTGGCGCCGGGATTCTCAGCCACCGCCTTGACCGCCGACAGGGCGTCGGCGGCGCGTTCGTAGGTGAAGGGCCTCATGCGGCGTCTCCCGCGACGCTGCGGATCGCCGCCACGATCTGCGGATAGGCCGAGCAACGGCAGATGTTGCCGCTCATCCGCTCGCGGATCTCGGCCTCGGTCAGGTCGACCAGCCCGGCGACGTCCTCCATCACCTGGCTCGGCCAGCCGTCGGCGGCCTCCTGCAGCATGCCGACCGTCGAGCAGATCTGGCCCGGCGTGCAATAGCCGCATTGGAAGGCGTCGTTTTCCAGGAAGGCCTGCTGGACCGGATGCAGGTTGTCGGCGCTGCCCAGCCCCTCGATGGTCGTGACCTGGTCGCCGTCGTGCATGGCCAGCAGCGAAAGGCAGGAATTGATCCGCGCGCCGTTCACCAGCACCGTGCAGGCGCCGCACTGACCATGGTCGCAGCCCTTCTTCGAACCGATCAGCCCAAGATGCTCGCGCAGCGCGTCCAACAATGTTGTGCGCGAATCGACGTCGAGCGTCCGCGCCAGTCCGTTAACTGTGATCGTCGTCTTCAAAATCTCGCCTCCCCAGGCGTGAGCGCTCACACACTTATTGTTCAACCCAACGCGGGCTGCACCTGTCCGATCCGCTGTCGTAGCTTCCTAGCTATCTTCGCCGGGCGCCAGCGCCTTGATGGACAAGGCGTGGATCGGTCCGGCGAGTTCGTCGGAAAGCGCCTTGTAAATCAATCTCTGACGCGCCACCTTGGACGCTCCAGCGAAGGCTTGCGCTTCAATCAACAGGTTGAAATGGCTTTCTCCCCCCGGTGTCGCGCCCGCGTGACCGGCATGCCGATCAGAGTCGTCCTGGATCTCCAGGCGGGTGGGCGAGAACGCCGCAGTGAGCTTGTCGTGGATGGTCTCAAATATGGCGCCCATCGGCTTCATGTTCAATTCTAGAAAAGCGAACTCAGGAACCTCATAATCAGGCCATGGCCGGTGCGTTTCAATACAAGCCTAAGTTCGTCGATATCCGGGTGCGTCCCCCCTCCTCGGAGGAGGCGAAGCAATCGGACGACGTCTATGCGCTAAAGCCCGGGGAACGGGCCTGCGACAATCCGGGGTGCCGGACGGCGGCGACGGCGCGCGCGCCGAAATCCCGCGACATGCTGAACGAGCACTACTGGTTCTGCCAGCCGCACGCGGCGGAATACAACAAGCAGTGGAACTTCTTCGCCGGCATGAGCGAGGGCGAGGTGCGTCAGCGCCAGGCCCAGAGCGCGTCAGGCGACCGCCCGACCTGGCAGTTCAAGGCCAGCAAGTTCTCGCGCGAGGCCGCGGCGGCCGCGCACGGCTTTGGCAAGGGCGAAGGCTATAGCGACCCGTTCAGCCTGTTCGGCGGCGGCCAGCGCCCCAAGCCGAGCCCGGAAGCCGCTAATATTCGGCGGATCGGCAAGATCGAGCGCAACGCCCTGGCCGACCTCGACCTGGACGAAAACGCCGACGGCCCCGCCATCCGCGCCCGCTACCTCGAGCTGGTGAAGCGCTGCCACCCCGACTCCAACGGCGGCGACCGCTCGGCCGAGAACAAGCTGCAGCGGGTGATCAAGGCCTACAAGTCGCTGAAGAAGGCGAAGATGGCCTAGACTGGAACGTCGCCAGCCACGGTCGTCCGGTGCATGACGCGCAGGTGACCGTCATAGCCGCCCTCGGCCAGGTGGACGGTGCAGCGGTTGTCCCACATCAGCAGCATCCCCGCCCGCCACTTGTGGCGGTAGATGAACTCTTCCTGGGTCATATGGGCGAACAGGAAGCCGAGGATCGCGTGGCTTTCCTTCAGGGTCATGCCCTCGATCCCGACGGTGTAGGTCGGGCTGACGAACAGCGCCTTGCGGCCGGTGACCGGGTGGGTGCGCACCAACGGGTGGCTCAGCGTCTTGTCGGCTTCCGAGGAGACGATGATCTCCATGGTGCGCTTCTCGGTCTCCTTGGCGAAGACGCCCTGGGTTCCGTAGGCGCGGGTCGCCGAATGGATCGCCCGCAGCGGCGCCAGCACCGCCTTCATGGCGTCCGACAGCGCGTCATAGGCCCGCGAGCAGTCGGCGAAGAGCGTATCGCCGCCGACCGGGGGCGTCACTTCCGAGCGCAGCAGGGTGGCGGCCGGCGGCTCCTTCTGGAAGCTCCAGTCCGAATGCCAGCCGGCGCCGAAATTGGTCGCCTTCTCGTCGGGCTCGCGGCGCAGTTCCAGCACATTGGGGTGACCCGGCATCGGGGCGATGAAGGGATCGACGCCGAACGCGCCGATCTGCTGGGTGAAGGCTTCCAGCGCCTCCAACGACAACGGCTGGTCCGGGAACGCCACCACCGAATGGGCCGCCCAGGCGGCCTTCACCTCGGCCAGGACTTCGGGGCTCAGCGGCCCCGAAAGATCAGGGCCGGCGATTTCGGCGCCAAAGCCGGTCGCCTGAGGCGTGACGGAGATGCTGCGCGCGCCGACGAGAGCCTGGTCCATGTGGTTCCTCCATGCGTCGAGCCCGGCCGCTTCGCCGGCTCGATCTTTGAAACGAGCTTAGCGCGCCGTGCTTGATCCCGTGCGCCGAACATTTGACTTCGCGCGCCACAAGACTTGGCTCTAAATGACGCATGGGCTCTAGTCGCCGGATGCGCGAAACCTCGACGATCATGGCGGGATGGGTGAACGCCGCCCTCGACGGCCTGGTCAGGCAAGGCCTGGACCGCGAGACCCTGACCCATGGCCTGCGTGGCTTCGAAGGCGGATCGGCGGCCCGCGATTCCCGTGTCGATGTCGCCTCGGTGCGCAGGTTATGGCGGCGGGCGAGCGCGCTAAGCGCCGATCCCCTGCTCGGTTTCAAGGTCGGGGCCGGCATGCCGATCCAGGCCAGCAACGTCCTCACGATCCTGATGGCCCACAGCGCCACCGTGGGGGCCGGCCTCGACATGCTGCTGCGCTATCAGCAGTTGGTCAGCAACAGCGGCGGCTATCGGGCGACGCGCGAGGGCGACATGCTGCGGCTGACCTATGTGCCGACCCGCGATCCCGTTGAAATCCATCGGCTGCAGGTCGAGTCCGTACTCGCGACCCTGAGCGCGGGCCGCTCGGCGGCCAGTGGGACCGGCGTGCGTCCGCGCCAAGTGATCCTGATGAACGGCGCGCCGGCCCCGCGTGAAACCTATGAAGCCTTCCTCAGGCTGCCCGTGGGTTTCGGCGCCAACGCCGGGCTGGTGTTCGCCGTCTGCGACCTTGAGCGCCCTATCCCCGGCGCCGACCCCAGGCTGCTGGAGTTGAACGCCGCCTATGCCGAGGGCCTGCTGCGCGACCAGAACCGCAGCGAGACGCTCTGCGCGCAGGTCCAGGCGGTGATCCACCGCACCGGCTTTCGAACCGCGTCGGCGCCGGCGGCGGCGGCCGAGCTCGGCCTGTCGGTTCGCAGCCTGCAGCGCCGTCTGAACGAAGCCGGGGTCAGCTTCTCGACCCTGCGCGACGAGACCCGCATGCGCGAGGCGATGATCCTGCTCACCGAATCCCGCCTGTCGCTGGCGGAACTCGCGCTACGCCTGGGCTATTCGGAGGAAAGCGCGTTTTCTCGGGCGGTTAAGGCGTGGTGGGGCGCAGGTCCCCGGGAACTACGGCGCGGCTCGGAAACCGCCTGACGTCGCGGCGCCCTCGCAACCGGCCGGCCAAGCATGCAAACTGGCGTTTGCATTGCGTCCGTAACCCTGTAATCGAAGCCCGCCATGACTTCTTTCGCCAATACTCAAGACGACAAACTGATCGCTCTGGTTCCGGACAAGAAGGTGTCGGTCCGCGACACGTTCGGAGTCGATGTGGACATGACCGTGCCCGCCTTCAGCGAGCGCGACGCCCACGTGCCGGACATCGATCTCGCCTATAAGTTCGACCCGGAAACCACCCGGGCGATCTGCGCAGGCTTCGCGTTCGACCGCCGCGTGATGGTCCAAGGCTATCACGGCACCGGCAAATCGACCCACATCGAGCAGATCGCCGCACGCCTGAACTGGCCGCTGATCCGCGTGAACCTCGACAGCCATGTCAGCCGGATCGATCTGGTCGGCAAGGACGCCATCGTCCTGAAGGACGGCAAGCAGGTCACCGAGTTCCGCGAAGGCATCCTGCCCTGGACGATCCAGCGCCCGGTGGCGCTGGTGTTCGACGAATATGACGCCGGCCGTCCGGACGTGATGTTCGTGATCCAGCGCATCCTGGAAGCCCAGGGCAAGCTGACCCTGCTCGACCAGAACCGCGTGATCCGGCCGAACCCGTTCTTCCGCCTGTTCTCCACGACCAACACCATCGGTCTGGGCGACACGACGGGCCTCTATCACGGCACCCAACAGATCAACCAAGGCCAGATGGACCGCTGGTCCATCGTGACCACGCTGAACTATCTGGCCCATGACGTGGAAGCCGAGATCGTCCTGGCCAAGTCGCCGCACTACGACACGGTCGAGGGCAAACGCACCATCGCGGCCATGGTCCGCGTGGCCGACATGACCCGCAACGCCTTCATGAACGGCGACATCTCCACCGTCATGAGCCCGCGGACCGTGATCACCTGGGCCCAGAACGCCGAGATCTTCGGCGGCGACATCGCGCTCGCCTTCCGGATGACCTTCCTGAACAAGTGCGACGAGTTGGAACGCGGCACCGTCGCCGAATTCTTCCAACGCGCCTTCGGCCAAGACCTGCCGGAAAGCACCGCCCGCGTCCGCGTGGCCTGACGCCTGCCTGGGATCGTCCTTCGGGACGATCCCAACGCGCGACTGATCTTCACGGTTTGATAGTCGCAGATATCGCACGCCCGACATCCATGTCGGGCGTGCGCGATGAGTTCAAAGTTGCCGCAAAACCGCGGCCGCCGGCATGAGCGGCTTCATCCCCAAGCCCATCGAGGGCGCCGTCGAGGCGGCCTTGAGCGCCAGCGACCTGGCGACCGACGCCGCGGGATCGGTTTCAGCCCGCTGAACTTCAAGCTGGACCGCACGCCGTTACAGCGCGATCCTGCCGCCATTGCAGATCATAGATTTTCAGTGGGGATAGATGTCCAGGAACACGCTCGCGGCCTTGGCCGCAGGTACGCTTTTGCTTGGCGGGATGGCGCTTCCGGCCGCGGCTCAGGCGCCCGCCGCCGCCGACCATAACGACTACTCGAAAACGCAAAACTGGCTGTGCTGGCCGGGCCGTACCGACGCCTGCTCCAACGACAATACCGCCACCGTGATCACCGCGGCCGGCAAGGCGACCAAGGAAGGCTGGAAGGCCGATCCCAAGGCGCCGATCGACTGCTTCTACGTCTATCCGACCGTATCGATGGATCCAGGCGTGCTGTCCGACATGACGCCGAACGCCGAGGAGCAGCGCGTCGTCGAGCAACAGCTCTCGCGCTTCGCCTCCAAGTGCCGGGTCTATGCGCCCATGTACCGCCAGTTCACTCTGACCGCGCTGCGCGCCATGGTGACGGGCGCGCCCCCGCCCAGCGGCTTGGCCGCCAATGCGCCGCGCCCGCAGACCGGCTACCAGGACGTGGTCGACGCCTGGAACCACTATCTCGCCCACGAGAACAAGGGCCGCGGCGTGATCCTGATCGGTCACAGCCAGGGCTCGGGCGTCCTGACCCAGCTGATCGCCGCCGAGATCGACGGCAAGCCGGCCCAGGAGAAGCTGATCTCCGCCATGCTGCTCGGCACCGGCCTTCCGGTCGAGAAGGGCAAGGACACCGGGACCTTCAAGTCGATCCCGTTGTGCAAGTCGGCGACCCAGACCGGGTGCGCGATCGCCTACGCCAGCTTCCTGGGCGCCGCCCCGCCGCCCGCCAACAGCCGATTTGGACGCCCGCGCGAACCCAATCCCGCCATGGAAGTGGCTTGCTCCAACCCAGCCAACCTGGCCGGCGGCAAGGGCGAACTGCACAGCTATCTCGCGACGACCGGAAACGGGCACACCGCCGACGGATGGGCCAAGGGCGTGAACGTCACCACCCCGTTCGTGTCGCTGCCGGGCCTGCTGAGCGCCACATGCGTTAACGAGAACGGCTTCAACTATCTGGCCGTGCACGTGAACGCCGACCCGGCCGATCCGCGCACCGATACGATCAAGCCCGGCGCGGTCACGCCCGATTGGGGCCTGCACCTGATCGACGTGAACCTGACCATGGGCGATCTGGTCGATCTGGCCGACAGCCAGGGCAAGGCCTACCTCGCCAAGAAGTAGGCCCGCCGGGCCTGGAGGACGGGCGGCGTCAGCCGCCCGTTATCTTCTTGCCGGCCATGAACCCCAGGACCAGGAAGATCACGAACCCGATCAGGAAGACGAAGAACAGCAGCTTGGCTATGCCAGCGGCCGCGCCGGCGATACCGCCAAAGCCGAACGCCCCGGCGATCAACGCCACGACCGCGAAAATGAGAGCCCACTTCAGCATTTATCGCCTCCTCAAACTGCTTAAGGTGGCAACGCCGGGCTCAGCGGGCCGTTCCTTGCGTCGTGGACGCCAAGTCACCCTTCCCTCGCTTCGCCCACCCGCGCTATGAGATTTGCCCATGGCCAAGAACCCTGAAAGCCCTATCGAGCCCTTCAAACGCGCGCTGGCCAATGCCGCGCGATCGCTGGCTGAAATGCCCGATCTGGAGATCGTCTATTCCGGCGAGGGCCCGCAGCTCTCCGGCAACCGCGCGGTGCTGCCGCACCCGCCGCGCGACCTGACGCCGACCGACGCTGCGCGGATTCGCGGGCTGGCCGACCAGATGGCCCTGCGCTTGGCCCACCACGACAACGCCGCCCACGCCAAGAGCCGCCCGGCCTCGGCGCTCGGCGCGCCGGTCTATGACGCCTTGGAGCAGGTTCGAATCGAGGCGATCGGCGCCAATGCGCTGGCCGGGGTGAAGGACAACCTGCGGATCGTCCATGAACATGCCTGGGCCAAGCGGCCGCTAAACCAGCTCGAAGCCCTGGCCAACCCGCCGATGGCCGACATCGTCGCCCTGATCGCGCGCGAGCGGCTGACCGGCGAGCCGCCGCCGGCCATGGCCAAGCCGCTGGTCGACCTGTTCCGCGCCGAGGTGGAGAGCAAGGCCGGCGCCGATCTCGACAAGCTGGCCGACGCCGCCCACGATCAGAAGCTGTTCGCCAAGATCGCCCGCACCATCCTGCGCGACCTGTCGATGGGCGACGACCTGTCCGACGCCCCCGATCAAGCCGACGACGACGGCGACAGCGAGGACGGCGAGGCCGAAAGCCAGGAAGACGGCGACGAGGGCGAAGGCGAGGGCCAGTCCCCGCAACAGGCCTCGATGGACGAGAACGAAGCGTCTCATAGCGAAAGCGACGACGCCGACAGCCAGATGACCGAGGCGCAGGACGATCCGAACGCCGACGACACCGACGAACCGCCGGAGATGGGCGAGGGCGAACAGCCCGCCCGCCCCGACCCGAAGGGCGACCCCAAGCAGGCGACCTACCGCGTCTTCACCACCGCCCACGACGAGGTCGTGGCGGCCGAGGAGCTGTGCGACGCCGAGGAGCTGACCCGGCTGCGCGCCTATCTGGACCAGCAACTCGCCAGTCTTTCCAGCGTGGTCTCGCGCCTGGCCAACAAGCTGCAGCGCAAACTGATGGCCCAGCAGAACCGCTCCTGGACCTTCGACCTGGAGGAAGGGATCCTCGACGTCGCGCGCCTGACGCGGGTGATCACCGATCCCACCGCATCCCTCGCCTTCAAGGAAGAGGAAGACACCGAGTTCCGCGACACGGTCGTCACCATCCTGATCGACAATTCGGGCTCGATGCGCGGCCGGCCGATCATGGTGGCGGCGGTCTGCGCCGACATCCTGGCCCGCACCTTGGAGCGTTGCGGCGTGAAGACCGAGATCCTTGGCTTCACCACCCGCGCCTGGAAGGGCGGATCGTCCCGCGAGGATTGGCTGAAGGCCGGCAAGCCGGCCCAGCCCGGGCGCCTGAACGATCTGCGCCACATCATCTACAAGTCCGCCGACGCCCCGTGGCGCCGCGCGCGCCGCAACCTTGGCCTGATGATGCGCGAAGGGCTGCTGAAAGAGAACATCGACGGCGAGGCGCTGATGTGGGCCCACCAGCGACTAATCGGCCGGCCGGAAGCCCGCCGCATCCTGATGGTGATCTCCGATGGTGCCCCGGTCGACGACTCGACCCTGTCGGTGAACTCCGGCCACTACCTGGAACGCCACCTGCGCGACGTGATCACCGAGATCGAGGGCAAAAGCCCGGTGCAACTGATCGCCATCGGCATCGGCCACGACGTCACCCGCTACTATCGCCGCGCGGTGACCATCGTGGATGTGGAGCAACTGGCCGGCGTCATCGTCGATCAGCTCGCCGAACTGTTCGACGAGGACGTCCGCAAGGTCACCCGCAAGAACGCCAACATGTTGGCCCCGCCGCCCAGCACCCAGGGACCGCAGGGTCCGACGCGGCGGTCGACCTTCAAGGAAGTGCGGAGAGCCGTCGCGTGAGACTGGCGGGCGCTGGACTAGCCGTCGGGCTCCTGGCGCTCGCCGCCTGCGCGCCCATCCACGCCTCGCCGCCCACGACGCCGGTCGCGGCGGGCGCCCGGATCACGGTCACGGCGACGCCGGTGCCGCTCAATGCGCAGGACCCCGCGCAGGATCGGATCGGCGATTTCCGATATGTCGGCGGGCTGGTCCTGACCTCGCCCGACACGGCCCGCCTGCATGGCCTGTCGGACATGGAGATCTCGGCCGACGGCAAGCTGATCGCGATCAGCGACGAAGGCGACCTGCTCTCGGCTCGGCTGATCTCCGATTCGAAGGGCCGCCCGACCGGCCTGGCGAGCGCCGCCCTCACCGTGCTGACCGGCCCGGACGGCAAACCGCTGCAAGGCAAGCTGGAAGCCGACGCCGAGGGCATGGCCCTGCTGGCGAACGGCGACCTGCTGGTCAGCTTCGAGCGCAACAACCGCATCCTGCTCTATCCGGTCGGGGGCGGCGCGCCGCGCATCGCCCCCTCGCCCGCCGCGAGCTTCCCGGCGAACGGGGGCATGGAGGCGCTGAGCGCGATTCCCGGCGCCGGGCCGGGCGCCTATGTCACCGCGGGCGAGGATTCCGGCGAGACCTGGACCTGCAAGCTGGATGGCGACTGCGTCCAGGGCGCGACGATCGCCAAGCCGGCCGAGTTCGGGGTGGTCGCGGTTCGTCCCCTGCCGGCTGGCCGCATGGCCTGGCTGCTCCGGGCCTGGGATCCGGTGCGCGGCAGCCGCAACGCCCTGGTCATCCTTGACGCAGCCGGCGGCGAGATCGCCCGCATGGAGATGACCCGCCCGCTCACCGTCGACAACTATGAGGCCCTGGCGGCGATCCCAGCCAAGGACGGAAGCGTGCGATTCTACCTGCTGTCCGACGACAATTTCCAAAACTCCCAGCGGACCCTGCTCCTGGCCTTCGACTGGAAGCCTTCGAAATAGCCTCAGAAATCGCCGCATGCCGTCGTGAAAACGCCGGGGCCAGGCTTTCGCCCAAAGAAAAAGGCCGGTGTTTCCACCGGCCTTTTCCGAAGTTCTGTAGCTGCGCTTAGGCGGCGACGGCTGCGGCTTGCGTCGCAAGCTTGGCCTTCAGCTGGCGCTTGATCTTCAGGGCGCGCGGCGAGAGTTGCTCGTCGCGGGCGCCGACCAGGAACACGTCCAGGCCGCCGCGGAAGTCGAGCGTGCGCAGCGCTGCATTGCTGATGCGCAGGCGGAAGCTCTGGCCCAGCGCGTCCGATTGGAGCGTGGCGGGCGAGAGGGCCGGCAGGAACCGGCGCTTGGTCTTGATGTTCGAGTGGCTAACGTTGTGGCCGACCATGGGACCGACACCGGTGAGTTCGCAACGACGCGACATGGCTTCTGACCTACGCGAGAAATGGATGTGCCACGGGCAGGACCCGTGAGAGAGCGGGCGATATAGTCGAAAGCCCGGTCCGACGTCAAGGCGGCGGCTGGATTCATGCTCGCTTGGCGTCAGAAAGAGTTCGGGAGGCGTCACGCTTGGTGGAACCGAATTGTGGTTCGCAGCCGCTCAGATACAATAGGCTGTAGGGAACAAACACTGAATCGAGCGGAGTCGCTGATTCGGTCATGTTTCGTTTCGCCCGTGTTCTCGAAACGCCCGACGCCTCATTAACCTAAGACCGAAGTTCGCTGAACGCGCACGAAAACCCCGCGGCAGAACCGCGGGGCTTCGATTCGCCTGGAGTTCTAGGACAGCACCACCAGCACCACGCGGCGATTGGCCATGCGGCCGTCGCGGGTGGTGTTCTCGGCCACAGGTTGATCCTCGCCGTAGGAGATGGTCGCCATGCGGTTCAGGGCGACGCCCTGCTTGTTCAGGAAGCGGCGAACCGATTCCGCCCGCTCGGCGCCCAGGCGATCATTGCCCTCCGGCGAACCGGTGGCGTCCGTATGCCCCTGGATCTCGACATAGACGTTCTTGTTCTCGCCCTTGAGGCGCTCGGCCACCGCCGTCAGGCGCTCTTCGCCCTCGGGCGACAGCGTCGCCTTGGCGAACGGGAACTTCAGCGCGTCGTCGGACATGACGACCGAGTACATGAACTTGCCCTCGGCCAGCTTGCCGGCCGCGGTCGCCCGTTCCAGGGCGTCACGCGAGGTCTGGTCAAGTTCGCCGAGCTTCGTCTCGTGAGCGGAGACCCTGGTGTCAACCACGCCCACCTGTTCGTTGACGTACTTCTTCGTGGCGCAGCCCCCGAGGCCGAGCGCCCCCAGAGCCAGCGCGCTCAACAAAATTCCCCGAGTTTTCGTACCAATCATTTTCGCGACCTCTCCCGTCGTCAAAATTCACAAACGATCCACGCGCAAGCCCGTTTGCCTCGAGCTCCCCACGCGGTTCAGTTGCAGGCTTCGTCGGGTAAAACGGCCGTTTGGTGGCAAGGTTTGGGCGGGGAAACGACCAAGCTTCACCGTAGTGAATCCTGCATTTTCCCTTGAAACCTATTGGCTTCTTGCGCGTTCAGACACCACTAATAACCAGCCAGTCAGTTATTAGACGAGTTCTCGATGCTCCCCATGAACCAGCCGAAGTTCAAGCGTCGCAAGGCCGATCGTCCCGACGAAATCGTCGCGGCGGCTCTGGAGGTGTTCGCCGAAAAGGGCTTCGCGGCGGCGCGTCTGGAAGACATCGCCGCGCGGGCCGGGGTCTCGAAGGGGGCGATCTATCTCTACTTCGCCACCAAGCAGGACATCTTCCGCGCGGTGGTCGAACAGGGGGTCGCGCCCAACCTCGAGCTGGTCCGCGCCGGCCTGGCGGCGCCCACCGAAAACTTCGCCGACCTGTTGCGAGGCTTGGTGAAAGCGCTGTCGGGCATGGTCACCGCCACTTCCGTGGGCGGCATCGTGAAAATGGTGATCGGCGAGTCCCGCAACTTCCCGGAACTGGCCCAGGCCTGGCACGACCAATTGGTCCATCCGGCCCTGGACGCGATGACGGGCGCCATCGCCTCGGCCCAGGCGCGCGGCGAACTCAGGCCCGGCGATCCCCGTCTCTACGCGATCTCGCTGATCGCCCCGATGCTGGTCGGCGTCATCTGGCGTGAGACGTTCACCCCGGTCGGGGCCGATCCCATCGACATTCCATCCCTGGCTGAGCAACACGTGGATCTGTGGCTGCGCGGGGTGCTGAACCAAACCGGAGCTGCGGCATGAAGCCACAACGCCTTCTGGTGATCGGCCTGCTGTTGACCGCCCTGGTGGCGATCATCGTGCTCTGGCTTGCCCCGCGCCTCTCGCGAACACCGACTCTCTCCGGCTATGTCGAGGGCGAAGCGCTCTATCTGGCGACTCCGATCGCCGGCCGAGTCGACCAGGTGCTCGTCCAGCGCGGCGATCAGGTGAAGGCTGGCCAGCGGCTGTTCGTCGTCGATCCCGTCCAACTCGAAGCCCAGCGCGATCAGGCCGGCGCCGAGGTGAGCGCCGCCCAGGCCCAGGCCTCCGACGCCCGCAAGGGCCAGCGCCCGGTCGAACTGGCGATTTTCGACGCCAATGTCGCGGCCGCCGAGGCCTCGGCCCGCGACGCCGCCGCCAACCTGCGCCGGGTCCGCCCGCTGGTGGAGAAGGGCGTCTTCGCCAAGGCGCGGCTCGACGACGCCCAATCGACCTATGACGCCGCCCAGGCCCAGGTGAAGGCCGCCCAGCGCCAGCGCCAGGCCGCGGCGTTGGGGGCGCGCGAGGATCAGATCCGCGCCGCCGACAGCCGGGTCCAGCAGGCCGGCGCCGTCCTGGTCGCCGCCAAGGCGCGGCTGTCGGACGGTTCTCCCATCTCCCCGGTCGCGGCCAGGGTCGAGGACGTCTTCTTCCAGAACGGCGAGTGGGCCGCCGCCAACCAGGCGGTCGTAGCCTTGCTGCCTCACAACAAGATCAAGCTGCGGTTCTTCGTGCCCGAGCGGCAGATCAACGCCTATCGCCCCGGCGCGGTCGTCAAGTTCACCTGCGACGGCTGTCAGGACGGCATGACCGCGAAAGTCACCTACATCAGCCCAAGGCCCGAATTCACCCCGCCGGTGATCTACAGCCGCGAGGCCCGCGACCGGCTGGTCTATCTGGTCGAGGCCAAGCCCTCGGTACTGCTCAATCCGGGCCAGCCGGTGGACGTCCAGCCCCTGGGGCCGGTCCGGTGAGCCTGGCCATCGACGTCCGGGGGCTGAACAAGAGCTTTGGCGACAAGCATGTCGTCCAGGACGTCTCGCTGCAGGTCGAGGAAGGCAAGATCTGCGGGTTCCTCGGCCCCAACGGTTCGGGCAAAACCACCACCCTGCGGATGCTCTGCGGCCTGCTGACCCCCGACAGCGGCGAAGGCACGTGCCTGGGGCTCGACATTATTACGCAGGCGAACGCCATCAAGCGGCGCGCCGGCTACATGACCCAGAAGTTCTCGCTCTACGAGGACCTGACCATCGAGGAGAACCTGCAGTTCTCCGCCCGCGTCCACGAGCTTGATCGGCACAAGGAGCGGGTCAATCAAGCCTTGGAGCGCCTGGGGCTGATCGAACGCCGCGCGCAGTTGGCCGGCTCGCTGTCGGGCGGCTGGAAGCAGCGGCTGGCCCTGGCCACCGCCACCCTGCACGAGCCGCGCCTGCTGCTGCTCGACGAACCCACCGCCGGCGTCGATCCGAAGGCGCGGCGCACCTTCTGGGACGAGATCCACGCCCTGGCCGCGCAGGGCCTGACCGTGCTGGTCTCCACCCACTACATGGACGAGGCCGAGCGCTGCCATGAGATCGCCTACATCAGCTATGGCCAACTGATCGCGCGCGGGACCGCCCAGCAGGTCATCGCCGACACCAAACTGGTCACCTTCAACGGCGAAGGCCCCGGTATCGACCGGCTGTCCGGCGAGATCGGCAAGCTGCCCGGCGTCGACATGGCCGCCCCGTTCGGCCAGTCGCTGCATGTCTCGGGAACCGACCGCGCGGCGCTGGAGGCGGCCATCGCCCCCTATCGGCGCGCGCCCTACCGCTGGACCGAGGTCGAGCCGAGCCTCGAGGACGTCTTCATCCGGCTGATGGAGACCTCACAGGACAACTTCCGATGAACGGCTTCTCGGCGACCCGGGTCTGGGCGGTGATGATCAAGGAGTTCAAGCAGCTCACCCGCGACCGGCTGACCTACGCCATGATGCTGGCCCTACCGATCGTGCAACTGCTGCTGTTCGGCTATGCGATCAATTCGGAGCCCCGCCACCTGCCGACCGCCCTGCTGGTGCAGGAAGACACCATCTTCGCCCGCTCCATCACCTCGGCCCTACGCAACAGCGCCTATTTCGACCTGACGGCCCAGGCCCGCACCCCGGCCGAACTGGACGACATGATCCGGCGTGGCGAGGTCCAATTCGCCGTCACTATTCCCGGCGATTTCACCCGGCGCGTGGTGCGTGGCGATCAGGCCCAAATTCTGGTCGAGGTCGACGCCACCGATCCCTCGGCCACCGGCCCTGCGCTCGCGGCCCTGGCGGCGCTGCCGACCCAGGCGCTCGGCGCCGACCTGAAGGGCGCCTTGGCTCCCAAGGCTCCCGCCCCGCCGCCGTTCGAGGTGGTGGTCCACCGGCGCTATAACCCCGAGGCGATCACCTCCTACAACATCGTGCCGGGCCTGCTGGGCATCATCCTGTCGATGACCCTGGTGATGATGACGGCGCTGTCGGTCACCCGCGAGGCCGAGCGCGGAACCATGGAGAGCCTGCTGGCCACCCCGGTCGAACCGATCGAGGTGATGGTCGGCAAGCTCGCGCCCTATGTCGTGGTCGGGCTGGTCCAGACGGCGATCATCCTGCTGCTGGCGCGCTTCCTGTTCGACGTGCCGATGCTGGGCGGCTGGCTGGGGCTGTCGCTGGGAGTGGCCTTGTTCATCGTCGGTTCGCTGGCGCTGGGCTTCCTGATGTCGACGCTGGCCAAGACCCAGCTTCAGGCGATGCAGATGAGCGTCTTCTATATTCTGCCGTCGATCCTGCTCTCGGGCTTCATGTTCCCGTTCCGCGGCATGCCGGCCTGGGCCCAGGCCCTGGGCGAGATCGTGCCGGTCACCCATTTCCTGCGCGTGGTTCGCGGCGCCCTGCTGAAGGGCCAGGGCGTCGAGGACATGTGGCGCGAGCTTCTGGCCCTGGTCGCCTTCGTCTGCGTGGTCACCGCCCTGGCCATGGCGCGTTACCGCCGCACCCTCGACTAGCTACGCCAGATTAGCGCGAATTAACGGGAGCCGATCCCCGCCCTCGGTGTAACAACGCTCCAGCCTGTTACGAAAAAAGAACATTGGGGATCTCGCCTAGATGCAAAGCCGCCGCGAACTCTTGTCAACCGTCGCCGCCCTGGGCGCCGCCGCCGCCGCACCGAAAATCGCCTTCGCCGCCGCCCCGACGGGCGAGGCCGCGAAGATGTACGCCTTCTTCGACCAGTCGATCGCGCGCACCTTGCGGCGCAATCCCGAACTGCCGTCCTCGCTCGGCATCGACAAGGGCGACCTGGCCTTCACCAAGTCGGAACTGACCGACTTCTCGCTGGCCGCGCTCACCGACAGCAAGGCCGCCACCGCCCACGACCTCAAGACGTTGCGCAGCATCGACCGCAAGCAGCTCTCGGGCATGGACGCGGTGAACTACGACACCGTCGAGTTCGTGTTCGCGACCCAGGACGAGGCCAATCGCCGGTTCCAATACGGCGGCCAGGGCGTGAACTCCCCCTATGTGCTGTCCCAGCTCACCGGCTCCTACCAGCAGATGCCGGACTTCCTCGACACCCAGCACGCGATCGAGACCAAGGCCGACGCCGACGCCTACCTGGCCCGCATGGAGGCGTTCGGGCGGCTGATGGACCAGGAGGCCGAGGTGGTCCGCCATGACGTCGGGCTTGGGGTCACGCCGCCGGACTTCGTGCTCGACAAGGCCCTGACCCAGCTCAAGGCGTTCCTCGCCTACGCCCCCGACAAGGCCCCCGTGGTCGCCAGCCTGGAACGGCGGACCAAGGAAAAGAACATCGCCGGCGACTGGTCGCCCCAGGCCCAGGGCATCTATGCCGACAAGATCCGCCCGGCGATGGCCCGCCAGGCCGCGCTGCTGGAAAGCCTGCGTCCCAAGGCGGTGCATGACGCCGGTTGCTGGCGCCTGCCTGACGGCGAGGAATATTATCGCCTCGGCCTGCGCAACTACACGACCTCGAACATCACCCCTGACGAGGTGCACAAGACCGGCCTGGAACTGGTCGCCAGCCTGGGCGCCCAGGCCGACGTGCTGATGAAAAAGGCCGGCTACACCAAGGGCAGCGTCGGCGAGCGCTACCGCGCCATGGCCCTGGACCCCAAGCAGGTCTATCCGAACACCGACAAGGGCAAGGAAGAGCTGCTGGCCCACCTGAACCAGCAGGTGAAGGTCGTCAGCGCCAAGCTGCCCCAGTATTTCGGCCAACTTCCCAAGGCGCCGCTCGAGATCCGCCGCGTGCCCCCGGCCATCGAGGCCGGCGCGCCGGGCGGCTACTACTTCTCGCCCAGCCTGGATGGCTCGCGTCCCGGCATCTACTGGATCAACCTGCGCAACACCGCCGAGGTGCCGGCCTGGACCCTGCCGACCCTGACCTATCACGAGGGGCTTCCGGGCCACCACCTGCAGCTGGCGCTCAACAACGAGGCCGGCGACCTGCCGCTCATCCGCAAGGTGATCGGCTTCTCGGGCTACAGCGAGGGCTGGGCGCTCTACGCCGAAGAGCTGGCCGTCGAGATGGGCATGTACGCCGATGATCCGCTCGGCCAGATCGGCATGCTGCACGACGCCATGTTCCGCGCCGTCCGCCTGGTGGTCGATAGCGGCATGCACCACAAGCGCTGGAGCCGCGAACAAGCGGTGAAATACTTCGTCGACAACATCGGCGACGCCGAGAGCGGCGCGATCACCGAGATCGAACGCTACTGCGTCTGGCCAGGTCAGGCCTGCAGCTACATGGTCGGCAAGATCACCTGGATGGAGGGCCGCGAGCGGGCGAAAAAGGCGCTCGGCGACAAGTTCGACATCCGCAAGTTCCACGACGCCGGGCTGCTCTCCGGCGGCACGCCCCTGACGGTCCTGGACCAGGTGATCGACAACTACATCGCCTCGGCGAAGTAGGATGGTCGGTCCGGCGGCGGCCAACCGTCGCCGGACTAGGCCAAGTTACCAATCTTTGGTATCTTGCCCGACATGGGCAAGAACACATCAATCAGCCTTGGCGAGCACTTCGCCAGCTTCATTGAATCCGAGGTCGCCAAGGGCCGCTACGCCTCGGCGAGCGAAGTCGTCCGGGCCAGCCTGCGCCTGCTGGAAGAACGCGAGACACAACTGGCCTCGCTTCGAGCAGCGCTGATCGAGGGTGAAGAGAGCGGCCGCTCAACGCCCTTTGACTTTGATCAGTTCATCTCGAGCAAGCGCAGCGCCTCGCCGACGCGATGAATCGCTACGTCTTGTCGCCTGCCGCCGCGAGCGACCTCAACGACATCTGGGATCACAGCCAAACGCAATGGGGCGACATCCAGGCTGAGAGCTACATTCGAGATATTCAGCGGGTCATCGAAGCAGCGGTCGCCGATCCACGGCGAGGTCGCCCTTGCGACCATATCCGGACTGGATACTTCAAGCTGTCGGCGGGTTCGCACGTGATCTTCTATCGTCTGGCCGGCGGCGAACTCGACGTGATCCGCATCTTGCACCAGCGCATGAATTTCGACCGGCATCTGTAGCGGCCCAAGCCCCGCTTGCCGCAGAGCGATTCCCGCCCCATTTTCCCTGGCATGAGTGCTCGTTCCTCGGGTGTGGGGCCGCCGAGACTGGTGGCGGTGCTCGGCCCGACCAATACCGGCAAGACCCACCTCGCCGTCGAGCGGATGCTGGGCCATGCGAGCGGCATGATCGGCCTGCCGCTGCGGCTGCTGGCGCGGGAAATCTACGACCGGATCGTCAAGCTGCGCGGCCCCTCGTCCGTCGCCTTGATCACCGGCGAAGAAAAGATCGTCCCGGCCCGCGCGCAGTATTTCATCTGCACCGTCGAGGCCATGCCGCTGAGCCGCGAGGTCGAGTTCCTGGCGGTGGACGAGATCCAGCTCTGCGCCGACCCCGAGCGCGGCCATGTCTTCACCCACCGCCTGCTGCACGCCCGCGGCAAGTACGAGACCATGCTGATGGGCGCCGGGACCATGGCGCCGCTCATCCGCCGGCTGCTGCCGGGCGCCGAGATCGTCACTCGCGAGCGGCTCTCGCGCCTGACCTATTCCGGCCCCAAGAAGCTGACCCGGCTGCCGCGCCGCTCGGCGGTCGTCGCCTTCTCGGCCGACCAGGTCTACGCCATCGCCGAACTGATCCGCCGTCAGCGCGGCGGGGCGGCCGTGGTCATGGGCTCCCTCAGTCCCCGCACCCGCAACGCCCAGGTCGCGCTCTATCAGTCGGGCGAGGTCGACTTCCTGGTCGCCACCGACGCCATCGGCATGGGCCTGAACATGGACGTCGACCATGTGGCCTTCGCCGGCTTGCGCAAGTTCGACGGCAAGCGCACGCGCTTCCTGCACCCGCAGGAGATCGGCCAGATCGCCGGCCGCGCCGGGCGCTTCACCCGCGACGGGACGTTCGGCGTCACCGGCGAGTGCGAGGACATGGACGCCGACCTGATCGAGGCGGTGGAGGAGCACCGGTTCGAGGCCACCGCCGGCGCGGAGTGGCGCAACGCCAAGCTCGATTTCAGCTCGTTGCCGAACCTGATCCGCTCGCTGGCGGCGCCGCCGACCCGCGAGGGCCTGAAGCTCTCGGCCGAGGCGCTGGACGAAAAGACCCTGCGGGCGGTGTCGGGCGAGCCGGAGGTCATCGACCGCTGCATCCGCGACCGCCAGGCGCTGATCAAGCTGTGGGACGTCTGCCAGACGCCGGACTTCCGCAAGACCTCGGGCGAGGAACACATCCGCCTGGTCCGGGAATTCTTCGGCTGGCTGACCAGCCGCAACCGCAAGGTCCCCGAGGACTGGATCGCCGGCCAATACCGCCACCTGGACCGCACCGACGGGGAGATCGACACCCTGGCCGCGCGCCTCGCCGGCGTGCGGACGCTGGCCTATGTCGCCAACCGGCCCGACTGGCTGGCCGACGCCGGCGGCTGGCAGGGACGGACCCGGCTGCTGGAAGACCGGCTCTCCGACACCCTGCACGAAAAGCTGATGGCCCGGTTCGTCGACCGACGGACCAGCGCCCTGATGCGGGCGCTCAACGTGCGCAGCGAGATGCTGGCCGGTGTCGCCAGCGACGGCGCGGTCACGGTCGAGGGCCAGTATGTCGGCAAGCTGCTGGGCGTCAGTTTCGAACCCGCCCAAGGTTCCTCGGTGCTGGAGGAAAAGGCGTTGCGCGCCGCCGCCGTCGCCGCGGTCGGCCCCGAGATCGCCAAGCGGCTGGGCAAGCTGGCCTCCGAACCCGACGACGCGTTCTCGTTCACGCCGGACGGCGTGGTGCATTGGCATGGCGAGGCGGCGGGCGCGATCGCCGGGGGCACGCCGTTCGCCCCGAAGGTCCGGCTCTATGGCGAGCTTGGCCCGGCTCCGGCCCGCGAACGCGCGGCGCGGCGGCTGGAAGCCTTCCTCGCGGCCGAGGCGGTCAAGCGGCTGGGCGTCCTGCGCCGCCTTGAGGCCTCCCTGTCCAGCGGCAAGGTCAAAGGCCTGGCGCGCGGCCTGGCCTACCGGCTGATCGAGGCGGGCGGGATACTCGACCGCGATCTGGTGCGCGCCGAAGCCAAGGCGCTAAGCCAGGTCGAGCGACGCGGCCTGAAGGCGCTCGGCGTGCGGCTCGGCCATTTCAGCCTCTATCTCCCGGCCCTGCTGAAACCCCAGGCCCTGGCCTTCGTCCAAGGCTTCGCCGGCCGCGATTGGCGTCCGCCGACCAGCAGCGTCAGTCGGCTGCCAGATCCGCCGCCACCGCCGATCGCCCTGGCCGCCTTCGGCCTGCGCGCGGTCGGTCGCCATGCCGTGCCGGTAGAGGCGCTGGAACGCCTTGATGATCTGCTCCGCGCTGCGCCCAAACAGGGACAGCTTTCCGATCAGGCCCGCGACGAACTTGGGTGGAGCCAGGGTGAAGCCCGCGACATCCTGCGCGCGCTCAACTTCGCGCCGACGACCAGGCCGAAGGACGACGAGCCGCCGATCTGGCGTCGCCGCAACGAAAAGCCTAAGCCGCTGGCCGTGAGCGCTCCCGCCCCCCATTCCCCCTTCGCCGCCCTTGCGGCCCTGAAGGAACAGCCGGCTCCCCCAGCGCGCCGCCCGCGCCGGCGCCGCAAGACCAAGGCCGTCCGCGTATGAGCGACGACGCCTGCCGCGCCGATGTCTGGATGTGGCGCGCGCGGTTCTTCAAGACCCGCTCGCTGGCCGCCAAGTATCTGGACGAAGGCAAGGTCCGGCTGACGCGCAGCGGATCGGAAACCCGCATCGACAAATGCGCGCGGCCGCTGAAGGTCGGCGACCGGCTGGTGTTCGCGGTCGGCGGCCGACTGATCGCCGTGGCGGTCGAGGGACTGGGCGAGCGGCGCGGCCCGCCCGATGAGGCGCGGGGCCTCTATTCGGCGCTGGCTTCGGACTAGCGGCTCGGCCGACTCACGACTGAACGCCCTCGTCCGGCGGGGTCGGGGCCAGGAACTCTCCCAACCGATCGAGCTTACGCTCCCAATTCGTGCGCCGCTCATTGACCCATAGCTCGACCAGGCTGAACGCCTCGGGCACGATCGTGCAGGTCCGCACGCGCCCGAGTTTTTCGGAGCGGATGATGCCGCTGGCCTCCAGAACCGCCAGATGCTGCACCACCGCCGACAACGTCATGTCGAGGGGCTCGGCCAGTTCGCTCACCGAGGCCGGGCCAAGGCTCAATCGTTCGACCATCCCGCGACGGCCAGGATCGGCCAGGGCCTGGAACAGCAGATCGAGCTTCGGATTATAATTTAGCATGTACTAAAGTGTTACCAAGGGTGTGAAACGGCAAGAGCTTGGCGAGCGTCGGCGCGGGCCGTATGCAGGGCCATGGCCTGGACCCGCACCTATAACGATCCCGAACCGCAGCGCGTGAACAAATGGCTAGCGCAGAGCGGCGTCTGCTCTCGTCGCGAGGCCGAAGCCCTGATCGGCAAGGGCCTGGTCTTCATCGACGGCCAGCGCGTCGACGACGCCGGGCGCAAGATCGAGACCGGCCAGACCCTGGTGCTGAACGACGGCGCCCAGGCGATCTTGGACACCATGCTGAGCGTGGTGTTCCACAAGCCGATCGGCATCGTCTCCTCCTTGCCGCAGGACGATCAGGTCGAGGCCGCCAGCCTGCTGACCAAGGACGCCCTGTGGGGCGAAAACGGCGTGGTCCCGGGCCCTGGCGCCAATCTCGCTCCGCTCGGCCGGCTGGACCGGGACTCGCGCGGCCTGCTGGTCCTGTCGGAAGACGGCGTGCTGGCCAAGGCGCTGATCGGGCCGGAGTCGAATATCGACAAGGAGTACATGGTGCTGCTGACCGGGGTGATCACGCCGAAGAAGCTGGAACTCCTGCGCCACGGCCTGGAGCTCGACGGCCGCAAGCTGCGCCCCGCCAAGGTGCGGCAGATCCACGACCAGAAGCTGAACATCGTCCTGAAGGAAGGCCGCAACCGCCAGATCCGGCGAATGGCCGAGGCGGTCGAACTGCGGGTCGTCGATCTGGTGCGCGTCCGGGTCGGGCCGCTGTTGCTGGGCGACCTGCCCGAAGGCCGCTGGCGCCCGCTCGCGGCCGAAGAACGCGCGGCGCTGCTGAAGGCGTCGGTGGCGCACAACCGCCCGGCCTGACGTCTGCAATACTGAAGATTGTCCCGCGCCGTCCTGCGGCCTAGCTTGGCGTCCATGAAAATGGTCGCCTCCGCCCTGCTCG